>CAIZQQ010000001.1 GCA_903935175.1 uncultured Micrococcales bacterium
AGCCCGATTCTTCGCGGTGGAAACCTGATTGTCACCGAGCAGGGCATTCGCGAAGGGGTTCGCCAGGTGCTCTTGCCGCTCTGGAACACCTATTACTTCTTCTCGCTCTATGCCAACGCTGGCAACTACGAGGCGAAGATTTCTTATGACAGCACCGATGTGCTCGACCAGTACCTTCTCGCCAAAACCCGCACCCTCATCGTCGAACTCGAAAACGACTTCAACCACTTCGATTCATACTCGGCCGCGGCGCGTTTGCGCGACTTCGCCGACGTGATGACCAATTGGTACGTACGGCGTTCGCGTGATCGCTTCTGGGATGTCTCGACCGAAGCTTTTGACACGCTGTACACGGTTCTCGAAATCTTCTGTCGTCTGGCTGCGCCGCTGCTGCCAATGATCTCCGAAGAAATCTGGCGTGGGCTAACCGGCGGACGCTCGGTTCACCTCGAGTCTTGGCCAGACGCGTCATTGCTGCCGCAGAACGATGTGCTGGTAACTGCCATGGACCAGGTTCGCGAACTCACCTCGGTTGGCTCGAGCTTGCGCAAGGGTTCAGGTCTTCGCGTTCGTTTGCCATTGGCAAACCTCACCGTGGTGACTGCAAACGCAGGTGACCTAGAGCCATTCAGCGACATCATTCGCGAAGAGCTCAACCTCAAGAACGTGACCCTGGTTGAACTTTCACTTGACTCGACCACCGAGTTCGGAGTTGCCAAGCGCTTGAACGTAAACGCTCGAGCCGCAGGGCCTCGCCTTGGCAAGAACGTGCAGACGGTCATCCAAGCAGCTAAGGCTGGCAACTGGAACGAAGTTGACGGCGTAGTGACCGTGGATGGCGTTGCGCTCGAAGCCGGCGAATACGAGCTCGACCTCGTTGCCGACTTTGCTGGCGGCGCAGAGGGTGAAGCACCTACCGACTTGATTGGCATTTTGCCCGGCGGCGGATTCTTGATTCTTGACGGAGCGGTTTCGGCCGAACTTGCCGAAGAAGGTTTGGCGCGCGACGCTATTCGTCTGATTCAGCAGGCTCGAAAAGACGCTGGCCTAGACGTGAGCGACCGCATCAAGTTGTCGGTCACAGGTGCAGCGAGTGTGCTCGCAGCAGTTGCGGCACATCGTGAACTTGTCATGGCCGAAACGCTCGCGCTCGAACTTGACGCCAGCGAGGCCGAACTAAGCGAGGGCTCCGAGCTTGGCGACGGGCAGCTAATCGCGGTTTCGGTAGTCAAATCTTGAGCACCGAAGCACACTGGGCACGCAAGGCCGCCGAGGTAGAGGCTGCGCTGGTTGCGCGCATCCCAGAGAACAAACTTCGCCCGCGCCTAGAGCCAACTCGCCGAGCCGTTGAGCTACTCGGCGACCCACAGCGTTCGTACCGCGTGATTCACATCACCGGAACCAACGGAAAAACTTCGACCACTCGGTTCATCGAGCGCTTACTTCGTGAACACGGGCTTCGCACCGGTCGATTCACCAGCCCGCACCTGGTCAAGCTCAACGAACGCATGGCAATCGATGGCGAACCTGTTGAAGACCAGGTGCTCTGGGAGGTTTACCAAGACATCGAGCCGGTTCTCGACATGGTCGATGCTGAACTCGTAGCAGCCGGCGACACCAGACTCACGTTCTTCGAGGCGCTTGCCGTTCTGGGTTTCGCAGTTTTTGCCGATGCACCCGTTGACGTCTTAGTGCTCGAAGTCGGCATGGGCGGCGAATGGGATTCCACCAACGTTGCCGACGGCGATGTCGCGGTTTTCACACCGGTATCGCTCGATCACATGGACCGCCTCGGCAATACCATCGCCGAGATTGCCAAGACCAAATCGGGCATCATCAAGCCAGATGCGATTGTGGTGAGCAGCGCACAAACAGCGGATGCTCTGCCAGTGATCGAGGCGAAGGCAGCGTCTACCGCCTCAGGTTTCAAGTTGCTCGGGCGAGACGCCCAAGTTTTGTCGGCCGAGGTTGTTCCCGGTGGACAACGGATCACGGTGCAGGGTTTGGCGGGGGAGTACCGCGACCTATTTTTGCCTCTCTACGGAGAATTTCAGGCTGAGAATCTAGCCACCGCCATCATGTCGGTCGAAGCCTTCTTGGGAGGAGGCAGTCTGGCCATCCCCGACGATGTGATTCGAGTCGCGGTTGCCGACATGTCTTCACCAGGGCGCTTGCAGATCGTTAGCACCGACCCGCTGACCATTCTCGACGGCGCACACAATCCCGGTGGAGCCGAGTCGCTGGCCAAAGCACTCGCTACTCACTTTGATGCGCCAAAGACAATTGGCATCATCGGAGTTCTTGGCGAGAAAGACGCTGCCGCAACGTTAGCCCCGCTGGCAAAGTCGTTCGATCACGTCATTGTCGCAGCATCCAGTTCGCCGCGCGCTGTAGCAGCCGAGGAGCTAGCCAAGGTTGCAGCAACCGTGTTCGGTGCCGAAAACACGTCGATCGCCGAATCGGTAGCCGAAGCATATGAAATCGCCCAGACCATGGTGTTTGAGGGTGGGGCTATCGTTGTGACCGGCTCACTGAGCATGGTTGGCGATATGCTGAAACTGGTACAAACCGAAATGGAAGAAGACGATGA
>CAIZQQ010000002.1 GCA_903935175.1 uncultured Micrococcales bacterium
TTCCAGACCGCTACCTTGAGATTCCTCAGGGTGAGAAGATTTTTGTGATTTGCAAGTCGGGTCGTCGAAGCCAGGTGGCAGCCGACTTTCTCGAAGGCAAGGGTTTCACCGCCGTTTCAGTCGAAGGCGGCACCGACGGCTGGATTGCCTCGGGTCGCGAAGTTTCGTTCGCCGAAAGCCTTTAGCCCGAAACTTTAGTGAACGGTTATCTCGATCGCCTTCATGGTGTCGGCTTCAATTGCAACTCGCACACGCTCCAGCACTTCGGCTGGCACAGGTGAGTCGACGGTAATGACCGACAACGCCTTGCCACCTTTTTGCTGGCGGGCAATCTGCATGGCCGCAATGTTGACTCCGGCTTCGGCAAATGCCTGACCATAGACAGCCACGATGCCCGGGCGGTCGCCGTAGACCATGAGCACGAGGTGCTCGGCCATTGCCAACTCGACCTCGTAGCCGTTGATGGCAACAATCTTTTGCGCCAACTTCGGGCCGATAACAGTGCCCGAAACCGAAGCTGTGGTTCCGTCGGCGAGGGTTGCCTTGATGCTGGTCACGTTACGGTATTCGTCGCTGCGTGAGTCGACCACAAGTTTCACGTCAACACCGCGCTGCTCGGCGAGCAACGGCGCGTTCACATACGAAACCTGGTCGGTCACGGCATTCTCGAAGAAACCCTTGAGGCCTGCAAGCTTTAGCACCGACACATCGTGAGCGGCAATCTCACCACGCACCTCAACCTCGATGGCTGCAACGTTGCCACCGGAGAGACCGAACAAAATCTGACCCATGTTTTCCATGAGCGAGATACCTGGCTTGACCGAAGCGTCGATGTTGCCACCGGCTACGTTCACGGCGTCTGGCACTAGGTCGCCGGCAAGAGCCAAACGAACCGACTTGGCCACCGAGATGCCAGCCTTCTCTTGGGCCTCATCAGTGGATGCTCCCAGGTGAGGTGTCACGATGATGTTGTCTAGCTCCAAAAGCGGTGAGCCGGTCGGCGGCTCTTGCACGAACACGTCGAGCCCGGCACCAGCGATGCGGCCCGACTTGAGTGCAGCGTAGAGCGCGTTCTCGTCGATGATGCCGCCGCGCGAGGCGTTGACGATGCGCAGGTTTGGCTTGGCGATTGCGAATTGCGCTTCGCCGATCATCCCTGTGGTTTCAGGAGTTTTTGGAATGTGAATGGTGATGAAATCGGCGCTCTTCATGGCATCTTCGAGCGAGACGAGCTCGACGCCCATCTGCTCGGCGCGCGCTGGAGTCACGTACGGGTCGTAGCCGATCAAAGTGGCACCGAAACCTCGCAGGCGTTCGGCAACGAGGCTACCGATTCGGCCGAGACCGATGATTGCGATGGTTTTTTCATACAGCTCGATGCCGGTGAACTTCGAGCGCTTCCACTCGCCGGCTTTTAGTGACGCGTTTGCATCTGGAATGAAGCGAGCCAGGGCCAAGATGTGGCCGATAGCCAACTCGGCTGCCGAGATTACGTTCGAGGTTGGCGCGTTGACTACCATCACACCCGCAGTGGTTGCCGCCTTGATGTCTACGTTGTCCAGGCCGACTCCGGCGCGAGCCACAACCTTGAGCTTTGGAGCGGCCGCAATCGCTTCGGCATCTACCTGGGTGGCCGAACGAACCAAGATAGCGTCTGCATTGGCTAGGGCCTTGAGCAGTGCAGGGCGGTCGGTGCCGTCAACATTGATGACTTCAAAGTCAGGACCAA
>CAIZQQ010000003.1 GCA_903935175.1 uncultured Micrococcales bacterium
AAACCTGGTCGTTATGACTGCAACTACTACGGCCGCGACATGGCAAGTCAAGTCGCCAACCGTTGGGTTCAGATCGCCAATCTAGATGTAACGCGTCAGAGCGGCACGTACGACGATGACGCTCCGGTGGTGTCGAATTTCAGTTTTGATCGCTCCAACTATGAAGTTGGTGTTTCAGCCGCCGAGGTGGTTATGACTTTCGATATCACTGATGCGACGGGCTTGGAGTACATGAGCATTGTGTGTTGGGGTAATGACACCGCTTCGTATCCGATTTCGATCTCCATCAATCGCCAAGATGAGCGTTATAACATCTGGGGCAACCAAAACTCTGAGACAAGCTTTGAATATTCGGGCGATTCGAAGAACTTGCATGTTGTGGCTAAGACCAAGATTCCGTTTGGCGCAAAACCTGGCCGCTATGACTGCAACTACTACGGCCACGACATAGCCAGCCGCGTTGCAAACCGTTGGGTTCAGATCGCGAATCTAGATGTCTTTAGAACCCCTGCAGGCATGCCATCTGCGCCAAACAACCTTCAACTAGTTCAAGACAGGGCAGGGCGCGGAACTCTTAGCTGGGATGCACCTGCAAGTCTCGGCTCACCGAATCTGCGCGATTACGTCATACAAGTGTCTGAAGACGGCACCAACTGGAAGACAATCGAAGACGGTTATTCAACCACCAGCAACCTGCCGGTTTCGAACCTGAAAAACTCAACCGACTACTGGTTCAGAGTGCGCGGTGAGAACGGCGGTGCTGCCGGCCAAAACACCGCATTCATGACCCTCGCTTGGTCAAACCTGCAGGTGCGCACCATGGGCGCAACTGCCCCGTTAGCGGTGCAGGGCCTTGCCGCATCCGAGCGCACTAAAGACGGCTTCAAGCTCACCTGGGCCGAGCCCGAGTTCAACGGTGGCGAGCAAATCAACAACTTTGTGGTCGATGTCTCAAGCGACAACGGTGCAACCTGGCGTTCAGCGAAAGCTACCGCGTCAACATCGCTCAGCTACCGAGTTGGCGGTGCCTCACCGGGCACCACCTACCTAGTTCGCGTTGCTGCAAGTAGCATCGCTGGCACTGGCGAATATGTGACAACCACGGTCACAACCCTGGCCACAGTGGCCAAGGCACCGACTAACCTAACCGTCACAAACCTGGGGCTACGTTCACTCAGTCTCGGTTGGTCACTGCCGGCCAGCAATGGCGGATCACCGATTGTCGATTACAAGATTGAGTTCTCGAGCAACGCCGGAGCCACCTGGAACGAGCTTGCACACGATGCATCGCCTTCTAGGTCTTTCAATGTCACCGGTCTGCTCAGAGGCAAGAACTACCTCTTCAGAGTCGCGGCAATCAATGAGATCGGCGTTGGTGCATCGAGTGTTTCGGTTTCTGCAACGACACTGATTGAACTCGCCTCGGCTCCTCAATCACTCACCTCTACCTCTACCTCGAACGCGGCCCAGTTCTCGTGGCTAGCACCTGCCGATACCGGTGGAGCAAGCGTGACCTCGTACCGTGTCGAATATTCCAAGGATGGTCTGACCTGGCTCACACTCGCGGCTAAGTCGACCGCCGCTTCGTTCAAGCTTTCGGGCTTGACCCCGGGCGCTACCTATCAGGTGCGCGTAGCGGCCAGCACCCGTGCCGGCCTCGGAGCGTTCTTGACCGAATCGATTACAGCGGCAAAGACTGTGGCTTCTGCCCCAGGCCAACTTCGTGCTCTCGAGATTAGCCAGACGAGTCTGACTCTTGCCTGGAGCTTGCCGGCCCGCAACGGTGGAGCGGCAATCACCGACTACCAGGTCGAGGTTTCTGCCAACGGCGGGTCAACCTGGAAGGTTGTTCCACGCGAGGCTGCCAACAACCTGAGCCTTCAGCTAACCGGGCTTGCATCTGGCTCAACCCGACTCTTCAGGGTGGCGGCAGTAAACGAGACAGGAGTCGGGTCGTATTCAACCCAGATTTCTGTAACTACTCTCGGTTACCGACCTTCGGCTCCAACGAGTTTGCGAGTGACCTCGCGAAGCGCGACATCCGTGTCGGTTGCATGGAACCAACAGCAGGCTCTTGGCGGCAGCCCAATTCGCAACTTTGTCATCGAGTATTCGAAAGATGGCGGCTACACCTGGGTTGCCGTGAAGCGTGCAAACTCAACGGCGCTTTCGGCGACCATTAGCGGCTTCACCTCGAAGAGCAGTTACCGAATCAGAGTGCGAGCAACCAACGATGTTGGAACATCCGGTTTCTCAAACGAGCTGAAGGTCACCACTCGCTAGTTGCTAAGCGGATGCTCTAACCGAGCACCGAGTCAACCAAAGCCTTGGCCTCCTGCTGAACTTGGTGCAGGTGGTCGACGCCCTTGAATGATTCGCCGTAAATCTTGTAGACATTTTCGGTGCCCGAAGGACGAGCCGCGAACCACGCGTTCTCGGTCTCAACCTTGAGGCCGCCGAGTGCTGCGCCGTTTCCAGGCGCGTGCGTGAGGATGGCCGTGATCGGTTCACCGGCGAGCGAACTCGCGGTGACAGCATCCGCGCTCAATTTGCCGAGGCGAGACTTTTGCTCGACCGTGGCCGGGGCGTCGATGCGCTCGTAGACCGACGAACCGAACCGGTCGGTTAGCTTGGCGTATTGCTGGCTCGGGGTGAGGCCGGTGACCGCGGTGATTTCGGCGGCGAGCAGGGCCAGAATCAGCCCGTCTTTATCGGTCGACCAGGCGGTGCCGTCTTTGCGCAAGAACGATGCGCCGGCCGACTCTTCGCCACCGAAGGCAACCGAACCGTCGATCAGCCCAGGCACAAACCACTTGAAGCCAACCGGCACCTCGATGAGCTTGCGGCCGAGGTCGGCAACCACGCGGTTGATGATCGACGACGAAACCATGGTCTTACCCACGGCTGCATCGGCACGCCACTGCGGGCGGTTGCGGTAGAGGTAGTCGATCGATGCGGCCAAGAAGTGGTTCGGGTTCATCAGGCCGTGGTCGCGGGTCACGATTCCGTGGCGGTCGGCGTCGGCGTCGTTACCAGTCGAAATGTCGAAGCGGTCGCGGTCGGCAATCAGCGAGGCCATCGCATACGGGCTCGAGCAGTCCATGCGAATCTTGGCGTCCCAGTCGAGGGGCATAAAGCCGAATTGAAAGTCGACGTTCGGGTTGATCACGGTGAGGTTCAGGCCGTAGCGCTCGCCGATCTCGCCCCAATAATGCACGGATGCTCCGCCCATCGGATCGGCCCCGATGCTCACACTCGAACCGGCGATGGCCTCGAGGTTGAGCACGCTGCCGAGCTGCGAAATGTAGTTGTCGCGGAAGTCGAACGGTTGCGGTGCAGGTTTGGCGCGCTTTACCTCGCGAAGGCCCGCGGCGATTAGCTCGTTGGCTCGCGCGGCGATCACGTTGGTTGCGTCGGAGTCGGCCGGGCCACCGTGCGGCGGGTTGTACTTGATTCCACCTTCGGCCGGCGGGTTGTGGCTCGGGGTGATGACGATGCCGTCGGCGCGGGCCGAATCGCCGGCGTCGAGGTCGGCGTTGTGATTGATGATCGCAACCGAGACGGCAGGGGTAGGCGTGTATCCGCCCTCTGAATCGGTTAGTGCCACTATGCCGTTACCGGCCAGAACCTCGAGACAGGTGATCTCGGCCGGGCCGCTGAGCGCGTGGGTATCTTTGCCAACATAGATCGGCCCGCGAATGCCAACCGAAGCGCGGTATTCGACGATTGCCTGAGTGATGGCCGCGATGTGGTCTTCGTTGAACGAGGCGGCCAGGGCTGCGCCGCGGTGACCGCTGGTGCCGAAGACAACCTTCTGCTCGGGGTTGCTCACATCGGGGTGAATGTCGGCGTAGGCAGTCAGCAACTTCTCGACGTCGACTAGATCTTGTGGGCCTGCTAGTTGGCCAGCTCGTTCACTCATAGAACCATTTTGGTCGCTACCCTTTACCTATGGCATCTTCTTCGCGTAATGGTTCAAAAAAGGTCTACTCATTCTTGGGTCCAGTGGGTACGTTTACCGAGCTTGCCCTCGCCCAGGTGAAGGCCGCCAAGGGTGCCGTTCACAAGCCGGTTTCTTCGGTGACCGAGGCAATCGACGACGTGCTCACCGGTGCGGCGACCCGAGCCATCGTGCCGGTGGAAAACTCAATCGAGGGCGGCGTTTCGGCAACTCTCGACGCGCTCGCCAACTCTGAAAACATTCGAATCTTCGGCGAATACCTGGTTCCGGTCACGTTCAACCTGGTTGCTCGCCCCGGCACGAAACTAGCGGATGTTCGAACCATCGCCACCCACCCGGTTGCCTATGCACAGTGCCGAGGTTGGCTCGCGGCCAACCTACCGCAGCACGCACACTTGCCCGCCACGTCGACTGCGGCGGCAGCATCCGCTCTACTGAACTCTGACTACGCCGACGCCGCGATTGCCGCGCCGACCATCGGAAACCACTACAAGCTGGTGACCCTGGCTCGTTCGATTGGCGACAACAAGAACGCGCAGACCCGCTTTATCGAGATCGGTCAGGCGGCGAAGGCTCCGGCTCGAACCGGCCGCGACAAGACTTCGGTGATTGTCGAGTTGCCGAGCGACCGCCCAGGTGCGCTGCTCGAGATGCTTGAGCAGTTTGCTGCGCGCGGTGTGAACCTGAGCCGCATCGAATCGCGCCCGATCGGTGACCGCCTAGGCCGTTACCGCTTCAACATCGACGTTCAGGGCCACATCGACGACTCGGCAGTGGCCGAAGCGCTGATGGGCTTGCACCGATTCAGCCCAAAGGTGACCTACCTCGGCTCTTATGCTCGCGCCGACAAGCAAAAGTCGCAGCACGAGGGCAACAACGAGAACATCGCCTTCGACTCTGCCGAAGGTTGGCTCAAGAATTTGCGGGCCGGCAAATAATTGCCGAATAAAAGTTAGGCTTGTTTCGTGATTGACCCAGCTCTTCTTAGAGAAAACCCAGACGCCATCAAGGCTTCGCAGCGCGCTCGCGGGGCCGATGAGTCGCTCGTTGACCAAGCTGCGAACGCGGATGTCGCGTGGCGCAAGGCCCTGCTCGAATTCGAGAACCTGCGTGCCGAACAAAACGCTGCCAGCAAGTTGGTTGCCGCCGCGCCTAAAGAAGAAAAGGCCGCGCTAGTTGCCAGCATGCAGGAGCTTTCGGCTCGTGTGAAGGCCGCTGATGCTGCCGCCGCCGAAGCTCAGACTGCACTTGATGAAGTGCTCTGGAAGATTGAGAACGTTGTTGCTGATGGTGTGCCGACCGGTGGCGAAGACGACTACGTGGTTCTTCGTGAAGTGGGCACCAAGCCGGCATTTGACTTCGAGGCACGTGACCACGTTGCACTCGGTGAATTGCTAGATGTCATCGACATCGAACGCGGTGCCAAGATTTCGGGCAGCCGTTTCTACTTTCTAAAGGGTTGGGGCGCTCGCCTCGAGTTGGCTCTGATGAACATGGCCCTAGACCAGGCTGCCAACGCAGGTTTCACCGCGCTAATCACCCCGACTCTGGTTCGCCCAGAAATCATGGCCGGCACCGGCTTCTTGGGCTCGCACGCAGATGAGATTTATTACCTACCGGCCGACGAGCTTTACCTAACCGGCACCAGTGAGGTTGCTCTTGCGGGTTACCACCGCGACGAGATCGTTGACCTTAGCGAAGGGCCGGTTCGCTACGCGGGCTGGAGCACCTGCTACCGTCGCGAAGCCGGCAGCCACGGCCGTGACACCCGCGGAATCCTGCGCGTGCACCAGTTCAACAAGCTTGAAATGTTCTCTTACTGCGACCCGGCCGACGCCGAGGCCGAGCACGCTCGCCTGTTGGCTTGGCAAGAAGAGATGTTGCAAAAGTGCGAACTGCCTTACCGCGTGATCGACACCGCAGCCGGCGACTTGGGCTCGAGCGCTGCTCGCAAGTTCGACGCCGAAGCGTGGGTGCCGACTCAGGGCACCTACCGCGAACTTACTTCAACCTCGAACTGCACCACTTTTCAGGCTCGTCGCCTGAACGTGCGCTACCGTCGCGACGAGGGCAAGACCGCAACACTGGCAACCCTCAACGGAACCCTTGCCACCACTCGCTGGCTCGTTGCCATTCTCGAGAACCACCAGCAGGCCGATGGTTCGGTGCGCATCCCAGTTGCACTTCGCCCTTATCTTGGCGGAACCGAGTTCATCACCCCGAAGGTGCGCGCCTAAGACCATGGCGGTAAAACACCCTGACGAACGCTGGCTAATTGCTATCGACATCGATGGCACGCTGGTTCACGACAATGGCTATCTTTCGCCTGCCGTTGTCGAGCAGGTTCAGCGTGTTCGTGCCCTGGGCCACTTGGTTGTGGTTGCCACCGGTCGCTCAGCGTCTAACGCCTTTCCGGTAATCAAGGATGTCGGCATCGGCGAAGGTTTGGCGGTTGCATCCAATGGTGCCGTGACGATTGAGTTGGGCGATCACCACGATAGAGGTTTCAACCCTGTTGAGGTAATCACTTTCGACCCGGCCGCAGTGCTCGGCCAGCTCATCGAGTCGCTACCAAACGCGCACTTTGCGGTTGAGAAGGCTGACGGTTCTTACCTGTTCCACCGCCACTTTCCGGCATATGCGCTTGGTGACAACAACATCGAAACGCCGCTCGACGAACTGGTGAAGCACCAGGTCAGCCGCGTGGTCGTGCTCAGCCCTGAGCAAGAAGTCGAAGAATTTCTCGATGTGGTTGCTCGAATTGGCTTGCACACCGTTTCTTATGCGATTGGCTACACCGCTTGGCTCGATATTTCGCCTCTTGGCGTCACCAAGTCGAGCGCTCTCGAGAAGATTCGTCTGCAGCACGGCATCAAGGCAGACCAAGTTATTGCCATCGGTGATGGCCGCAATGACATCAACATGTTCGAGTGGGCTCAAGCTGGTGGCGGCATCGGTTTCGCCATGGGCCAAGGGCCAGAAGAGGTCAAAGCTGCTGCTTCGATCATCACTTCGTCGGTCGAAGACGACGGAGTTGCCAGAGTTCTCTCAGGTTTTGAGGGCATTCTCTTTACTAGGTGAAGTTTTAGGACCAAATGGCTGAGAAGCAAGAAAAGCAAAAGGTAGGTCGCGCTAGACGCGTTGACCGTCGCCGTGCTTATGCGCGCCATGGCAAGGTTCCTGTGCAGGGTCTCGGCTCGGCCATCTGGGGCTTGTTCTTCAAGGGTGTGGCGGCAGTGCTAGGCGCATCGATCGCGGTAGTGGGACTAGTCGCCTGGGATGTCTCAAATCAGTTCAACGCCAACGGCATTCAGCTAGTAGACGCAGACGGCAACGCCTTTCAGGCTCCAACCGGCGAAGACCTCAAGGGCCCGATCAACATTTTGGTCATCGGTTCTGATACCAGAGCCGGCCAGGGCGAAGGCTTCGGTAACGACACCTCGGTGCTGGCCGACGTAATCATTCTTTTGCACATTTCGGCCGACCGTAAAAACGCATCGGCCGTCTCGTTCCCGCGCGACTTGCTTGTTCCTTGGCCTGCTTGCCCGAGCACCAGCGGTGGCCCAGGTTACCTGCCCCAGAGCCTTGGTCAAATCAACGCCACCATTGCTAACGGCGGGCCCGGATGCACGCTCCTGACCGTGCAGAAACTAACCGGCCTCACCATTCCTTACCTCGCCATGATCGACTTCAAGGGTGTAATCGAAATGTCGAACGCCATCGGCGGTGTAGAGGTTTGCGTTGCGAAAGAGATCAACGATAAATACACCTCTACCTACCTCAAGCCAGGCAAGCACGTTCTTCAGGGGCGCTCGGCTCTGCAGTTCTTGCGCACCAGACACGGTGTCGGCGATGGCTCTGACCTGAGTCGCATCAGCAACCAGCAGGTGTTCTTGACCTCGTTGGTTCGCAAAGTTCGAAGCGCTGGGGTTTTGACCAACCCGGTTTACCTTTACTCGTTGGCAAACGCAGCGGCCCGTAACATGACGCTTTCGAGCAGCTTGACCGACCTAAACACCATGGTTGCGATCGCATCTGCACTCAAAGACGTTGAGCTTGAGAAAATGACTTTCTTGCAGGTTCCTTCTCGTGGCGGGCTACCGGCTCCTTACTCGGGTCGAGTCGCCCCGGTTTATGAGCAGGCCAACATTCTGTTTGCGAAATTGCAAAAAGACGAGCCAATCATCATCAAAGAGGCCAACACCGGTTCGGGTGCGGTCGTTGACCCAGACAACTCGGCCAGCCCAAAGCCTTCGACCAGCGCTTCTCCAGGTTCAAGCCCGGCACCAAGCACTGACCCTAACGAGCCAGACTGGCGCGGAACCAACGCGGGCACGACCACCTGTTCTGGCTAATCTGCGATTAGTCTGAAGACATGACCGAATTCATTTCGGCTCTGGATTTATTCACCATCGGCATTGGCCCATCGAGTTCACACACGGTTGGTCCGATGCGGGCGGCGAAAGCGTTCAACGACGAACTCCAGGGCAGTGGCCTGCGCCAAAGCGTGGCCAAGGTAACCGTCACACTCTACGGATCGCTAGCTGCCACAGGCCCCGGCCACGGCACGACCCATGCGATTATCGCCGGTCTCGCAAACCAAACACCCGAGCAGTGCGACCCCGAGTTTGTGCGCGGGGTGACGCCGAGCATCCTAGATTTCAAACTTGACGACTTTGAGCTTCAATCGAGAGCTCGCTTGCCGAAACACTCCAATGCCATGAGATTCATCGCTCAAGATGGCGCGGGTAACACCATTTGCGAACGCGTCTATTACTCGGTGGGCGGAGGCTTCGTCGAAGACGAGCAGGGGCCACTCGG
>CAIZQQ010000004.1 GCA_903935175.1 uncultured Micrococcales bacterium
GATTCTCACCCTCGTCGACGTTCCCGGCTACCTGCCCGGCACCGACCAGGAGTGGGCCGGCGTGATTCGCCGCGGTGCGAAGTTGCTTTATGCATACGCCGAGGCAACCGTGCCGCTGGTGACCATCATCACCCGCAAGGCTTACGGTGGCGCTTACATCGTGATGGGGTCGAAGCAGCTCGGTGCCGACATCAACTTGGCTTGGCCAACCGCCGAGATTGCGGTTATGGGTGGTCAGGGAGCGGTCAACATTCTGTTTCGCGACAAGATCAAGGCTGCCGAAGAAGCGGGCGAGGATGTCGCCGCGGTGCGCGCAAAGCTTGCCGCCGAATACACCTACAACGTTGCCAGCCCGTTCTTGGCAGCCGAGCGCGGTGAACTAGACGGCATCATCGAACCTTCGGCAACTCGCATCCACGTGATCAAAGCGCTGCGTGCCCTGCGCACCAAGCGTGCCAGCCTGCCTCCGAAGAAGCACGGAAACATTCCGCTGTAATGACGAGCCCAGCCGAGTTTTCTGTAGTTCGCGGAAACCCAACCGACGAAGAGTTGGCCGCCGCTATCGCGGTGGTTCAAGCTGCCGTTGCCGCGGCCGAACTCGAAGCCGCCAAGCACGCGGCGACAGCGGGCAATGTGTCGGCATGGCATTTGAACGCGTCGATGTTGCGTGGGCAGGTTACCCCCGGCGCCGGGCAGTGGCGCGCATCACTTCGCCGCGGTCTCTAACGCCTGCAGGGCATCCGAGAAAATCGTTTCGCATCGACCCAAAATCTCGCATAGATTAGTGGCACTGCTCTTTTGAGCTCCCCTTTGAAACCTAAGGACATGCAATGACGCGTCAGCCATCAAAGATCGATGAACTTTCTAACGCCTGGGTGGTGAAGCTGGCAGAACTTAGCCCTTCGTTCGCAACCTACGCCGGATTCGCCGGTGGTGAAGACAAGCTCGACGACAACTCTCCAGCAGCAATTCAGCACTACTACGAGCTCGAAAAAGAATTGCTCGCCAAACTAGAGGCCCTCGAACCAGTCGACGCAATCGACGAGGTATCGAAAGACGCTTTGGCCGCCAGCCTAAAGCTCGGCATCGAACTGCACGAAACCGGATTGTGGAAGCGCAACCTAGACGTTCTAGCTTCGCCGGCTCAGGGCATTCGCGACATTTTCGACCTTTCGCCGGTCGCTACCGAGGCCGACTGGGCAAACCTGAACAAGCGCTTGCGTGCGGTTGAAGGCGCTGTCGACGGCTACATCGAGACTTTGCGAGTTGGCATCGCCGACAACGAAACCCCGGCTATTCGCCAGGTGAACTGGGTGGTCAACGACTTGAACAACATCACCGGTGAAAACGGGTTCTTCACCAAGTTCGGCAAGGCCGATGGTGTTGAACTTTCTGACTCACTTCGCGAAAGTCTGGTTGAAGCAAGCAAGATTGCCACAGCCGCATATGCGAAATTGCAGAACTTTTTGCGCGACGAGCTAGCGCCGGTTGCCACCACCGTTGATGCAATCGGTCACGAGCGCTACGCGCTGCTAAGCCGACAGTTCTTGGGTGCCAAGATCGACCTCGAAGAAACCTACCAGTGGGGTATCGAAGAACTCGCCCGAGTCAAAGCCGAGCAAGAGGCAGTTGCCAACGAAATCAAGCCGGGTGCAACCGTTGCCGAGGCAATCGAGGTTTTGAACAACGACCCTAAGCGCAAGCTGCACAGCACCGAAGAGCTTCAGGCGTGGATGCAGCGACTCAGCGACGAGGCAATCGAGAAGTTGGGCGCAACCCACTTTGACATTCCAGAGAAGCTACGCACCCTCGAGTGCCGCATTGCACCGACCAACTCGGGCGTCATCTATTACACTGGCCCAACCGACGACTTCAGCCGTCCGGGTCGCATGTGGTGGTCGGTTCCTGCCGGCGTCACCGAGTTCGACACCTGGCGCGAAACCACCACTGTTTACCACGAAGGTGTTCCTGGGCACCACCTTCAGGTTGCCACCCAGGTTTACAACCGCGGTGAACTGAACGACTGGCGCCGCATGGCTAACTGGTGCTCGGGTCACGGCGAGGGTTGGGCGCTATACGCCGAACGCCTGATGCAAGACCTTGGCTTCTTGAACGACCCGGGTGACCGCCTAGGCATGCTCGACGGCCAGCGCATGCGCGCGGCCCGAGTAGTTCTCGACCTAGCCGTTCACCTTGGCAAGCCTCGACTCGACGGCACCGGCAAGTGGGACTTCGACTATGCGGTTGCCTTCATGAGCGAAAACGTAAACATGTCGGCTGAGTTCATCAACTTCGAGGTGCACCGCTACTTCGGTTGGCCAGGGCAGGCTCCGAGCTACAAGATCGGTCAGCGCATCTGGGAGCAGATTCGCGACGAGGCAAAGGCTAAGGCTGGAGACAGCTGGAACATCAAGGACTTCCACCGCGATGCTCTGAACCTCGGCGCACTGGGTCTCGACACCCTGCGCAAGGCGATTCTGGGCTAACTACCCCGCCAGTTAAAGGTTTTTCTTGGCTA
>CAIZQQ010000005.1 GCA_903935175.1 uncultured Micrococcales bacterium
AACCGTCATAGAGCAACTGCAAGACAAGCCGAAAACCGAAGAAGCGTAGCCAAAAGCTATTGCTCTGCGCGACGATCCCGCAGAAGATTAGTGATTCGGATTGTTGACAGTCTGGCTCCCGAGGCGTCGGTCACAGCAATTTCATGAAGGGTGATCGTCTTACCGAGGCTGATAGCACTGCAAGTTGCCGTCACAAGGCCTTCGGTGGCCGATTTCGTGTGCGAGGCGTTTATCTCGATCCCAACTGCGAACTTAGCCAACGGCTGGCCCCAAACATTGGCAGCAAATGAACCGAGCGTCTCGGCCAGAACAACATAGGCGCCGCCGTGCAATAGGCCGAGAGGCTGTCTGTTTCCCTCAACCGGCATAGTGGCCACAGCTCGCTCGGCGCTAAGTTCAATAAGCGTTATACCCATTCGGTCGGCTAGCTCGCCCAAACCGCGCTCTTTGATCAGCTCAGCAGCTGCTGGTGACAATTTGGCACTCATCTCAGACATCTTGCTCCGTAGTTAGCGTGTGAATGACGGTTAGGCTTGCGTTATGAACGCTGTTGCCAAGCCTACCTTGCTGCTCATTGATGGGCATTCTCTAGCGTTTAGGGCGTTCTACGCACTCAGCCCAGACTCATTCAAAACTTCATCAGGGCAGCACACCAACGCGGTGCACGGATTCATCTCGATGATGCTAAACATCTTGCAAGCAGAACAGCCTACGCACATGGCCGTAGCTTTCGACCTCTCACGATCATCATTCCGAACCGACGAGTACCCGGCCTACAAAGGCACACGAGGCGAAACGCCGCCTGAGTTCAACGGGCAGACTGAACTTC
Organism: uncultured Micrococcales bacterium; assembly: GCA_903935175.1. Classification (GTDB taxonomy): domain Bacteria; phylum Actinomycetota; class Actinomycetes; order Actinomycetales; family Microbacteriaceae; genus Rhodoluna. The sequence continues at coordinate 830 of CAIZQQ010000005.1, forward strand.
TCACCGAGGCCTTGGCTGCGATGAACATTGTCACGGTAACGAAGGTCAACTACGAAGCCGATGATGTAATTGCGACACTTTCAAAAATGGGTGACGACAATGGCTTTGAGGTTTTTATCGTCTCTGGAGATCGCGACACATTTCAGCTAATTTCTGAGAGCACGACAATTCTCTATCCCGTAAAAGGTGTCATGAACCTGGCACGGATGAACGACGAGGCCGTCTACGCAAAATACGGTGTCCACGCCAACCAGTACTCAGACCTTGCAGCGCTTGTAGGCGAGAGCTCCGACAACCTCCCGGGGATTCCCGGAGTTGGGCCCAAGACAGCCGCAAAGTGGCTACAGGAACACCACACGCTCGAAGCGATACTCGACTCGGTTGATTCATTCGGCGGAAAAGTAGGCGAAAGCCTAAGGGAACACAAGCAAGAAGCTATCCGTAACCGTCGACTAAACCGGCTCGTGCGCGACCTTGAGTTGCCACTCACCCTGGATGACCTGAAGATCGAGGGCGTGAACCAGGATGAAGTGAAGCGGGTCTTTTCGAACTTGCAATTCCGGACTCTAACCGAACGCGTTCTTCGACTCAGAGGAATCAAGGCTTCAGAACAACCTGGCACGAGTGTCGATGAGCCAAGCGTTTCGAGCACGCCAGAGGCTGAGCCAACAATATTCGACGTTCCAAGCCAGCCGGAATCCAAAACCATTTCGTGGTCTGATTTCGTTGCTTTTGTTGACGCGCATGAGTGCGCACTTGCTTTTGAGCTCACCGACAGTCGCATTCTGGCAATCGGGGCTGCAACAGCGACAGAGCGCAGGTACTGCCCTATAACAGCAAGCGAGATCGAACAGGCTCACCAGTGGCTCGCAAAACTTCAGAGCGCAACAATCTTCGGAGCGAAAGACATCGAGAAATCGCTTTTGCAACAAGGGTTGACGCTCAGCGCTGTCGTCGATGACCCTTTACTCGAGGCCTATCTAATTGACCCCGTTCGCCGGAGTTATGCCATAGACGATTTGGCAGCTGAGCATCTCGGTGTTGTGGTTAAACGTTCAGATGCGAATCAGTTGATTCCAGACGATTCGGTCGATTGTTCGTTGAATGCCTGGCTGACCATGCTGCTTGCACAAAAGCTCGGTGCGGCAATAGAGCAACAAGAAATGCTCTCGGTTTACGAAACCATTGAGAGGCCCTCCAGTCGAGTTTTGGCGACCATGGAAGGCCTCGGAGTACAGGTCAATCAAGCACTGCTCACGAGCCTGCTAGAGAAACTTGCCATCGAGATTCGCGAAGCCGAGTTGGCTTGCTTTGCCTTGATTGGCAAAGAGATCAATTTAGCCTCACCCAAACAACTGCAAACAGTTTTATTCGAAGACCTCGGCATGGTCGGGAACAAAAAGATCAAAACCGGATTCTCAACCAACGCTGAGGCCCTAAATACGCTGTTCGAGGAGACCGAGCATCCGTTCTTAGAGGCTCTGCTAAAACACCGTGAAGTCACCAAGATTCGCCAGATGGTCGAAGTTCTGAACAAATCGATCGCCGCCGATGGGCGAATACACACGAATTACGTGCAGACAGG
>CAIZQQ010000006.1 GCA_903935175.1 uncultured Micrococcales bacterium
ACTCGTGGCATTTTGGTCAGCGCCTGGGTCGGTTGGCCGCACCAGCACGGCACTAAATTTGGCCGCCTGCGCTGCCCAAAAAATGAGGGTTCTGGTTATTGATCTCGACTTCGTCGCCCCCTCGGTAGCACTGTTGAACGCCGGCCAAGAGCTGCCATCGCTTTCAACCGTGCTGCATCACCACCAAATCGCCCCCACGGTCGACGAGGCGTTCTTGCGAGAGTTTGCGCCTCATTTCTCTGGTTTACCCAATGGCTTTCGAGTCATCGCCGGGCTTTCGAGGCCAGAGCGCTGGCCAGAAATCGAGCCTCGGTTGGTAGGCGGCCTGTTGAAAGACTTCGCACCTTTTGTAGACCTGATTGTGTGCGACCTGCACGCGAGCGCGCATAAACTGCTTGCCGCCAATGCTGTGGCGCGAGGCATCCTCGCCGAAGCCGATTCGCTTGTCGCTCTGGCAAACGCCAATCCACTTTCACTTTCTCGCCTGCTTCGAGAGATTCACGAATTGCAGACCCTGCGCCCAGACAGCGAATCAATTCATGTGGTCTTCAATCGGGTCGACGGCAATAAGCCACACCCGCCGGAGTCGGCCGCATTCGTCGAGCTCACCAAGATGGCAGCACCGATGACATTGCGCGAAGACCACGACGTCTTCGAGTTGCTCGTTGCCCGCGCATCCCTGAAAGCAACGATGCGCAAACGCTCGGCATACAAGACCGACATGCAAGCGCTCACAGACAAAGTGCTGGGGCTCTAAACTCGAAACGTGTCTACGCTCAGCGAACTAATCAAGAAGCATGGAGCCGTTTCGAACGGTGACATGGATTGGTTTCACCTGCTCGTAGCCGACTGGCAAATTGTTGCCGACATGACCTTCGCCGACCTCGTGCTCTGGGTGCCAAATCAGGCGGGGGAGTTCATCGCCGTAGCTCACGCCCGACCATCTAGTGCTGCGACGATTTTCTATCGTGACATCAGCGGTGAGGCGCCTAGAAAACCCTGGGATGCTCAGATCAAGAAGGCTTTCGCGACTGGTTCCGAAACCACACTCACAGGGGCAGACTCGTTCGATGGTGTCCAGGTTCGTTTCGCAGCGGTTCCGGTTCGCCGCCCACAAAGCTCTAAATCACAAGAAGTTTCATCGCAAGCCATCGCCGTGGTCACCATTCACAACAACGTGAGCGAGAGTCGCGAGCCATCAAAGCTGCAAATCAACTACCGCGATTGTGGCAACGCTTTGCTTTCGATGATCTCTGACGGCTCATACCCCGAGCGCGATAACCACACGGGTCCAAATCGTGGTGCTCCTCGTGTGAACGACGGTCTGATCAAGCTCGATGCCGAGGGCGTCGTGCAGTTCGCATCGCCAAACGCGCTTTCGGCATTCAACCGTCTCGGGGTCAGCGGTGAGCTGGTGGCTAAGTCGTTGGCCGAATCGGTGAGCCTGGCCTTGAAGCTCAAGCTCCGAACCGACGAAGATCTCGCCCTAGTTCTGACTGGCCGCGCGCCCTGGCGAAGCGACTTGGCATCAAGAAATCTCACGCTATCGGTTCGAGCCGTCCCGCTTCGTCGCAACGGTGAACGCTACGGAGCCATCGTGCTCTGTCGCGACGTCACCGAGTTGCGCCGCCAAGAGCGTGAACTTATCACCAAGGATGCGACGATCCGCGAGATTCACCACCGGGTGAAGAACAATCTGCAGACGGTCGCCTCGCTGCTGCGCATCCAGTCTCGTAGAAGCGATAGCCCAGAGGCTAAAGAGTCGCTGGAACAAGCCATGCGACGCGTTTCGGCGATTGCCCTCGTGCACGACACCCTTTCTGCGGGCCTGACCCAAGACGTCAACTTTGACGAGGTGTTCGATCGCGTGATGATGTTGGCTTCAGAAGTTGCGGCCAGCCACGGCACGTCGGTACGCAACTTGCTCGACGGTAAGTTTGGGCAACTAAAGGGTGAGATAGCCACTCCTTTGGCCGTTGCCCTCACCGAGATTGTGACCAACGCCGTTGAACACGGGCTTGAAGGCAGAAGTGGCGTGGTTCACGTGAATGCCGAACGTAAGCCTAAGAAGTTGAGCATCACCATTTCTGACAACGGAAAAGGTCTCAAAGACGGCATTTTGGGTGAGGGATTAGGAACCCAGATTATTCGCACGCTCGTCGAAGGCGAACTTCGTGGGAGCATCAAGTGGTTCTCGCCTCACGAGGGTGGAACCAGAGTGGTTATCGAGCTTCCGATTTAGCCAGCGCGACGTGCGCGAGCGTATTTGCGCTTGAGCGACTTGCGCTCGTCTTCGCTTAGGCCGCCCCAAACACCAGAATCCTGGTTTTCTTTGATGGCGTATTCGAGACAGCTGCTAGAAACTGTGCACTCGCGGCAAACCGACTTAGCCTGTTCGATCTGCTCGGCTGCAGGGCCCGTGTTACCTACCGGAAAGAAGAGTTCTGGGTCTTCGGTGAGGCAACGTGCTTCGTTGAGCCACTGCATGTCCATGCTTAGTCCTTCAGTTGTAGTCGGGGCAAAAATTGAGGCATCTTTGCCAGTTCGAGGAGGGTTGCTTGTCACCATCAAATCTCGGGTGATTTACGCTAGTAGAGCGTTCAAAAAGCGAACTTTTCCTACCCATATGTTTTCACAACGCTCACGCTTTGGCAATACCCAATTTGCGCGAAAGGCATAATTTTGGCTCGATATTCATCGATTTGGCAGCTCAGAGCGGCCGCCATCACGCTATTCGTTGAAGCTGCAGCACTACTGGCAGGCGCGGGCTACTTTGTCTTCGGCATAATCACCGGGCAGGCACGTCTTTTTCCGACATTGGCGGCGCTGGCCGGCTTTACCGCGCTGGCAGCCATCTGGTTCATTTCGCTCGGAGTCGGCCTCATTACCCAAAAAGCGACCACCAGAACCCCAGCCATGTTCGCCCAGATGATTCCCCTGTCGATTGCTTTTGGTTCAACCTCGGGTGAGAACGCGAACGCGCTCGTGGCCCTCGGGCTGACCATTCCAGGGGTGTTTGTGATTTCTCTGCTGCTAAGCAAGCCTGTCGGCGAATTGCTGAATAAAAAGTTCGACTAGATCGAAAGCTTGCGTCGCAACATTTGAACGTGGCCGGTTGCCTTGACGTTGTAGAGCGCCAGTGCAACCTTGCCGCTGCCGTCAATCACAATGGTCGATCTCATTACGCCGCGGTAAATGCGGCCATAGAGATTCTTCTCGCCATAAGAACCAAACGACTTATGAACGGCTAGGTCGGTGTCACTGAAGAGGTTGAAGTCGAGTTCTTGGTTCAACCAGAAGCGCTTGAGTTTGTCGACCGGGTCTGGAGAGATTCCCACGAGTTCATAGCCCGCTGCGCGCAGGTCGGCGATGTTGTCGTTGAAGTCTGATGCCTCTTTGGTGCAGCCTGGCGAAGAGGCAGCCGGAAAGAAGAACACAATGAGACCGCGGCCAGCGTAATCGCTTAGTTTGACCTTCTTACCGTCTTGGTTTTGCAGCGAAAACTCGGGTGCTCGGTCGCCTTCTACAAGACGAAACTCATCCATTTAGCCGCTCCTGTGCACATAAGTTCGGTATCTCTCTAGAAGCACTCTAGCGGTCGAAGGTGAACCTGTGCTGGCGCGTTCGCCACTGGCGAGAACTGCCCTATCGGGGTTGCTGAGCGGGCACGGATGCTGGTAATGTTGTGTCTCGTTGCGCCTGTCGCAACACGCACCTCTAGCTCAATCGGCAGAGCAACTGACTCTTAATCAGTGGGTTCTGGGTTCAAGTCCCAGGGGGTGCACGAAAGCCCGGTTTCTTCTCACGAGAGCCGGGCTTTTTCACTTAAGCCGCAGATTACTAGACCGAGATTGACCCTGGATTGAAAATGCTTTCGACCTGTTATTTGGTAGACAAAGCTTTCCACGAGCTTGTGTTGCCAACCGCGTCAACCACTCGAACATAAACAGTGTTTCTCGAATTGGTGAGCGCCAGTTTGATTGTAGAGCCATAGGAAGCCTTGACTATCTTTCCTGTTCCCGGTTGCGCTGTGAAATCTAGCCCAGCCACACCTGACCGATCGTCTTTGGCCGTAATCGTGATTGCTTTCACTTTTGTGCGAGCCTTGCTCACCTGATCTAAGACAGTAGTTGCGCGGCTGGTTGTGGAGCTCACTCGCATTCCCGTGATTACTGGGGCGGCCTCGTCGAGGATAATGTCATCGGAGTAAACCTGTTTTTCCCACCGCCCAAGGGTTGAGTCATTAGCATCGGCGAATAGACGGTAGCGAATGTAAACCTTGCGCGGCAACTTAGATGTGCTAGCTCGCAGGTTCCAGGCAATCGTGTTGTCCTTGTAATCAAAAATTTGGGTTTGGCTCTTTGAAAAACCACCGTCATTTGACACTGCCACCTGTGCAACGATGCCGTCGAACGACAGATTTAGGTTCACAGCAGTGCTGTTTGTGAAGTCATCGCCGTCGTTGATGCTAACGCCGCCAAATTCGCCATAGGAATCTTGCAATACGTTGATCGTCGCTGTCAGCGAGGCATTGCCGTATGTGAATTCTGCACAATCGGATTGCGAGGATAACTCGTTTACTCCTCGCGTGAGCAGAGGCTTTAGGCTGTCTTCGAGTTCGGCATCATAGGTTTTTCTCACCAGCCACATCACACCGAAGCGCTCTGCATCAGCGCTGAACCAGTGCCTGCCATTGACGCTGACGTCAACAGAACACTCGGTCTGCTCTGGGATCGTGTTTCCGTAAAGCTGCCAAGAGAATTCACCCATGGACGCTACCGACTCGCGTACGGTGCCGACCATTGTGTTTTCGTAACTGACGCAGGCAAAATTCGTCTTGTTTGGCTCGAAGGTTTTCATCTGCCTTGTCATGCCAACCGAAATGCCACTATCTATGCTTCCCCCTCCTGGCCAACCGGAATAAGACATTGCGACAAAGTGGCAGATGCTTGAGTCTGCAGTTGCTATGGGCGCGGGTGAAAGAAAGGTCAAAAGTGCTGCAGTAGTGACGATTGCAAAAAATCTTTTCACGGTGTTCCCCGATCGTTTTTGGTTGTCTAACTTCATGAAAGTCAATCTAGGAGGCGCCACCGACATCTTTTGCCCTAAAGATCGCCTCGAGAACTTTGAGGATGGTCGCCAGCTCGCCTAAGTCCGCCGCACGCTAGGCTAGCCGAATGTTCGCCATTCTGCCCGGCTTTCTGGTCGGCCTCTCACTGATCGTCGCTATCGGTGCCCAGAACGCGTTCGTCATTCGCCAGGGCCTAACTCGTCAGCACGTTTTTGCCGTGGTGGCCATCTGCGCCATCGCCGATGCGGCACTCATCGCGTTCGGCATCGCGGGGCTCGGTGCGGCAATCGCGTCACTTCCTTGGCTGCTCGAGGGCATCCGCTGGTTTGGTGTTGCCTATCTAACCTGGTTTGGTATTCGGTCGATTCGTTCGGCGCTCAAAACTCAGTCGCTCGAAGCGGGAACCGGCCAAAGCGCGTCGCTCAAAACCGTGATTCTGAGCGTTCTCGGCTTCACCTTGCTCAACCCACACGTCTATCTCGACACCGTGATTCTGGTCGGCAGTGTGGCCAACCAGTTCGACGAAAACAAGTGGTGGTTCGGCGCGGGAGCAATGTTCGCCTCGCTGGTTTGGTTTAGTGCCATCGGTTATGGTTCGCGAGCTGCTTCAAAGTGGATGACCAAGCCGATCTTCTGGAAGGTGCTCGACTTTGCCATCGCCGCCGTTATGTTCTCGGTGGCACTAACGCTCGCGTTCTACCGCTTCTAAGCCTTGAACGTGAGCGAGATTTCGACCTCGTCGCCCACAGCCAACTTTTCGGGCAATCGCACCATGTTCTTGATCGGCACCAGGTAAACGCCTTGGCGCGGAATGAGCGAAGTTGTGAACTCGGTCTTACCGATGCGACCCTCAACCGGAATGACTCCCCAGCCATAGGTGAGCATCGACTCGGATGCCTTGATTTCGGCGCTCTGCTGCTCGGGAACTGCAACAAAGTAGAACGGGGCTGGCCCGCGCCACTCAAAAACCGTGCCGACTATCGAAAACTGCATAACCGCAAGACTAGCGGCTCTCGAGCTACTAGCCGGATGCTCCTATAGCCCGAGCTGCTCGCGCAAAAACGCCACGTGGCCGCTGGCCTTGACGTTGTAGAAAGCGTGCGAAATCTTGCCGGATTCGTCAACCACGAAGGTCGAGCGAATGGTGCCCATGTACTCACGGCCATACATGCTCTTCTTGCCGTATGCCCCGTAGGCCTGCTGAACGGCGCTGTCTTCATCGCTGAGTAGCGCAAAGTTCAAGCCCTCTTTCTCGACAAACTTCTTGAGTTTGCCCGGCTTGTCAGGAGAGATTCCTAGCACCACGAAACCCTGTGACTGCAGCGAGCTCAAGTTGTCGCGAAAGTCGCAGGCCTGAGTCGTGCATCCTGGTGTCGATGCAGCAGGGTAAAAGTAGACGATGGTCTTTTTGCCCGCCGAGTCGCCAAGCGAAACCGTTTCGCCGTCTTGGTTTAGTAGCGAGAACTTTGGCGCAACGTCGCCAGCTTTTAGAGAAACTTCGGTCATGATGACACCTTTCAAACGGTCCAGTGCAAAACCTCAACCACGCACCTCGCGTTTTTATTCGCGGTGCTAGATTTCAGTTATGCAAAGAACCTATGCTCCCGCCGGAGTTATTCCGCCGGCACCCGAGCACATTGCCCGCAAGTTGCCCAAGCGCATGGTTCAACTCGAGCGAATGGCAACCGGGTTCGAGCCCGACCGCCGCTACAGCGAGTTCGAAGTCAACGTCACACTCATGGCTTTCGCGATCGACCACGTCTTCGCCCGCCGACTTCTAGTTGAGTGGGGCTTCTTGGGTCGCGAAACTGACGGCTCTGCCTACTGGTTGCTTCGCACCGAACGCCCAGAATCAGCACCGAGATAGGTAAGTCGTAAAATGCCAGACAGCAAGACCCAAACTCCCGAGCTCAGCGAGCTTTATTCGAGACACTCGTCAAAGTGGCGCAGATTCAATGCGGATGTTCTACCGATGCACGTCGCCGAAATGGACTTTGCCATCGCCGAACCCGTGCGTCAACTCATCGCACGCATGGCGCACGAATCAGACCTTGGTTACCTGGGGCCGGTGCCCGAGGTTGCCCGCGCGTTCGAGGGGTTCGCCCGCGATCGCTGGGGATGGCAGATTCACAAAGCCGAACTCAAAATCGCCACCGACGTTGGTGTGGCAACGGTCGAGTACCTGCGTGCCAACCTCGAACCCGGTGCTCGTGTCATCGTCAACTCACCGGTTTACTCGGGCTTTTACGAGTGGCTCAAAGAACTCAAAATTGAACCCGTCGATGTGCCACTCGCGCACACCGAAGCTGGCTGGCGCCTCGACCTCGACGGGCTTGAGCAAGCATTTAAAGCCGGTCACCTAACCCTGCTGCTCTGCAACCCTCACAACCCCGTCGGTCGCGCATTCGACCGTGAAGAACTAACCGCACTTGCCGCCCTTGCCAAGCGCTTCGACGCAACCGTGATCAGCGACGAGATTCACGCACCGCTCACCTACGGCGAGTTCACCCCATACCTTTCTTGTGGCCCAGACGCCGAAGAAACCGGCGTGGTAATCACCAGCAGCAGCAAGTCGTTCAACTTGGCCGGCCTAAAAGCGGCTCTGCTCATCACCCAGAGCCCACGCATGGCCGCGCGCGCAGATCGGTGCCCACCTGGCATGCACTGGCGAACGAGCATCCTCGGTGCTTTTGCAATGGCCGAGGCCTACACAAACGGTCGGCAGTGGCTCGACACCACGGTTGCCACTCTCGACGAAAACCGCCGCCACCTCAAAGCCGAACTCGAGCGCTTGCTGCCAGATGTCGGGTTCGAACTGCCAGAGTCTGGCTATCTTGCCTGGCTCGATTTTTCAAAAGTGGATGTCACGACCGATCGCATCTTCGACGAAGCCAAGGTTGCGCTCGTTCCGGGGCCAGACATGGGTGGCGAGCGCTACGACCGCCACGCGCGGCTGAACTTTGGCACAAGCAAAGAAATCATTACCGAAGGTTTAGAGCGAATCGCACGCATTCTCTAGGTCGCGAATCAAGTCGGCTACCGCCTCGAGCCCGACCGAAACACGCACGGTCGATGGCGTGATGCCCATGTCCGCCTGAATCTCGGGCGAGAGACGGCGGTGAGTGGTCGAAGCCGGGTGAGTAATAAGCGACTTGCTGTCACCCAGGTTGTTCGAAATGTCGATCACCTGAAGAGCGTTCATGATTGCAAACACTTTTTCTTGCGGGGCGTCGAACTCGATCGCAACCGTGGTACCGCCACCGCTCATCTGAGCTTTGGCCAGCGTGTGGTGTTTGTGGCTCGGTAGGTAAGGGTAGTGAACGGCCTTGATGCCCTTTCGGCCCTCAAAGTGCTTTGCCAGCGTCAGAGCCGATTCGGCCATGCGCTCAACGCGCAGGTTCAAAGTCTCTAGCGACTTAAGCATCACCCAAGCGTTAAACGAGCTCATCGACGGGCCGGTGTGGCGAGCAAACGGCACCACCGAATTTTTAATGTAGTCGGCCGACCCCAAAATGGCACCGCCAAGAACGCGACCCTGACCATCGATGTGCTTTGTGGTCGAATACATCACAACATCGGCACCCAGTTCGAGCGGCTTCTGCAGAACGGGTGACGCCATCACGTTGTCGACAATCACGGTTGCGCCAACCTTGTGCGCCAGATCACTTACGAAGCGGATGTCGGTAATCTGCATCAGCGGATTACTCGGGCTCTCGATGAACACAACCTTGGTTGGTTCGCTGAGCGCGGCCTTCCAACCCTCAACGTCGTCGGCTTCAACAAGAACGGTTTCGATGCCCCAGCCAGGCAGAATCTCGGTAAGCACGACGTAGCAAGAAGAGAACATTGCCGCAGAGGCAACCACACGGTCGCCGGTCTTTACCAAACAAGCAACCGAGGCGAACATCGCGGCCATTCCGGTAGCGGTGGCGAAGGCGGCCTCGGCACCCTCAAGCGCTGCGAGGCGGTTTTCAAACATCGCAACGGTTGGGTTTGAAAAGCGCGAATACAAAAAGTGATCGGTTTCGTCTTTGAACGCTTCGGCTGCCTGCTCGGCGCTGTCATAGGTGAAGCCCGAGTTCAAAAATGCGGCTTCGCTTGTCTCTCCAAAGCCGGTTCTGGCCAATCCGCCGCGCACGGCAAGCGTCTGTGGGTCGAGTTGCCAGTCTGGCTTACCCTCGTCGTTGCCCGACTGGTAACCCCATGGGCGATTGCGTTTGGTCATAGGGGCAACTTTAGCAGCGAGAAATGTCCCCCAAACGGGGAACACCAATCTGGCACACGAATCTAAAAATTCACGCCAAACTAGAGGCAGTTACAAGCATCAACACAGAAGAGGGGACCTCATGTCTGGTGAGTTTTACGTTTTGCCACTTTGCGACCACGAAATCTCGGTCAGCGAGTTCACGAGCGACTGGGTGCAGTGTCGCTGTGGCATCTACTATCGCGAAAGCAGTCTGATTGCTTTCAAGGATGCTCTGCAGCAGCTCTCGGCCGCCAGCAACCGTCTCGACCACATCGAAGCCGCGGCGGTAAACCTAAATCTGCAGCGAGCATCCGAGCTTGGCTTCCAGCCAGCAACGCCCGCACTAGCTGCCCAGACGGCGGCACCGACAACCGTTTCAGCACCTGCCGCAGTCCCCAATACCGCTTCAGCACCAGTCACGACCCCCACGGTTGCTCCCGCACAGCCAACCTTCGTGCCACCTCCGGTGCAAAAGAAGCCAGCTCGACCAAAGCGCGAACTACCAAAGCTCAGCCCTCAGCAAACCCTGCTTGCAGTCGCCGGTGCCCTCATTGTTATCGCGCTCTCGATCTTCTTGGGCAGCACCTTCAGCACCCTTGGCGTAATCGGTCAGGCCGCGGTCATTGCAGCCCTAGTAGCCGCCAGCGCCTTCGGCGCTATCAAGTCAAAGAAGTACTTCACGATTATCTCTAACTTCTTGGCCGTGCTTTCGGCTTTGTTCTTAGGGGCTGGCCTTTGGGCCGCGGCGATACTCGGCTTGTTCCCCGAGAGTTGGGCAAGCCCGGTGCAAACCCCTTACGTTCCAGCCGTGATTCTCGCGGTCGGAGCCTACAGCTTCTTCATGGGCAAGCGTTTTTCAATCTTCGGCTTCTCGGCCCTCGCGGCACCAGCGGTTGCAACCTCGGCCCTCGTGTTTTCGGCAACCTACCTGGCGAACATCCTCGCCTCGTCTTCACCAGAGCGCAGTCTCGCCGGCATCGCCATGCTCGCAGTGAGCATCGGTGCTTTTGTCACGGTTCTGGTTGGTCGTCTGACCCTCACCTCACGACTCGCGCTTTCGGCTGAGGCAAAGAAGCTTGCCAAATCTTCGAAGAAGAAGGCCGACGAAGACGACAAGTCAACTGAAGAGATCGAGGCCACCTACCAGAGTGATCTTCGCGAGCGTGAAATCAATGCTTTGACCGGCATCTACCGTGCCTCGGTGGTTGGTTCACTCGCTTACCTGGCGGTTCAAACTCTTTTCATCCTCGAAATGCTTCTCTCCAATGTGTTTTTCCCAACGCTCGAAGTCGCGATGACCCCAGAGCCGATTTCTCTGCTGACCTTCGGCCTCTTCTGGTTGTTGGCCGCATTCGCAATCGAACGCATTGGAGCCAAGTACACCGCGACGGGCAGCGTTCGACCAGCCGTCAAAAACTTCGCTTGGATTACCGGCTTCGGCTTCACAGCGTTCGCACTCTCGGTGCTGACCGCCACTCTCCAACCGGCAGCAGATAGCGGTTTGATCGAAGAAACCAACATTTTCATGCTGGTCCTAAACGGTCTGATCGGTGCCGCGTTCTTGTTCTCGGTTCCAAAGGCTCTGGCCGAGTCGATGCCTCGATCGGTTCTCGCCTCACAGATTGCCGCCTACGTCACTTGGTTGAGCTTCGGTCTGCTCACTCCGTGGGATGCCAACTTCAACCTCTACACCTCAATCTGGCTCGGCATCATCGCCCTCTCGCTTCTAGCGAAGGCGTGGATGACGCGCAATCCGGTTCTCGCCTGGGTTGCTCTCGGCGCAGGCTCGATCTCGTCTCTGCTACCGATGTTCGACTCAAAACTCGATGGGTCGGTCGGTTTCTATGTGGTCGCACTCTCGGCCCTCTGCCTAGCGTTGGCGTTCGGTTGGCGCTTTGCCGTTGCTCGGGTGCTTGACCGGGCTGAAGCTAAGTCAGCCGCTGTCGTCGGTTGGGTGCACTTTGCCACCAACCTAGTGATAACGATCGCGGCGGTGAGCCTCTGGAACGCCCACCGTTACATCCTCAGCTCGAACGACACAATCGGGTTCTGGCCAATCCTGACCCTCTTCGCACTGTTTGCTCTGGCCTCGGCCGTGCTCGCAACGTCAAGCAAATCGAAACTCGTCGAGCCACTCTCGGTTTCGCTTGCCGGGGTGAGCACCACCTTCTTGATCTCCGGCTACACGGCTCTCACCATGGGGCAAGGAGGCGAAAACCAGTCTGTGGTTTGGGGCGCATACTCACTCGTCGCGTTTGCCATCGTCTTGTTCTTCGCAAAACGCCGCGGCTCTGAGGCAGCCTCCCTAGTTTCTCTACTTCCGGCAACCATTGCTGCGGTGAATTTCGGGCAACTGATTGTCGAAGCATCCGAGCCGATTCAAATCATCACACCGCTCGGCTTCCTAGGTCTCGCCACAGCTTTTGCCCTTGTGGTCAAGCGCATCGCAAAGCCAACCACCGTCGTCTTTGCACCGGTCGCGCTGGCCTCATTCGCGGTCAGCGGCGTGTTCTACTGGTTCGCGAAGCGCGCAGCCACAGCCGACTGGATGCTCGACACGAACGCCCAGTTCACCAACGCCGTTTGGGCAACCGTGGTCTTCGCCGCCATGGCTTCGGTTGCGCTGGTGCTGCACACCCGTGAGTCGTTCACCAAAGACGCGTTCTATGCGCTCTACCTGCGGGTGGTGGGAATCGCTTCGCTGTTCGCCGCGCTTCAGGTTGCCGCTAGCGTCACCGGAACAACATCCTCGCTCTGGCTCTCGACCGCGGCTGTTGCACTGGCCCTCGTTCTCACCTGGTTTGTTGCGAATGCCAAGAGCAGTCGCAACTGGTTCATCGCCAACCTCGCCGCTGGAATCTCGTTCGTAATGGTTTTGCAAGCCACTGTTATCGGCGTCTTCGCACCGACTACCGCCGACGGCATCTTCTCTGGTTGGCTCGCGTTGCTGGTGCCGGTTTCACTAGCCGCAGCCTGGCTGGTCTACTCGGCAGTGGTTTCAATCAGCGCTAAGCGTGATGTTAGCTTCGGCTGGGTCGGCCTGCCGGTTACTTCGGTTACCGCCGCGTTCCTAGCGATCTTCACCGTTCCTCTGCTGAGCCTCTACCGCACTACCGAACTACCTTCGATTGATTTCGCTAACCCGTGGCCGCTTGCCCTCGGCTTTGTCGGTCTGGCTCTCGCCTACGGTTTCATCAGACTTCGCGCCGTCAAAAACGCGGATGCTGACCGCAGCCTCCTCGCAACATCCTTGGTTTCACTTGCCCTCGGTATCGTCGGGCTAACGCCTTACCGAATCGAAGCCGAGCAGTTCATGTTGGCGTTGGCAACGGTTCTCGCAGCACACGCCGCAATGAACTTCTGGACTTCGTTCGTGACTCAGCAGGCCAGGACGGCCCTCTACGGTTTCATACTCGGCGTTGGCGCAGCTTGGATGGCGCTGGGCGAGGCGGTGGCGCAGTTCAACCTCAGCTTCGTGCAGAGTTTTGCGTTCGCATCCACTTTGCTATTTGTTCTAACCACCATTCTGTTCAAGCGCTCTAGCGAAAAGCCTTCGGTTGAAACCTGGTCGATTGCGTTGCCAATCACTTCGGCGATTGGCTTGGCGGTCGGTGTTGCACAGATCGACGTG
>CAIZQQ010000007.1 GCA_903935175.1 uncultured Micrococcales bacterium
GCTTGGTGCCGAGCGTCTTGGTTTTGCGCCAGAAGACTGTGTTGTGTTTGAAGACGCGTCGGCCGGGGTCGCGGCTGCGCTCGCCGCGGGTGTTGGGTTAGTTGTGGGTGTTTCTGAGCGAGCGCTCGACACTGCCGCCGACATCGTGGTGCGCGATTTGGCCGGCATCACCTTCGACGGCGAAACGTTGACCATTCCCGACCGCATTCGTTTGCGTTAGCCTGAAGTTGGGTTTCGGCCGAACCGGCCACCGCCCGCATCTTTGCCGCAACATCCACTTTTTCGAAAGCGAGTCATCATGAGTGAAGTCAAGTTTTATGGAGCCGACTGGTGCATCGACTGCCGCCGCTCGAAGGCGCTGCTAAACGCCGAGGGTGTCGAGTTCGACATGAACGACGTTGCTGAAAGCGCTGAAATGGCTGCCGAAGCCGAGGCCATAGCGGGTCGCAAGAACATTCCGGTGATTCAATTCGCCGACGGCCTGGTTTTGGTTGAGCCTAGCGACGCCGACTTGCGCGTTGCCCTCACCGAACGCGGCTTGATCTAACCTCGTGCTCGAGCGCGACATTGCGCTGCTGGTCGCGGTGTCGGCCGCAGCCTTCACATTTATCGGCTATCCGTTAACCCGCGCCTTAGCCGCCGGCCGCGCCCCCGCAGCACAAGAACGCATCAACGCCTATGCCATGTTGGCTTCTGGCCTGGCCATGATTCTGGTTTCGGCCATCGAACTCGTGCCGGCGGCTCTTGGCGCAGGTATCGGCGCTGGTGAGGCGCTGCTCTGGCTGGTCGGCGGCATGGCCATCTATTTCGGCATCGACAAGCTGCTCGACGGCTTTTCGCAGGGCACCCCCAAGATCAAGCGCTCGGCGCTGACCGTGGCCATCGCCCTTTCGCTGCACAACCTGCCAGAAGGCGCAGCCACGGTTGCCTCTGAGTTCGCTGGCCTCGAGTCGGCGCTTGGCACGGGCGCGGCACTGGCTCTGCACAATGTTCCTGAGGGTGCGACCATCGCCCTGGTTGCGCTTGCCGCGGGCTTTACCCCGCGCGCCGCATTCTGGCTCGTTGCGATATCTGCCGCCGCCGAGGCATCTGGCGCGCTCACGTTTTGGTTTGCGGGGGCGAGCCCCGAGCCACAGGCATCCGCCATCACGCTCTTGGTGGTGGCAGCCTTGATGCTCGCGATCAGCCTTGTTGAGCTGTTGCCACGGGCCTTTCGCACCCTCGCCCGCGATGAATCGCAAACCTTCGACAAATAGTTCTAGGTTTTTTGCGCGCCACCCCATAGGCTTAGAAAGTTACAAATACGTAACAGTAGTCGTTTGCAGTACATCATCTATTTATCTGGTTACCTAGATGCCAGCTCTAAGATGTGCCAGTCTTCCTTCGTTTGAGAGTTCGCCGTATTGCGAACAGATTCTCGTGTGTGGGTTAGCGCAGTTCGACTAAAGAACGCGGCCCAAAGTTACTCCCTTTGGCCCACACAACTGAACAAGGAACAAAAATTATGCCTGAAATTGGCAAATCATCTGCGCGCGCGCCGCGTGGAGCTCAGCCCGGCGAACGCCGTGGTGCAAAGAAAGATTCAGACGCCCGCGGCCCTCGTGCCGGTAAGGGTTCAAACTTCAAACCTCGCGAAGATGGTCGTGGCGGTCGTGCACCGCACCGATCAGACGACGCACCTCGCTCAGACCGCTCGGCTCGCCCGGTAGACGGCGAGCGCAAGCCTCGTCACAACGCTGACGACCGCGCACGTCGCTCGGCACCTCGCGAAACCCGCGGTGGTCGCCCAGACAACGGTCGTGACTGGACTCCTCGTGAGAACAAGCCAGAAGGCCGTGGCGGCGAACGCAGCGGTGGTTTTGCTGGTCGCGATGACCGTGGCCCACGCCGCGACTTCGCTAGCCGTGACGACCGCGCACCTCGCCGTGACTTCGGTGACCGCGACAACCGCGCACCACGCCGCGACTCAGACAGCAGTGCACCTCGCCGCGAATGGACTCCAGAGCGCCCAGCTCGTCGCCCATTCGGCGATGCCGACCGTCGTGATGCACGTGGATCATTCGACCGCGACCGTGACCGCACCGCAGGCGCAAGCCGCGGCTCGTTCTCGGGTGACCGCGACAACCGTGGCCCACGCCGCGACTTCGCTGGCCGTGACGACCGTGCTCCTCGCCGTGACTTTGGTGACCGCGACAACCGTGGCCCACGTCGCGACGACCGTTTCGGTGCAGACCGCGATGGCAACCGTGCCGACCGCGTAGAGCGTGACCGCGTGCGCGATGGCGAGTTTGCCAACGCCCGCAACAACAACTCGAACAAGAAAACCTTTCAAGAAGACGTCGTTCTTGAGCGCCTAACCGGCCTAGCCGACGAAGATGCCATGATTACCGGCACCTTCGAAGAAATGAACCTTCACGAGAAGCTACTCGCA
>CAIZQQ010000008.1 GCA_903935175.1 uncultured Micrococcales bacterium
GCAGCATAGGTTCCGCGAATGTCGTCCGGCAAATCGTTGTTGCCACGTGTCAGGCCGCGGGCGTGCGCCTCGTAGATGATGGTTTGCGACATCGGCGTTTTTGGTTTTTCAACACCCTGCCAATCGAACGACCCGTCGAGCACTACGTTGTGAAAATCTCGAGCCGACTCTCGAACCACACCTCGGGCATATGGGTCGATGAGGTTGATCTTGTTGTTGAAACCGTGACGTGCACCGTCTGGCCCAGATGCTCTCAGCGCGTAGTGCACGCCCGGGGCGATTGCGGGCGACGTGGCTTCCCAGACATCCGCTTCGGTTCTTTTTAAGGTGAGGCGGGTCTGCACCGCGCTCGAATCGGCGGGGTTCAATACTAAAAATTCGATAGATGTCGCGTTGGCCGAATAAACGCGAATGGTGCCTTTGCCATCATGCAGGGTCACACCGAGCGTTGAAGTGCTGGTGTTGCTTTCGGGCATGTGATTCCTGATTTTCAAGTGCGGCAAATAACTTTCAAAGTTTACCCGTGACCAACGCTGCATTGGCGTAATGGCTAGGCTAAAGACCATGGTTGTCTATCTTGACCACGCAGCCACCTCACCGATTCGGCCAGAGGTGTTGCAGCGCTACACCGAATACCTAACCGTTCTGGGCAACCCGTCGTCGGTTCATACCGCTGGTCAAACCTCGCGCAAGGCTCTTGAAGAGGCGCGTGAAGAAATCGCCAGAGCAATCGATTGCAATCGCAACGAAATCATTTTTACCGCCGGTGGCACCGAGGCCGACAACCTGGCGATCAAGGGTCTTTTTTGGGCGCAAAACCGCAAGGATGCTCGCCGCAAGCTCGTTCTAAGTGCATACACCGAGCACCACGCAGTTATTGACCCAATCGAGTGGCTCGAGCGTGAACAGGGTGCTGAGGCTATCTGGATTCCGGTTGACGAATTCGGTGTGGTCGATCTCGTGTGGCTCGAGGCGTTTCTAGTCGAGCGTGCCGATGAGGTCGCGCTTATCAGCCTCATGTGGGCAAACAACGAAACCGGCGTGATCACACCGATCAGCCAAGTGACCGAGCTCGCAAAACGTTTCGACATTCCGGTACATTCAGACGCCGTTGCGGCCTTGGGTCACATTCCGTTGAGTTTCGCCGAGTCTGGGCTCGCTGCTATGGCAATCACGGCGCACAAGGTCGGTGGCCCGGTCGGCGTCGGCGCTCTGGTGGTAGCTCGCTCGATCAAACTCACCTCGCTCGTGCACGGTGGCGGTCAAGAGCGCGCCATGCGTTCGGGAACCATGAACGCAGCTGGCGCGAAGGCCTTTTCTCTAGCCGTAACGATGGCCGTGGCAAATCTTGAGCAGCACGGCTCGCACACCAGTGAACTTCGCGATCAGGTCATCCGTGGCGTTATGCAGCTCGTACCAGATGCCAGATTCAGCAGGGGAGAAGCGCCAGGGCTGCCTGACAACGCTCACTTCACCTTTCCCGGATGCTCGGGCGATTCGCTGCTCTTTTTGCTCGACCAAGCGGGCGTTTGTGTATCGAACGGTTCGGCCTGTCAGGCGGGCGTAACGGCGGCTTCACACGTTCTGCTCACCATGGGGCGCGACGAGGCTGAGGCTTCGGGATGCATTCGCGTGACTCTGGGGTCATCAAACACCGCCGAAGATGTTCAAAAGTTTCTAGACGCGTTACCCGCGGCACATGCCGGAGCGCGCAGGGCGGGCTACACCACTTCGTAGGATTGAAGGGTGAAGGTTCTAGCAGCAATGTCAGGTGGCGTCGATAGCGCCGTTGCTGCTGCACGCGCCGTTGAGGCGGGTCACGAAGTCGTCGGCGTTCACCTAGCGCTGTCACGCATGCCAGGCACTCTTCGCACCGGTTCACGCGGATGCTGCACCATCGAAGACAGCATGGATGCCCAACGTGCCGCCAACATTCTCGGCATCCCTTATTACGTCTGGGATTTCAGTGAGCGTTTCAAGCTAGATGTGGTCGATGACTTCATTGCCGAATATCAGGCTGGTAGAACGCCAAACCCCTGCATGCGCTGCAACGAGCGAATCAAGTTTGCCGCCCTGCTTGAGAAGGCTCTCGCACTAGGCTTCGATGCCGTTTGCACCGGCCACTACGCGTCGCTGGTTGATGGCTCTGAAGGTCTAGAACTTCACCGCAGCGCGGCAATGGCTAAAGACCAGTCTTATGTTCTGGGTGTGCTTACCGAAGAGCAGCTAAAGCACTCGATGTTTCCACTCGGTGCGATGGCTTCGAAGGCTTTGGTTCGATCCGAGGCAGAACAGCGCGGATTAGCCGTTGCCCAAAAACCAGACTCTTATGACATTTGCTTCATTCCAGAGGGTGACACCCAAGATTGGATCGCCGACAAGCTCGGTAAAGAAGCGGGCGCGATTGTAGATCGCTCGGGTAACGTGCTCGGTGCACACGAAGGCGCTCACGGGTTCACCGTAGGCCAGCGCAAGGGATTGAACATCGGTCGTCCGGCGGTCGATGGCAAGCCGCGTTATGTTCTGGAAATTCGACCAAAAACCAACACTGTAGTTGTCGGGCCACAAGAGGCTTTGGCAATCGCCGAACTAGGGGGGTCGAGATACACCTGGTGTGGCGCGGCTCCGGCCGAACCATCCGAGTGGTTTGAAGCACACGTGCAGGTTCGAGCTCACGGTGAGGCAGTGCCGTGCAAGGCCGCTGTGCAAGACGGAGAACTGGTCATGAAGCTGCACGAGCCGCTGATTGGCGTTTCACCCGGCCAGACCGCCGTGCTTTATGTGGGCACTCGAGTTCTTGGGCAAACCACGATCGACCGCACGGTGAGCGCGCTCGCCGACGTCGAGGCTTAGCCGTGGGCGATCTGCTTCACGAAGCCGCTGCTCGAAGGGTCAACGAGCTCGTCGATCAAATCAACGCTCATCGCCGCGCCTACTACGAGGGCAACACCGTTTTGATCAGCGATGCCGAATATGACGCGCTGATGCTCGAACTTGAAGCTCTCGAGCGCGAGAACCCCGATTTGATCACCGGAGATAGCCCAACCCAAACGGTTGGCGGTTCGGCAAACGTGGCCTTTGCGCCGATTGAACACCTCGAGCGCATGATGAGCCTCGACAACGCGTTCTCGGCCGAAGAACTTGATGCCTGGATGGGCAAAACCGGCGCAACTCGCTTTCTTTGTGAACTCAAGATCGACGGCCTAGCCGTCAACCTGCGTTACGAGCGCGGCGTTCTAGTCTCTGCCGCCACGCGTGGCGATGGCATTGTTGGCGAGGATGTCACGGCAAACGTTCTGACCATCAAGAGCATTCCGCGCCGGCTAGAGGGTGCCGGATGGCCAGACGTCGTCGAAGTACGCGGTGAAATCTTCTTCGGTCTCGAAGACTTCGCAAAGCTCAACGAATCGCTTCTTGCCGACGGCAAGGCGCCGTTTGCGAACCCTCGCAACTCAGCCTCGGGTTCGCTTCGGCAAAAAGACCCTGCGGTTACAGCGACCAGGCCGTTGCGCATGCTGGTGCACGGAGTTGGCGCTTGGGGCCAGGCCCCGGTATCCAACCAGAGTGAGCTCTACGGTATTTTGGCCGGCTGGGGGCTGCCGGTGTCGAGCCGTTTCGAGGTCTTGAGCAGCGCATCCGAGGTTCAGGCCTACATCGCTAAGTTCGGCGAGCAGCGCCACAAGCTTGAGCACGAAATCGACGGCGTGGTGGTCAAGGTTGATTCGCTGTCTGAGCAGTCAGAGCTGGGCTACACGTCGCGAGCTCCACGCTGGGCGATTGCATACAAATACCCACCTGAGCAGGTAAACACCAAGTTGCTCGACATTCGCATCGGCATAGGCCGCACTGGCCGTGCCACGCCCTACGCCGTTCTAGAGCCGATCAAGGTTGCTGGCAGTGTTGTCGAGTTCGCCACCTTGCACAACCAGGATGTTGTGAAGGCAAAGGGAGTTTTGCTCGGCGACACCGTTGTGTTGCGCAAGGCCGGCGACGTAATTCCCGAAATTCTCGGCCCCGTCGTGGAGCTTCGAGACGGTAGCGAGCGCGAGTTCGTGATGCCTAGCAACTGCCCAGAATGCGGAAGTCCTTTGCAGCCGGCATCCGAGGGTGACGTCGACCTGCGTTGCCTCAATTCGCAAGGATGCAGGGCTCAACTTCGCGAACGCGTCGCCTATCTCGGCAGCCGCGGGGTGCTCGACATCGAAGCGCTCGGCTACGTTGCCGCCGTAGCGCTAACGCAGCCGCTGGAGCCGGCGGTTGCCCCTGTGCAAAGCGAAGCCGACTTGTTCAGTCTCACGCTCGAAGATTTGTTGCCGATCAAATCGCTCGTTTTAGACCCAGACACGGGGTTGCCAAAGCTCGACGACGATGGAAACCCGAAGGTTGTCGATTTCTTTAGAAAGAAAGACGGGTCGCCTGCCGAAGTTGCACTCAAGCTGATTCGCAATCTTGAAGAAGTGAAATCCAGACCACTTTGGCGTTTCTTGGTAGCCCTGTCGATTCGGCATGTTGGCCCAGTCGCTGCGCGCAGTTTGAGCGCGCATTTCGGGTCGCTAGAAAACATCTTCTCTGCCACAGCTGCAGAGCTAGCAGCGGTGGATGGTGTTGGTCCAACACTCGCCGACAGCATACTCGAGTGGCATCAAGTTCAGTGGCACCGTGACATTCTCACCAGCTGGGCTGCTGCGGGTGTACAACTTTCCATCGCAGGTCACCCCGGCCCAGGTGCGGCAGCTGGCATTGATGGCCCATTCAAGGGTCTAAGCATTGTCGTTACCGGCACCCTCTTGGAATTCACTCGAGAGCAAGCCGAAGAGGCAATCGTTGAGCGTGGGGGTAAGGCTGCATCGAGCGTGTCAAAGAACACTGCATTTGTTGTTGCTGGCGCCTCAGCCGGCTCGAAGTTGGCGAAGGCAGAAGCCCTGGGCGTTGAAGTGATTGACGAAGCCACGTTCAAGCAGAGGCTTCGGTAAACCTAAAAACTAGTCGTCGGTTTGTGCAGCGTTTTCGGCGTCGGCAACCATGGCCTCGGTCGACATAAGGTTGCGCAACTGGTTCAAGAACTCATCGATTTCGATGCGCTCGGCACGCATGCGAACTAGACGATCTTCAGATTCCTTGATGGCGTGGCTAGCGATCGATTCAGCCTTTTTGGTGAGTGCTTCAGCGCGTCGGCGAGCCTGGTTGATGGTGTTGGTTGCGGTTCGAGTTGCCTCGTCAGCCATCGCTGCAGCGTTTTGGTTAGCTTCGCGGTTGAGTCTGTCGGCTTCGCTCAAAATCTCGGTGGCTCGAGCCGAAGCCTCAGCAAAGTTGCGCTGTGCTTCGTCGGTGGTCTCTTGGGCCTGAGCAACTGCCTTCTGGTAAAGAGTCAGTGCCTCTTGCTCGGTCTCGTCGCGACGGGTCTTTAGTTCTGCCTCAAGCTCGACGCGTGCCTGCGCGGTGCGCTGTGCAAGTTCGGTTGCGAGAGCGCGAGCTTCTTCGGTCTCGCGGTGAACCTGTGCGCGAAGCTCTGCGGCGTAACGCTCGCCCTCAGACTTAATGGCCGATGCCTCGCGTGCTGCGGTTGCAATCTTCTCGGCTGCCTCAGACTCTTTTGCCTTGGCGCTCTGCAAAATCTCTGAGCTTAGGCTTTCGGCCTGAATCTTTGCTTCAGCAAGTTTTGCCTCGGCTTCGGCGATGATCGCGTCGGCCTTCTGCTGGGCCTTACGGCTTAGTTGTTCGCTCTCGGCCTTGGCGGTTTCGCGAACGCGGATGGCATCTTGCGCAGCATCCGTGGCCATTTTCTTGGCTTGTTCTTCGGCAAGACGCAGAGTCTGCTCAAACTGTGCACCGAGTTCGGCGTAGCCCGGAGCTGAATCTTTCTTCTTCTTTAGCGCTGCAACTTCGGCGCGAAGGGTGTCGAGTTCTGAAGCTGCGTTGAAGTTGTATTCGCGAACGTGCTCAAGCTCAGCGCGCAGTTCACCCAAGACGCGGTCAACCTCGTCTTTTTTGTAGCCGCGCATTTCTGTTGAGAAGTCCTCAATATCCATCGCTCTAAAACTCCTAGCAGGCTTGATTTGCGTGGGGTTAGACACCCAAAACCACAGCCTAAGTGGCTGTTTGTTGCCGACTTATGAGTTTATACCTTTTAGAGAACATTGGAACAGGCTGATGTGGCCTGTAGACAAACGGGCTTCGGTAGACTTGATGCAAGCCCTGCTCGAATCCACTCGAAAGCTATTTATGTCTGAACTTACCCCCGACCTGGTGCGCCACTTGGCCAGTTTGGCGCGCATCCAAGTCACCGATGAGGAGGCCGAGACCCTCGCATCGCAGCTAGCCCTGATTGTCGACTCTGTTGCGACCGTAAACAAAGCCGTCGAGGGCGATGTGCCAGCCACCAGCCACCCGATTCCCATGGCGAATGTCTTTCGCGAAGATGTCGTCGAGCCATCACTCACCCAAGAGCAGGCGCTTTCTGGCGCTGCCGACAGCGATCAGGGCCGATTCCGCGTTGCAGCCATTTTGGACGAGGAGTAGACCATGTCTGAACTAATCAAAAAGAATGCGGCTGAACTCGTCTCGCTCATGGCCTCTGGCGAGGTTTCGTCGGTTGAGGTAACTCAGGCGCACCTCGACCGCATCGCTGCCGTAAACGGCACCCTGAACTCTTACCTGCATGTCACAGCGGATGCTGCGCTCAAGGTCGCCGCCGACGTAGACCGTCGACGTGCCGCTGGTGAGTCGCTGCCGAAGTTGGCGGGTTTGCCAATCGCAGTCAAAGACAACCTCACCACCACCGACGCACCAACCACCGCGGGCTCGAAGATTCTCGAGGGTTGGGTGCCGCAATACGACGCAACCGTGGTCACCAAGCTTCGTAACGAGCTCATGCCGATTCTGGGCAAGACCAACTTGGATGAATTTGCCATGGGTTCTTCGACCGAGTTCTCGGCATACGGCCCAAGCCGCAACCCGTGGGACACCGACCGCATTCCTGGCGGTTCTGGCGGTGGCTCATCGTCGGCAGTCGCAGGTTTCACCGCCCCGCTAGCCATCGGTAGCGACACCGGTGGTTCGATTCGCTTCCCGGGTGCAGTTACCGGAACCGTTGGCACCAAGCCAACCTACGGCGCAGTTTCTCGCTACGGCCTGATTGCACTTGCGTCATCGCTCGACCAGATCGGCCCAGTTAGCCGCAATGTGCTCGATGCTGCGTTGCTGCAAGACGTTATTGCTGGCCACGACCCACACGACAGCACTTCGCTACCTGAGTCACTCGGTTCGATGGCTGAAGCAGCTGCCAATCGCTCAGTTGCTGGAATGCGCATTGGTGTTATCAAGCAGCTCACCGGTGCAGGTTTTCAGCCTGGCGTTCAGGCCCGCTTTGACGACAGCCTCGCTCTGCTGGCCAAGAATGGTGCCGAAATCGTTGAGGTTGACTGCCCATCGTTTGAGTACGCCATCGCGGCTTACTACCTGATCTTGCCAGCCGAAGCATCGAGCAACCTGGCCAAGTTCGACAGCGTTCGCTTTGGTCTTCGCGTTACCCCAGAAGGCAACCCGACCATCGAGCGCGTCATGGCTGCCACCCGCGAGGCAGGCTTTGGCCCAGAGGTCAAGCGCCGCATTATCTTGGGCACCTACGCCCTGTCAAGCGGCTACTACGACGCTTACTACGGCAGTGCACAGAAGGTTCGCACGCTCATCCAGCGTGATCTAGCGGCAGCTTTCTCAAAGGCAGACGTGTTGGTTTCGCCAACCGCTCCGACCACCGCGTTCAAGTTCGGCGAGAAGATCGACGACCCGCTGGCCATGTACCTAAACGACATCGCCACCATTCCGGCCAACCTTGCCGGCATTCCAGGCATGTCGATTCCAAACGGTCTTGCCGATGAAGACGGCCTACCGAGCGGTCTGCAGATTCTTGCACCGGCTCGCGAAGACGCCCGACTCTACAAGGTTGGCGCGGCTCTCGAGGCTTGGCATGAAGAGGTTTGGGGTAAGCGAATGATTGATTTCGCTCCAGAGTTGAAAGTTGGTGCATAACCGTGGCCAAAGCTGAACTCATGAACTACGAGCAAGCGCTCGAGCAGTTTGAAGTTGTCATCGGTCTCGAGGTTCACGTTGAGTTGAACACCAAGACCAAGATGTTCTGCGGTTGCCGCAACGACTTCGGTGACGAGCCAAACACCAACGTTTGCCCAATCTGCATCGGCCTTCCAGGTTCGTTGCCAGCGGTGAACCGACGTGCGGTCGAATCTTCAATCGCAATCGGTCTTTCACTCGGATGCTCGATTGCGCCTAACGGCCGCTTCTCGCGCAAGAACTACTTCTATCCAGACCTAGCCAAAAACTTTCAGACCTCGCAGTATGACGAGCCGATTGCCTTTGAAGGAACCATCGACATCGAGGTTCCGAGCGGCAACGTCTTCACCGTCGCCATCGAGCGCGCTCACATGGAAGAGGATGCTGGCAAGCTGACTCACGTCGGTGGAAACACCGGTCGCATCCACGGTGCCGAGTATTCGCTGGTTGACTACAACCGTGCCGGTGTTCCGCTGGTCGAAATCGTCACTAAGCCGGTGCTTGGCGCGGGCGCAGAAGCACCTGAGTTGGCGGCGGCGTATGTGCGCAGCATCCGTGAAATTGTGAAGGCGCTTGGCGTATCTGACGCTCGAATGGAGCGCGGTAACGTGCGTTGCGACGCAAACGTTTCGCTGCGTCGCCACGGAGCCGAGAAGCTTGGAACGCGCACCGAAACCAAGAACGTGAACTCGCTTCGTTCTATCGAGCGTGCGGTTCGTTACGAGATTCAGCGCCAGGCGCACATTCTCGCCGGTGGTGGCAGCATCACCCAAGAAACTCGTCACTGGCACGAAGACCGCGGCATCACCAGCAGTGGCCGCCCAAAGTCTGACGCCGACGACTACCGCTATTTTCCTGAGCCAGACCTAGTGCCGGTTCAGCCATCGCACGAACTCATCGAGTCGATTCGCGCTTCGCTACCTGAGAACCCAGCCGACCGCCGCAAGCGTTTGGCAGGGGAGTGGGGCTTCAGCGAGCTCGAGTTCCGCGATGTCGTGAATAGCGGTCTTCTCGACCAGATCGAAGAAACCGTTGCCGCTGGCGCTAAGCCTCAGGCCGCCCGCAAGTGGTGGACAGGTGAGGTTGCACGTGTGGCCAACTCTGAAGAGAAAGATGTCGCTGACCTAAACGTGACTCCTGCCCAGATTGCCGAACTCGCTTCGCTCGTCGAAGCTGGCAAGATCAACGACCGCATCGGTCGAGAAGTTCTTGCCGCGGTGTTGGCAGGTGAAGGTTCACCAGCCGAGATCGTCTCGGCAAAGGGTCTTGAAGTCGTCTCGGATGACGGTGCCCTACTGGCTGCCATTGACGAAGCCCTGGCCACTCAGCCTGACGTAATCGATGCCATTCGCGAAGGTCGCATGCAGGCCGCTGGTGCCGTTATTGGTGCAGTTATGAAGGCCATGAAGGGTCAGGCAGACGCTGCCCGTGTTCGTGAACTACTCATCGAGCGTGCAAACGCCAAGTAAACGCCAAAAAAGTGAAAACCCCGCCGACCAAAAGATCCGCGGGGTTTTTCAATTCTTGGGGTGAGTAACGGGACTTGAACCCGCGACTTCCTGGACCACAACCAGGCGCTCTACCAGCTGAGCTATACCCACCATGATGCCGAAGCAACCTCTAGAGTCTATCAGTTAGTTCGGTTTCTCCTGTGAGACTTTTTCGGCTGCCAACTGCGCTTCAGCCGATGAAGGCCCAGGCGTTTCGACAAAAACTGTCTCGCGGTAGTAGCGAAGTTCACGAATCGAATCAAGAATGTCAGCCAGGGCTCGGTGCCCTCCGTCTTTCTTTGGCATCTGAAAGTAAACACGTGGGTACCAGCGACGGCTCAACTCTTTGATCGAAGACACGTCGATTGAGCGGTAGTGCAGGTGAGCATCCACTTTCGGCATGTATTTGGCAATGAAAAGGCGGTCTGTGCCGATGGTATTGCCGGCAAGCGGTGCGTCTTTCGCCTCTGGCACGAAGCGCTGAATGTATTCGAGCACTATGCGCTCGGCGTCTTCAAGCTCTAGGCCATTCTCAAACTCGTTGATTAGCCCAGACTCGGTGTGCATGTTGCGAACGAAGTCACCCATGTTTGCAAGCGAGTCTTCGCGCGGCTTGATGACGAGGTCGATGCCCTCATCGACCACATTGAGCTCGGAGTCGGTGATGACGACGGCGATCTCGACAAGGCAGTCTTTGTCGGCATCGAGGCCGGTCATCTCGCAGTCGATCCAGACGAGGTTTTCAGAAATAGAAATCACACACCAAAAACTAGGGGAGGCCTCCGACACTTATCGGAGACCTCCCAATTTTAGCCCTGAAACAGGTGCAGCCAGACCGTTAGGCGGTTGCTACCTGCTCGGATGCTTTGCTTGCCTTTGCGGCCTTGCGAGTCGCGCGCTTCTCGGTCTTGATGACCTTGCGCTCCTTGCCACCCTCGGTGAGCCAATAGAGCACTGGAACAATAACCAGGGTCAGCACGGTCGACGAGAACAGTCCACCGATAACCACGATTGCTAGCGGCTGCGAGATGAATCCGCCACCACCGGTGATGCCTAGTGCCATCGGAGTCAGCGCGAAGATGGTCGCTAGTGCGGTCATCAGAATCGGACGCAAGCGTTGGCGCGCGCCATCCATGATTGCCTCTTGAATCGGTCGACCCTGCTTGCGGTACTGGTTGATCAGGTCGATCAACACAATCGCGTTGGTGACCACGATACCGACCAGCAACAACATACCGATAAGCGCCGAGACGCCCAGTGGAGTGTCAGTTAGCAGCAAGAAGCCGAGTGCGCCGGTGGCAGCGAATGGAATCGAGATCAGCAGAACCAGCGGCTGGCGGATGCTCGAGAACGTTGCCACCATAACGATGAACACGATTGCGATTGCGGCTAGAAGCGCTAGACCCAACTGACCGAACGATTCAGCCTGCGATGCGGTTACACCACCGACAGATGCTGTTACACCGAGCGGCAACTTGGCCTCGCCTAGACGCTTGTCAACCTCGGCAGCGAGTGCTCCCAGGTTGTCGCTGTCTGGGGTAAGCGACACCTTTGCGGTGCGGTCGCCTTTTTCGCTGGTGATCGAAACAGGAACCTTGGTTAGGTAAATGTCGGCGATCGAGTCAAGCGAAACAGTTCCGGTCGATGTTGGAATGCGAATTGCCCGAACCTCTGAAACGGTGTCGGGGATGTTCGTCTTCACAACGTAAATCGGAGTCGAGTTACCGTCAACGTTTAGGTTGCCGATGCTCGATGGGCGCATCTGAGAAGACACAAGACCACCAACGGCAACCTCGGTTAGACCCAGGCGGGCGGCTGCCATGCGGTCAACCTTGACCTTCAGGGTGCGCTCCTTAGAGGCAAGAGAGTTGGTGATCTCGCTAACCCCAGCGATGCCCTTCATGCTCTTCTCGATTTCGGCAATGCCAACCTCGAGAGCCTTGTCATCTTTAGCGGTGAGCTTGATGTCGATGGTGCTCGAGCCCGAGAATCCGCCACCACCGGTGCCGAACTTTAGGGTTCCGAGTTCGTCTTTGCCAGCCGAAGCCTTCGTTACGGCATTCTGAACTTCGGTTACGTCGAAGCCGTCTTTGACGATGATCTGCATGGTGATTCCACCAGCAGCAGCACCGAAGGCAACACGGCCATCGCCGCTCGAACCGATTGTGGTCTGAACAACGTCAACGCCATCAATCTTGAGCACAATGTCTTCAAGTTTTGAGGCGGCCTCAGATTCTTGCTTGAGCGTTGCACCCGGCTTGAGTTCTTGGTTTACCACGAAGCCAGCCGAGCCTGAACCGCCGATGAAGTCGGTTTTCAGCAGCGGAACGAGCCCAAACGTGAAGACCAGAATCATGAACGATGAGACCACGGTGATAACCGGGTGCTTTTGAGTCGACTTGAGAATCGGCAGGTAGCCGCGCTGGAGCCATGAGCGACGCTCCTTGGCTTCTTCAACTTCGCGCAGTTCTTCGGCGATCTTCGCAGCCTTGACCGGGTCGGTTTCGTTAGCGAGAGCCTTTGGAGCCTTCATGAACCAGTAGGCAAGAACTGGCACGATGGTCAACGATACGAGTAGGGAAGCCAACAGCGCGATTGCGAAGGTGAACGAGAACGGTCTGAACAGCTCTCCAACTAGTCCGCCAACCAAAGCGATTGGCAAGAACACTGCAACGGTAGTGATTGTTGCGGCGGTGATTGCTCCCGAAACTTCCTTTACCGCGTTTAGAACGGCCTTCTTCTTCGGCTCACCATAAGAGAGGTGACGGTTGATGTTCTCAATAACCACAATCGAGTCATCGACAACACGACCAATCGCAATCGTCAAAGCGCTCAGAGTGAAGAGGTTGAGCGAGTAGTCGAGTGCGTAGAGACCGATAAAGGTGATGAGCACCGATGTCGGAATCGAAATTGCCGTGACGGCCGTCGATCTGAACGAAAGCAAGAAGACCAGAATGATGAGAATCGCGAAGGTTAGACCCAGCAAACCCTCGGTGGTCAGGTTCTCAAGCGATTGCTCAACGAACGGAGCTTGGTCGAAGATAGTGGTGATAGTTACATCGCCCAACTTCTCTTTCAGCTCAGCAATCTTGTCTTGAACGCCATGAGAAACGGCAACGGTGTTGCCGTCTTGGGTTTTGGTGATCGCGATGGTTAGAACTTCGCTGCCGTTTACGCGGGCAATGCTGGTAACTGGAGCGTTCTCATAAGTAACGGTTGCGACATCCGAGACGGTCAAAGTTGGCTTCGGAGCTGCAGGAACAGTTGGAATCGAAGGCATACCTGGGATGCTCGGGGTAGTAGTTGTGCCTCCACCGAACAGTCCCGAAAGCGAGCCGGTACTGCTTGAGATTAGTGGCAGGTCTTTGAAGGCCTTGAGTGATTCAACGGTGGTGCCAACCTCGACAGAGATGTTTCCACTGCCATCGGTCAGGGTTCCGGCAGGAATCACGAAGCCGTTCGACTGCAAGGCGGTAACGATGTTCTGCTGTGACAGCCCGTTTGCGGTCAATACGCTCTGCTTGAGCTCTAGGTTCACGCGCTTTTCGGTGATACCGCTCACAGCGACCTCACGCACGCCAGGGACGCCCGAGAGAATAGGTGTGGCCACGTCTGCCAAAATCTTGCCAAGCGCTTCGTTGTCGTCTGAGGCGACACCCAGGGCGATGATTGGCACACTGTCGAACGAGCCAGACAGAATTTGCGCATCCGCTTCGTCAGGAAGCACGCCCTTCAGGGTCGCTAGAGCAGCGTTCAGGTCTTCGGTGACCGCGGCTGATTTGGTGCCATAGTCAAACTCGACGCGAACGACCGAAATGTTGTTCTGTGAGGTTGAGGTCGATGAAACCAGTCCGTCAAGCTTGCGCACAGCCTCTTCGATCGGTTGGCTGACCTGCTTATCGATGATTTCAGGCGATGCACCTACGTAGGTGGTAACGATGGCAGCCTGAGGGGTCTCGAACGACGGAATCAGCTCTTGTTTGAGCGAACCGAGTGAGACCAAGCCGAACACCGCGATGATGGCGGTGGCAAGGGCAACTACTGAGCGGTTTGCGAGGCTTAGTTTGGCAAGTTTGTGCATGATCTACTTTCAATGTGAGTCGCAGTGATTAAGCCCCCGATTCGGCACCTTTATTCCGCAACCTTCAAAACCTAGCGAAGGTTTCTGAACGTTTCATGTGAGCGCCATGTGGTGTTTTGGGGCGCGGATGCTCTGCTCAGGCTTACACTGCAAACATGAAGTTGAAGGCGTTCCGAAAGTTCATGTGGCGAGCATTGCTTGCCGGCGTGCTGTCTTTTCTCATCGTTCCTTTTCTGATTCCGTTCGAATCATCTGGAACGATGACTGCAAGCCAGGCCGAGCCGAACGCCGAGTTTGTAGAGGCAGCTGGCCTTCAGGTACGAGTTGAGCGCGCCGCCTATGCAGGCGATTGTGGCTGCAAAGCCCCGTTGATTGTTCTCATGCACGGATTCGGTGCCAGCACCTTCAGCTGGCGCGAAGTCATTCAGCCACTGACCGAGTTCGGCGAAGTGCTTGCCTATGACCGTCCAGCCTTTGGCCTCACCGACCGACCAACCGAGTGGTCGGGTGAAAACCCTTACGGATTCGCAGGCAACTTTGCCCTGCTAGATGACCTAGTTGCCCGGTTCGGCGATGGTCGTCGAATCGTTTTAGTTGGTCACTCTGCTGGCGGTCAACTGGCAGCCGAATACGCTCGTCAGCGTCCAACACTAGAAACCTCGCTCGTGCTGGTTGACGCAGCAATTCTGACCACCGGTGGTGGCTCGGGCGGCCTCGGCTGGTTCTTGCAACTACCGCAGATGCAAAAACTCGGGCCGATGCTGGTGGCTGGCATCGCGACATCCGGCGATGATTTGCTCGAAGAGAGCTATTACAACAAGGCGCAACTGACCCAGGCTGTCTACGACGGCTATCACAAGCCGCTCAAGATCAAGGGTTGGGAGCAAGCGTTCTACAACTTCACCATCGCCCCGCGCGAGAACGACCTGAAAGATAACCTCAGCGCACTCGCCATGCCGACGCTCGTAATGACTGGGGAGCACGACACGGTTGTGCCGGCGAGTGATGCGCCGCTGTTGCAACAGCAGATTGCGGGCTCAGTGCTCGAAGTCATCGCAGACTCGGCGCACCTTCCTCAAGAAGAGCAGCCGGCTGCATTCATGGATGTCTTCGCCAAGCATTGGGCGCTGCTGAACCCCTAGGCACTGACCTAGCCAATAAACTAGAGGCTGGCCTAGCGGCCATGCCCTCGTAGCTCAGTGGATAGAGCAAGAGCCTTCTAATCTCTTGGTCGTAGGTTCGATTCCTACCGAGGGCGCTCCACCTTAGTTTGAAGGAAAGGTAAAGCATGAGAAATCAGATACTCCCAGAAAACCCCAGAGAGTACCAAGGTTTTGGAGTTGTTCGGCTAATCGCCCTTGCCTTCCTTCTCATAGTCGTCGTTCGCAGCTCGATCCACTTGTTCGCGCCAGATGGCGGAGCAGAATCTATTGCCGGCATCGACACGAGCGTCGCGGGCGGAAACAACATTATTGCTCTCTTCCACCAGTGGGGAGCCATTCAGCTGGTTCTCGCAGGCCTCATGCTCGTTGTGTTCTTTGCCTACAAGGGCCTTACGCCACTTGTTATTCTATTTCTCGCCCTTGATGCACCTATGAGAGCCTTGGCTGGCATGATGGGGAAAATCGAAAGTGCACACACCCCTCCAGGTGAAGCCCTAAATTGGCCCGCTTTTTTCTTTCTAACAGCCCTATTTGTCGTTTCGCTCCTAAAGAAAAAAATCGAAGTCCTAGTTCAAGAGCCTTCTAATCTCTTGGTCGTAGGTTCGATTCCTACCGAGGGCGCTCCACCCCCAGAGGGTGGTGGTATTGGGGAGTCAAATTGAAAATCAAACACTTATTTGTGACATTTGGGCTTACCGCCGTTCTATTCGTCAGTGCATGTTCTGGAGGCCAAAACACTGGTTTGCCTGAGGAGTCCCTGACTCCTTCACCATCAAAAACAACAGACCCTGATGTAATTCCTACGCCTTCAGCAACCCCTGTTGCCTACGAGGGTGAGCAGAAGAGATATGAGGATCTGCTTGAAGCCCTGAAGGCGGCTTACCCTGCTGCAAATTGGGCGCAAAGCGATAAAGCCGAAGACCAGATAAACAAATCCGAAGTGAGTTTCAGATCTAAAGACTCTTGTGGCATTTACGGCTACCAGTCATTTCAATCTGCGTTAGACAATGACTTTGGCTCTTATGGCGACTATTGGACTACCCTGGGAACCTTTGGTCAATTAGGAACAATCTTGATAGGCGCAGACAGCTGTGTTGAGAAAACTTCAGCGGTAATTGAGTATCCAGTTTTTGGTAAAACAGATGCTGAAACGGAAGTTTTGACTGCAAGGTCAGAAAACATTAATTATTGTTTGGCTAGGCTCAGTGCTTGCTTCTTAGATGGAGCAGTCAGCCTTCCCGAAAGACGTTCTAGCAGCTTTGACAAAGATCTCACCGAACTCGAGGAGCTAGCAAAAGCTCGTTTTTGTGTGGACCCGTATTTCTGGGGTGAACCAGGTGGCATAAATAGTTGCGAGGCTTCAACTGATAACCCTGGAATTCAAGAAGGAGATTCGATTACTGAAGTAACCATGGATCTCGACATCCTCAGATTGGCTGCTAGTTCGCCTTCAGAGCAACGATTTGGCAAGTACATGATTTACGGAGATGGTTGGGCTCTGTTTATCAGAGGATCTTCGGAGTCACATAAGCAAACATTCATTGAGATGAACAAGGTAATCAAAGGTACCTTGATTGCCAAGTACTAACCCTTCATCAAATCTCTTGGTCGTAGGTTCGATTCCTACCGAGGGCGCAGTTTCCCTAAAGCGGAATTCACCCTAAAAAACACATCTCGGGTAACATCCAACACCGCAGTTTGCTCGGTAGAGTGCAGACATGAGAAAAATCCTTGGACTTACTCGCTACGCGGTCGTTGTGCCAGCTATTGCTTCGATGATCGGGGCCCTGCTGCTGATGGTGCAAGGGTCCATTGAGATTCTGGTGGTGGTTTTTGACTCCATCTTCAAGGGCAGCTACCTCAAAGTGACAATCGTGGATGTTCTGACCGCGGTCGACGCCATCTTGCTCGGCACCGTTCTGCTGGTCATTGGCTTTGGTCTCTATGAGCTCTTCGTAGACACCCGCATCGAGGTGCCAGCTTGGCTGCAAATCAACGACCTCGATGATTTGAAGTCAAAGCTAATTGGTGTCGTTGTTGCGATTATCGCAGTGGTCTTTGTCGGTGTATTCGTCGACGCTAACCGCGCAGCTGATGTCGTCGCCTATGGCGTCGGTGCTGGGGCGCTGGTGGCGGGCTTGGCTCTGTTTGCCTATGCCACGAAAAAACCCGGCTCAGAGAGCAAAGGTTCAGCCCAAGCATCCAAGCAGAAGTAACCAGGGCGTAGACTTCACCACAACCAGCTAAGGGGATTCAACATGGCAAAGACCATTCGCACTTCGGCAGAACAAATCAAGCGACTCAGAACCTACAACATCGTTGCGGGGTTCATGCACCTGTTTCAGGCGGTGGCATTTGGCTACTTTTTGTCGAGAATCGAAAACCAGGTCACATTCGATGCGACCGTTGATTACATGACGGGTCCACCCGGAGCCGGATTCCCAACCGAGAAGGTTGTGCTCTGGGAGGTAAACCTCGGTTTGGGCGTTGTCGCTTTCTTGGCCCTCTCGGCACTGTTTCACTTTTTAATCTCGTCGCCAATGTTTTTCAAGCGCTACGCGGCTGGCCTCGAGCGAAACCACAACTACTTCAGATGGGTTGAGTATTCGATTAGCTCATCGGTGATGATCTGGCTCATCGCCCAACTCACGGGAATCTCTGACTTCTCAGCTCTGGTCGCCATCTTCGCCGTAAACGCCTCGATGATTATGTTCGGAGCCCTTCAAGAGAAGTACGAAACTCCAGGCAACGGCAAGGGTCTGCCATTCATCTTCGGTTCGATGACCGGAATCGTGCCTTGGGTTCTAATCGCCGTTCAGGCGTTCCAGCCAGGCTCAGAGAGCGCAGCGGAGGTTCCTGGTTTCGTCATCGGCATCATCGTTTCGCTGTTCATCTTCTTCAACACCTTCGCTATCAACCAGGCGCTGCAGTACAAGCAGGTCGGTTCGTGGGCTAACTACCTTAAGGGGGAGCGCACCTACATCACCCTCTCACTCGTCGCTAAGAGCATCCTCGCCTGGCAGGTTTTCTCGGGCGCAATCATCCCGGCTCTGACCCTCTAAACGTTTATGAGAGTCGCCAAGACAATCGCGCGGATACTGCTCGCAGGGTTCCTCATGTTCGCCGGCATTTCGCACCTCACCTTTGGGCGCGAAGATTTTCGTGCTCAGGTTCCGGTTTGGCTGCCGCTGGACGTCGACTTCGTGGTGCTGGCATCTGGTGCCGTCGAAATCGTGTTGGGTCTGGCAATCGCGTCAACATCAAAGTGGATGCCCCAAATCGGCCTAATCGTCGCGGCATTCTTCGTGGCGGTGTTTGCCGGCAACATCAATCAATACGTTCAGGGAATCGACGCCTTCGGTTTGAACACCGATGAAGCTCGCCTAATTCGGTTGTTCTTTCAGCCTTTGTTAGTGGTCTGGGCTCTTTGGGGCGCCGGCTCGCTAGCTATGCTGCGGCAGCGCTTGGCAAAGAAGTAAAGAAAATGCGAGCTAGATTTCTCTAGCCCGCATCCACCTTTTTTGACTCGGTTTAGCCGATCTTGATTACCCAGTCGACGACCGTTGGATAGATGATGCCGTTGTTGCTCTTCTTCTTCCAGTCGTATGACTTATAACGGGTGTAGGTAGTCGGCCAGCGTCTGTCACGAGTAACCGTAGCCTTTGCCGTGATCTGCACGCCTGACTTCCAAGCCGCGTAAGCGCCGGAATCTAGCACACAGGTTGCTTGGCCGTTGAAGTACTTATAGTCGAGGTAACCAGGGTAGGTAACCTTCTTGCCCTTGACCGTCTTCGTGGTGCTGAACTTACCCTTCATGGCCTGGTACTTCTTGATTAGCGCGGTCACCTGTTTCGAGTACTTTGTCTTTTCAGGAATCACCAACGGGCTGCCAGTAAGCGCAGGTGTCACCATCTTCTTGGTCTTAGGGTCGACTACTGCGATACCGAAGTAGTTTCGCTTACAAACCTGAGTCTTAGCGACAGTTGCGCCCTTTGGTGTGTAGGTGATGGTGATGTCGGCGTAAATCGGACCAATCCAGCGACCCTTAGAGATCGGCTGAACCGTCACGGTCTTCTTACCTTTGTCGACCTTCAC
The DNA here is from genome assembly GCA_903935175.1 of uncultured Micrococcales bacterium. Lineage (GTDB taxonomy): Bacteria > Actinomycetota > Actinomycetes > Actinomycetales > Microbacteriaceae > Rhodoluna. Next base: position 18,897 of record CAIZQQ010000008.1, read on the forward strand.
GACGAACTTGTTGCCACCCTTTTCAGCAGTGGTTCCTCCAGAAGCAGGCAATGAAGCAAGCTGGTCTGGTTCTTTAGTCACTCCATCTTCTGGTGCCGGCGGTTCAACGTGGGTAGCCGTTAGGGTAATCACCTTCGGTGGTGCAGCCTTGTAGGTCAAGTTGCCCGGGTGCGATACCTCAATGCGGCACTTGAAGTCAGACGCAACCTTAGGCACGGCAGTGAGGTCAGCATCCCAGATAACCACACCGCCAGCGTCAACCGAGCAGACGTTCGGGTCGAGCGACTTATAAACCGGCGGAAGCGTAGAGCCAACCGAGGCGTAAAGCTGGAAACCCAGTGGGTCGTCGGTTGCCAGCGGAGCTTTCTCGATGCCACCAGGAATCACAGCGCCAGGCTCGATGATGGTCGTGGTTTGAGGCAGCTTGGTTACCTTGAAGCTCTTGGTGTCTTTAGAAAGCAGAGCGCCGGTGCCACTTGCGGCCGTTACGGTGCAAGTCCCTTCGTTCAGTAGCTTCAGCTTTTTAGTAGCCGTGTCGATTACACAAACCTTAGGAGTGCTAGTCGTGTAACTCAGGGCAAGCTTCTTGCTGCTGGTTCCTGACAGAGGATACAGCTCATTAGTAATCAACATTCCATCGACAATCGTTTCTGGAAGAATCAGCGTGGTCACGTTGGTCGCGCCGTTGGTGATGTTGAATGTGAACGTAGCAATGTCGAAAGCGCCGTTGGCATCGACAATAACGGTCTTCAGCTCGTACTTGCCGTATCCCTCTTTCGAGGAAATCGCCAGCGATGGAATCACTTGCATCTCGCCGCTCACGATGCTGACACTGGTTACGATCACAGGCTTTTTACCCTGCACCAGGTGAGGAACCGGTCTGCCGTTCGAGTTCAAAGGAGCTGATCCTAGGGTCCAAGTCTGCTGAATGTTAACCGGCAGGGTGCCGATCTTTTTCGGAATGTCGACCTCGTAGTTGTAAACCCTAGGCGTGGTGTTTGTCGGGCCCTGCACGATTTCGATGGTCAGCTGCTTCGAGCCTCGCAGGCCAGCAGTGTCGGTAACGGTGACTGTTGGCGTGTAAACGCCGACAGTGGTCGCCGTTCCACCAATCTTGCCCGTGTTCGGGTTGATGGTTAGACCAGGTGGTAGCCCAATGGCGCTCCAAGCACCCGTGGTGCCGATGTTGGCGGTGCCTTTAGCCGCGGTGTTAACTATCTCTCGCGAGGCAGCGAACTTGGTTCCGTTGGCGAAGAAGTCATCCAGAATCAAATCAAGTGGGTTATTGACACCGAACTTGTATGAGATCGGAGTCGTGGTGACCACCGGTGGCGCTTCGATGGTGATGGTGAGTGTCTCTTCGTCGAACAGACCATTCAAGTCGGTAACCTTCAGTGCAACCGTGAAAGTGCCGTTTGTAGTCGGTGTTCCAGTGATAGCGCCGGTAGTTGCATTGAGTGACAATCCGGCAGGCAAGCCTGTGGCAGTCCATCCGTTGTTGGCAACAGCGCTAGTGCCAATGGTCACAGTGTTTGCGATAGTCGCAGCCGCGCCATTGTTCAGAGTCCTACTCAATGGGGCAGTTGTAATTGTCGGCCCAGAATTCACCACTAGGGTTTCTTCTTTTGTCGCGATCTCACCATCGACATCGACCAACTTAACGGTGAAGGTGAAGGTGCCGGTGGCTGTTGGCTTACCTGTGATTTCTCCAGTGTTTGGGTTCAGGGCTAGCCCGGCAGGAAGTGCACCAGACTCAAGCGACCAAGCTCCCGTTGCTGCAATCGCTGCGCTTCCGTTGGTCTTCGTCTGCGCGATCGGAGTAATGGTAACGCCTGAAACCACAGGGGCTAGCGGCGTAACAGTGGTGATCGTAGGCTTCGTTACCACCTTAATCAC
>CAIZQQ010000009.1 GCA_903935175.1 uncultured Micrococcales bacterium
CATCCAAACGCACCAACAAATCGACACCATCAAAAACCTCAACAAAACGAGCCGTATCACCCTCTAAAACAGGTTTTGGTAAAGCACCATCAAAACCAAACCCAAACGAACGACCCTCCGACTGAACCACAGACACCAAACCAGTGACAGCAACCTCAGCTGCAGAACCCCCTCCAGAAATAGTCAAAGGCAACAAACCCGACCTAGCACCAACCGTGCCGTCAACATTTTCAACCAACGTGAAATCAAGATCACGCCAACCAAAATGGCCACCCTCATCACGCACACGAACCGGCGAACCAAACGACTCCGTCGTACGCGTACCATCAGGATTCACCCAAGTAGTCGAAAACTCATCCAACGCCGACCCAACAAGCACACGCTTACCACTCGCCTCAGCCTGAACACGAGCCGACAAAAAATCTGCAGCCTCACCAGAAAACCGGACCCCAGGCTCAACAGCGCCAGCAGGAACCAAACCCTGCAAAACCAAAGAAAACGCCGCAACAACAGCAACAAAAACCAAACGAAAACGAGACAAGAGAAAACCCCCAAATAAAAATCATCCAACACCCAAAACCTAACCCAACCCACCGACAACGAAAACCCAAACAAACAACATTTCGATTACAAATCATCGTTTGTTCATGCCGGCCAAGGACAGGCCATGGCAAAAGGTGCAAGCGCTGAAGTTAACCTTCACCCTCGATGCGCTTGCGCTCATCTTGCACCAAGCGCCCCCACAAAAACAGTGCGAAGCCCGAGAAGATGATCCACTCGGCGGCATAGAAAGCGCTGAGCCAGTTGAGCTCGGTTTGAGTTTGACGCACGCCGATGACGATTGACTCGGCGGTGGTGTCTTTAGCGCCGTGAAGCGCCTTCTCGCTGACCACAAAACCCGGGTAAACCTTGGGCTTCTCTAGCGGCCAAAAGTTGATCAACTGTTCTATCGATAGTGACGAGAAGAGCGGCGCGGCCTCGCTCAGTCGAAGTGCCGGCGCCTCGCTCGGCTCATAGCGCCCGACGAGTGCAGTGGCGGTGTCGAAGTCGAGACTCGGGCCTTTGCGGCAGGCTGCCAGCGCGGCATCCTTGCTCTCATAAAACGCACCAGCAATCACGATGTGAACCTGGTCGCTGGTGATCGAATCAAAAACCACCCAGTAGCCGGCCTTGGTCGAACCGTCTTCGAGCAACTGCTGTCGCCCCTCAACCACGGCGCAAACCGTGTTGTTGACGAACACGTTCGCGCTCACCAACCGGTCGGCCTGAGCCTCAAGAAACGGCTTGCCAAGTTCTGCAACTTCTTCGATCGGGGTAGCAACCTTGCCCGGCAAATCGCCTTCAATAACGCGGATGCTGCGCGAAAGCTGCCAGTTGCCGAAAAGTGAAAACACGATTGCAACCACGATGGCAAGCGCGAGACCTGCAAGCCACTTGGGCTTGCCCGCAACTTGCCAGAAGGTGGGCTTCATTTAGGCCTGGTAAGGAGCCGCAACCACGTCGACGCGCTGAAACTCTTTGAGGTCGCTGTAGCCGGTGGTGGCCATTGCGCGACGCAGAGCGCCAATCAGGTTTGCGGTGCCATCGGCATCTTGAGCTGGGCCAAGCAGAATCTGCTCGAGCGATCCGCCGGTGCCAACATGCACGCGGTGACCGCGAGGCAACTCGGCGTTGTGCGCCTCGGCACCCCAGTGCCAACCGGCACCCGGAGCCTCGGTGGCGCGAGCCAAAACCGAACCAAGCATTACGGCGTCGGCACCGCAGGCGATTGCCTTAACGATGTCGCCCGAAGAACCCAAACCACCATCGGCGATTACGTGCACATAGCGGCCGCCCGATTCATCCATGTAGTCACGGCGAGCGCCGGCAACATCGGCAACAGCCGTGGCCATTGGCGCATGGATGCCCAACACACGTCGAGTGGTCGAAGCCGCTCCACCGCCGAACCCCACGAGTACACCGGCTGCACCAGTGCGCATGAGGTGAAGTGCCGCGGTGTAGGTGGCCGCGCCACCAACGATTACCGGAACATCGAGTTCGTAAATGAATTGCTTTAGGTTTAGTGGCTCGCGGTTTTTAGAAACGTGCTCGGCCGAAACGGTGGTGCCGCGAATAACAAAGAGGTCAACGCCGGCGGCGATAACGGTCTTGGCGAACTCGGCGGTGCGCTGCGGCGACAGGGCCCCGGCAACGGTCACGCCAGCTGCGCGAATCTGGGCGATGCGATCGCGAATCAGCTCTGGCTTGATTGGCTCGGCATAAATCTGCTGCATGCGAGCGGTGGCCTGCTCTGGCGCTAGCTTGGCGATTTCGTTTAGCTGCTGCGATGGGTCTTCGTAGCGAGTCCAGAGACCTTCGAGGTCTAGCACGCCGAGGCCACCAAGCTTGCCCATGGCGATGGCGGTGTCTGGTGAAACCACCGAGTCCATCGGCGCAGCCATTACCGGCAGGTCGAACTTATAGGCATCGATGTTCCACGAGGTGGTTACGTCGTGCGGGTCGCGGGTGCGACGAGATGGCACGATGGCGATGTCGTCAAACGCCCACGCTCTGGTGCCGCGCTTGCCGCGACCGATTTCAACTTCGCTCATGTGTCAAGCGCTCCTTAACGGGTTCCGTAATTTGGCGCCTCGGCAACCATTTGAATGTCGTGTGGGTGACTCTCGCGCAAGCCAGCTGCGGTGATGCGCACAAACTTGCCCTTGGCCTGAAGCTCGTCGATCGTCTCTGCGCCGACATAGCCCATGGATGCTCGCAAGCCACCAATGAGCTGGTGCGTGACCGAGGCAACCGAACCGCGATAAGGCACGCGACCTTCGATGCCCTCTGGCACTAGCTTGTCTTCGCGAAGCACGTCGTCTTGAAAATAGCGGTCTTTCGAGTAGCTCTGAGCCTGGCCGCGTGACTGCATGGCACCGAGTGAACCCATGCCGCGGTAGGTCTTGAACTGCTTGCCACCTACAAAGGTGATCTCGCCCGGAGCCTCGTCGGTTCCGGCAAGAAGTGAGCCGATCATCACGGCGTTCGCGCCGGCAACCAGTGCCTTAGGAATGTCGCCCGAATACTGCAGACCACCGTCGGCGATAACCGGAACGCCGGCCGGCTTGCAGGCAAGCGATGCCTGGTAGACGGCGGTAACCTGTGGCACACCAACACCGGCAACAACGCGGGTAGTGCAAATCGAACCTGGGCCTACGCCAACCTTCACGCCATCGGCACCAGCGGCAACCATTGCGGCAGCGCCTTCGCGGGTGGCAACGTTTCCGCCGATGATGTCAACGTTCTTGGCAAATGGTTCGGCCTTTAGCTTTGCGACCATTTCGAGCACGGCGCGGTTGTGGCCGTGGGCGGTGTCGACAATAAGAAGGTCAACGCCTGCGTCAACCAGTGCCATCGAGCGCTCCCAAGCATCTTGGCCAACGCCAACGGCCGCGCCAACCAGCAAGCGACCCGATGAGTCTTTAGAAGCCAGCGGATACTTCTCGCTCTTGTCAAAGTCTTTTACGGTGATGAGCCCGCGCAACTTGCCGTGCTCGTCAACCAGGGGCAGCTTCTCGATGCGGTGCTGAGCAAGCAGGGCGATTGCCTCGTCTGGGCTGCAACCAACGCGCGCAGTAATAAGAGGAACCGGAGTCATCACATCTTTAACCAGAGTGCTGGTGCGCTGAACATCAAGCACGAAGCGCATGTCACGGTTGGTCACGATGCCCACGAGAATGCCGTTGTCGTCAACCACGGGCAAACCCGACACACGGTAGTGGCCGCACAGAGCATCCACTTCTTGAATGGTTGCGTAAGGAGTTGTGGTGACCGGGTTGGTGATCATGCCGGCTTCAGAGCGCTTGACGATGTCGATTTCGGCGGCCTGACGCTCGAGCGAAAGGTTTCGGTGCAAAATGCCGATGCCGCCCTGGCGTGCCATCGCGATTGCGAGGCGGGCTTCGGTGACGGTGTCCATGGCCGATGAAAGCAAGGGGATGTTGATCTCGATGCGCTTCGAAATGCGGGTCTTGGTGTTCACGCCGCTCGGCACCACATCAGATTCACCAGGCAGAAGAAGAACGTCGTCGTAGGTCAGACCGACAAAGCCGAATGGGTCATTTTGCGTCATATGTGCGCCTTCAATAGCAGCGGAACGGATTTAGCCAATTCTACCCGTGCGAGAGGGGATGCTCTACAGCGGGTTTGCGCCCACACCGAACATCCGCACCATTTGCAACGACTCTATTTCGTTCTGGTTAAGCCCCATTTTGCCTTTCGTTTTTCTAGTAGTGTCGGCATAGATAACGCAACGGTGCGCAGTAGTGCGCACGAACAACGGAGGTTGGCTTGAATCAGCTAACACATAGGGCGCAGGCCCACCCAGCGAAGTGGCTCGGGGCAGTCATCCTCTTGATGACCTTGATATTTGGTGGTACCGGCGCTTATGCAGCGACCCCAGCCCCAAGCGACATTTCTTCAGACTTCTCGGTGAGCGGTGCAATCAAGCAGGGCTCGGCAAACCCGGTCGAGGGCGCTGTGATCACCGTGGTTGGCGAAGGCTTCGAGGGTTCGGCAACCACAAATGCTCGTGGCAAGTGGGAGGTAGCGGTTCCTGCCAAGGGCACCTACACCGTCACCCTAGACCTAGCGAGCCTGCCCGAAGGTGCCAAGCTAAAGGCAGATTTCTCAAACGTTCGTGAAGTGACCATCGACAAAGTAAACGGCGTTGTTGCTCTGTTCCCGCTCGAAACCAAGCCAGGCACCGAACCGGTCAACCCTCCACCGACCACGAACGTGCTGCTCAGTCGAATCTTTGCCGGGCTGAACTTCGGCATTTTGCTTGCCATGGCCGCCATCGGTCTTTCGCTCATCTACGGCACCACGGGCCTCAGCAACTTTGCTCACGGTGAAATGGTCACCATCGGTGCACTTTCACTTTTCACCTTCAACAAGGTGCTCGGGCTCGACCTCATTCTCTCGGCTCTCATCGCAACCGCGGTGGTCACAGCATTCGGATACACGCAAGACGCCGTGCTCTGGAGACCTTTGCGCAAGCGCCGTCTGGGCATCACCCAGATGATGATTGTTTCGATTGGTCTCTCGATTTTGATTCGCTACTTCTTGCAGCTCGTTTACGGCGGTGACACCAAGGTGCTTTCACAGGGTGACACCTGGAACGTATTTGGCGTTTTGATGCCAGCACTCAACGTAATCACCGCCGGCATAGCGCTTCTAGCCCTGCTCGGATTCGGTTGGTTCCTAACCCGTACCCGAATCGGTAAGGCAACCCGCGCCGTCTCAGACAACCCGTCGCTCGCCGCATCCACCGGTATCGACGTGGAGCAAATCATTCGCATCGTCTGGGTGGTGGCCTCGGCTCTAACCGGCCTCTCGGGCGTGTTCATCGGCCTCTACTTCCAGGCATCATGGGACACCGGCTTCTCGATTCTGCTTCTATTGTTCGCAGCCGTCACACTCGGTGGTCTCGGCACCGCATTCGGTGCAGCGGTTGGAGCGCTAATCGTTGGAATGTTCGTAGAACTCAGCACCCTGGTGATTCCGCCAGACCTCAAGTTTGCCGGCGCACTGATCGTGCTCATCCTGGTCTTGCTGTTTAGACCGCAGGGTGTTCTCGGTCGTAAGCAGAGAATCGGATAGGACCGAAGATGGAACAGATTCTTTCAAACGCCCTGGGTGAACTTTTCACCCCGATGACCGCCGCCTACGCGCTGGCCGCCATCGGTATCGCGATGCACTTCGGTTTCACCGGTTTGCTCAACTTCGGTCAGGCTGCCTACATGCTGGTTGGCGCTTACGCCTTCGCCATGGCCAACCTGGCTGGGCTTGGTCTTGTGCCAGCCATTCTGCTTTCGTTCGCAGCCTCGATCGTGCTGTCGCTGATTCTCGGTATACCCACGCTGAGGCTGCGGTCTGACTATCTGGCTATCGTGACGATTGCCGCCGCCGAAATTCTGCGTTTTGTTGTTTCGACCACTGGTTTGAACGATGTGACCGGTGGCCCACAGGGCCTGAGCGGCTTCGCCAAAGAGTTCTACGCGCTCAACCCGTTCCCGGCTGGTGAGTATGGCTTCTGGGCCTGGACAATGGACGAAAAGGGCCTCTGGGTTCGCGTTGTGGCTTGGTCGCTGGTTATCTTGGGCGCACTATTCGTGGCTCAGATGATTCGCAGCCCTTGGGGTCGAGTCATCAAGGGTATTCGCGAAGATGAAGACGCCGTTCGCTCGCTCGGCAAGAATGTCTACAGCTACAAGATGCAGTCGCTGATCATCGGTGGTTTGCTCGGAACCCTGGCCGGAATCGTGTTCGTGCTGCCTCGCGCAGTTCAGCCGGGTAACTACGGAACCGGTCTGACGTTCTTCATCTGGACGATTCTGCTTCTCGGTGGTGCCTCTACCGTGCTCGGCCCAATCATCGGTTCGATGATTTTCTGGGTGCTGCTATCGCTAACCGAAGGCTTGCTAAGCGCTGGTGTTAGCAGCGGCATCATCACTTTCATTCAGCAAGACCAGATCGGCGGCATCCGCTTTATGTTGGTTGGTCTTGGCCTCATGCTGCTGGTGATATTCAGGCCGCAAGGAATCTTCGGCAACAAGAAGGAGCTCTACTTCAATGCCTAACCAAATCGCATTGGGCGAAATCGCCCCGGGCTGCGCCAAGGTTGACCCCATCTTGGTTGCCGACAACGTGACCCGTCAGTTCGGTGGTCTAACCGCGGTAGACGTGGCACACGTTGAGATTCCGCGTGGTCAGATCACCGCTCTGATCGGCCCTAACGGTGCCGGTAAGACCACGTTCTTCAACCTGCTAACCGGTTTCGACAAGCCAAACACCGGCACCTGGATCTTCGACGGTAAGAACCTCGCCGGCGTTGCGTCTTACAAAGTTGCTCGCATGGGTATGGTGCGCACCTTCCAGCTGACCAAAGCGCTGTCGCTGCTCACCGTGATGGAAAACATGCGTCTGGGCTACCAGAATCAGACTGGTGAGAATCCGCTAGCCGCCATGTTCCGCTGGATCTGGCGCAAGCAAGAGAACCAGGTCACCGATATTGCTACTGAGTTGCTCACCCGCTTCAAGCTGGTCGACAAGAGCGAAGACTTTGCTGCCAGCCTCTCGGGTGGTCAGCGCAAGTTGCTCGAGATGGCTCGCGCGCTAATGACCAAGCCAACCTTGGTAATGCTCGACGAGCCGATGGCCGGTGTGAACCCCGCCCTAACTCAGTCTCTGCTCGACCACATCAAAGGCCTAAAAGCCGAGGGGATGACCGTGCTGTTCGTTGAGCACGACATGCACATGGTTCGCCACATCAGTGACTGGGTCATTGTTATGGCCGAAGGAAAGATTGTTGCCGAAGGCCCACCGACCGAGGTTATGAAAAACCCTGCCGTTATCGACGCCTACCTTGGCGCTCACCACGACTCAGATCTGGGCGCAACCAGCACGAAGAAAGACAACGCATGAACGACGTAGTAGTCGAAGCCAAAAACCTGGTTGCCGGTTATCTGCCGGGCGTAAACATTCTGAACGACTGCTCTTTGGTTGCTCGTCAGGGCGAACTCATTGGCATCATCGGCCCTAACGGTGCCGGTAAGTCGACTCTGTTGAAGGCCATCTTTGGTCAGGTAAACATTCGCTCGGGGCAGGTTTTTCTGCAGGGCGAAGAAATCACAGGGCTCAAGGCAAACAAGCTCGTTTCTAAGGGCGTAGCTTTCGTTCCTCAGACCAACAACGTTTTCCCAAGCCTCACCATCGAAGAAAACCTCGAGATGGGTGTTTTTCAGAACCCGAAGACCTTCAAAGAGCGCTTTGAGTTTGTTGGCGAGCTGTTCCCCGACCTAGTCAAGCGACGCGCACAACGTGCGGGTTCGCTCTCGGGCGGTGAGCGCCAGATGGTGGCCATGGGTCGCGCTCTGATGGTGAACCCATCGGTTCTGCTGCTCGACGAGCCATCGGCCGGTCTATCGCCGGTTCGCCAAGACGAAGCCTTCTTGCGAGTGAAAGAAGTCAACCAGGCCGGCGTGACCGTGATCATGGTTGAGCAGAACGCACGTCGCTGCCTGCAAATCTGTGACCGCGCCTACGTGCTCGATCAGGGCAAGGATGCACACACCGGCACCGGCAGAGACCTGCTAAACGACCCGAAGATGATCGAGCTCTACCTGGGCAACCTAGCCGACCTCTAAACAAAAGCAAAACCCCCGAGCCTTTCGGCCCGGGGGTTTCGTGCTACTTGAGGTACTTAGTTAGAACTAGTCCAACTTGCCGTACTCGACGTCAACACCAGTGTTGATGTTCTTGTCGTCGTACAGGTAGATACCTACGTAGGCTTCGGTTGGGTCACCGTTGGCGTCGAACGAGATCGGGCCAGAGACACCTTCGAAGTCGATGTCAGTACCAGCGTTGATTAAGTCCATAGCCTTCTTGAATGCGCCTGGCTGTGAGAAGTCAACCTGCTCGCCACCTGACGAAACAGCAGCCATGTACTTCGAGATGTTTGCACCAGTGACTTCTTCGCCAGCCTTTGCAGCAGTGGCAGCAGCCAAAGCAACAAGCATGGTGGCGTCGTAAGACTCAGCAGCGTATGCCCAAACATCAAGTTCGGCGTTTACAGCAGCTAGACGGGTCTTGAAGTCTTCCGAAGCGATAACACCAGGAATGGTTCCCTGTGCACCGGCAATGTTGAAGTCGGTGAAGTCAGCGTCAAAGTTTCCGGTGTTTCCGTCAACTAGGTAAAGCTTGGTTGGGTCCCAACCCTTTACCTTGACTAGCTCAGGAAGAATCGACTTGACCTCGTCAAACGAGATAACGGCAATGGCGTCTGGCTTTGCAGCTAGAACCTTGTCGATCTGGCTCGAGAAGTTCTTGGTTCCAGGTGCGAACTCTTCGTTAGCAACCACGGTTCCACCAGCAGCCTCAACGGCAATCTTGGCGTTCTCGAATAGACCTGTACCGTATGGGTCCTGAAGGGTTAGGAATGCAACGTTGCTTGCACCGTCTCCAACAATCAAGTTACCTAGTACGCGGCCCTGTAGCACGTCAGAAGGAGCGGTACGGAAGTACAGTCCACCATCTGCGTAGGTGCTTAGGTCAGGAGCGGTGTTAGCAGGCGAGATTTGTAGAACACCGGCACCGGTGATCTGGTCGATAACGCTTAGCGATACACCCGACGATGCTGCACCGACGATGGCGTCAACGCCGTCGTTGATAAGAGCAGTTGCCGACTGAGTTGCGATGTCGGTGGTGGTGTCACCTGAGTCTTTGTGCGAGACCGATACACACTTACCAGCTACACCGCCGGCTTCGTTGATCTCTTTAACTGCGAGGTCAACACCAGCGATTTCTGGGGCACCGAGGAACGCTAGGTTACCGGTGGTTGGAAGTAGGCTTCCTACGCTTAGTGCTGCATCGGTGCAGTTAGCTGCATCGAATGAAGGTGCAGCACACGACGAAAGAATCATGGCGCTAGATGCAGTAACTGCAAGTGCGGCAAAACCTCTCTTGAGCTTTGAATTCATTGTTTCTCCGTTTCAATGGTTGTTCGCCAACCGTCGTTGACAAACGCACGCGTCAGGGGTCTGACACGCTTGCGTTCAGCCTAGTAAACGGCGCAAGTCGAAAACCAGTTGTGACGTAACAATCGTGTTTCGACTGGGAAAAGGTTTGGTAACGGAACCTTATGCGGCAAAACACCGCCGCCGCGAGTCAACCCTGGCTGCGAAGTCTGCGGTTTGCGCGATTGCGCCGCAGAGCATCCGTGGTGAGGGTCAGCAAAGCCACCCAGACGAGAATGAACCCAACCCAGCGAGCCGGCGGCATTTGCTCTTCAAAAACGGTGAGCGCGAGCACAAACTGGATGCTCGGCGTCATGAACTGCATAAAGCCGATCCAGCTCAGCGGCAGGTTTTCGGCCGCGGTGCCGAACAAAATCAGCGGAACCGCAGTCATGATGCCGAAGATGGCCAAACCGGCCACGCCCTGCCAGCCGTGCTCTGCGATTTGCAGCCCAGGCGCGAGGCTGGCAACGATCGCGCCTTGGATGATGGCGACCGGCATCAGTGCGCCCGATTCGATGGCATAAGAGTTCAGTGCGCTCACCTTGCCACCGAGCTTGTTCTTGGCTAGGCCATAGATGCCGAACGAGCCAGCCAGGGTGAGGGCAATCCAGGGTAGGTGGCCGTAGTCGATGGTGAGCACGGTAACGGCGACTGCGCCGAGGCCGACCGCTAGCCATTGCACAAGGTTGAGTTTCTCGCGCAAGAACACCACGGCAAGCAGCACGGTGACCAGCGGGTTGATGAAATAGCCGAGCGAGGTTTCGACCACGCGACCGGCCGAGATGCCGATGACATAAACCTGCCAGTTGATCATGATGAAGAACGAGCAGAGGGCGATCCAGCCGAGCATCCGCTTGTTTTTGAACACGGCGGCGAGTGAGCCCCACGAGCGCGTGACCGAGATGAGCAGCACGGCGGTGGCGAAGCCGAAGACGATGCGCCAGACGACGATTTCCCACGGGTTGGCGAAGGTGGCGAGGCCGGCGATGATTAGCGGAAACGAGCCCCAGATGAAATAAGCGGTGAGACCGAGGCCAAGACCCTTGGCTACGTTCTTTTCGCGGGACGCTGTGGGTGCCGCATCGATTTCGCTCACCTCTACAACCTAGCGGGTCAGGCGCAGTGCGCGAACCTGCGAAAATGTAACCGAAACGATTTGCTCGAAAGGCTCGCATGACCCCGAAGAAACTGTTCAACACCTTCGCCAAGGCCGAGGCTGTCACCTGGACACTTTTGATCGGCGCGCTCGTCGCCCGCGGTCTCGGTGTCGACTCGGTCGTGGTCACAGCCGCCGGTGGCACGCACGGTGCGGTGTTCTTGGGCTACGCGGTTACCGCAGGCTTAGTGGCCGTCAACCAGCGCTGGGCGCTTGGCAAGACCGTGCTGGCCGTTGCCCTCGCTATCGTGCCGTTTGCGACCATCCCCTTCGAAATCAAATTGAACAAGGATGCTTCGCTCGATGGCTCTTGGCGCGTGGCAGCCGGTACCGACCAGCGTGATGCGCACTGGTTCGACCGACTTTTTCGCTGGTTCATCGCTCGCCCGCTCGTGTTGATTCTCACGTTGTTGGTAGCGCTGACCGCGGTGTTCAGCTTCTTGCTGGCTCTCGGTTCGCCGACCGAGTGGTTCAAAAACTAGTTCGACTCGGCGCTAGGCCCGGTTGAAGCGTGGGCCGCAGCCCAGGCTCGCTTACCCGAAGGTGACAGCGCTGCAAACGCGGCAATCACCACAGTGGCTGCACCCGTGCCGATCAGAATCGACTCAACCGAAACCACGTCGGCAAGTGGGCCCAAAACCGCCATGCCGAGTGGCATTGCCACGGACATCACGATTCCGACAAAGCCGAACACACGCCCCTGGCGCTCAGGCTCAACAGTTTCTTGAAGCAGGGTCGTGGCCGAGGTTGAGAATGCCGGCACGATCACGCCGATAAAGAAGAACAGGCTGAAGAATAAAATCAAGTTGGTCGAGAAGCCCATCACGATCGCCAAAACGCCAAATGCCACGGATGTCGCAATGATCGTTGTGATTCGGTCAAGCTTGTTGGCGAGCAGTGCCATCAAGCCGCCACCGATAACCATGCCGATGCCAAAAGATATTTCGAGCACTGTTAGCAGCCAAACATCGCTACCCCAGTTTCTAACCAGCATCAGAGGTGAAAGGTTTGACGGGGCAACGATGAGTAGAAAGACGATTCCAAAGACGACCATCACCCATCGAACTAACTCGTGAGTGAAGGTGTAGCTGATGCCCTCTTTGAGGTCTGCAAAGTACGAAGGCTTGTCAGCGCTGGATGCTCGCGCCAAAGTCGGCACGGCGATGGTGGCAAGCAGCGAAATCCCGATCACGGCGGTCACGAAGTCGATGAACAAAATGCCAACCAGCGACATGTTGGCATAGAGCGCGGCCGCGGCGAGTGGGGCAACCAAAGTGAGCGAAGACTGCACACTGCTGTTGATTCCATTGACTCGCATCAGCTTGTCGGTCGGCACAATTTGCGGCAGCAGCGCCGAGATTGCTGGCATCTGAACACCTGCACCCACCGAGCGAACCGCCATCACCAAGAAAATCAGCCAGAGGTCATTGACGCCCGAGAGCATCAAAAAGGCGAGCCCCAAGGTCGCCAGCGCAATGGCCGAGTCCGAGATGATGATCATCAGCTTGCGATTGACGCGGTCTGCCCAAACTCCGGCAAAGATCGAGACGATTGCCTGAGGCAAGAAGCCGAACACTGCTGCGAGGGCCAGAATCAGGCCCGACTTGGTGGTGAGTGTCAGGTGCCAAAAAATGGCGTACTGCACCAACGCCGAACCCAGCGTGGTGATGGTTTGACCGACCAGAAAAACAGCAACGCGCTTTTTCCAGCCTTCAAAACCAGCCTGCACTTGTGCTTGCTCGGTGTCTGCCTGAGTTGTCTCTTGGTTCATCGGTCGTCCTGGTTCGGTAGAAAGAAAAACCCCAGCCGTGGAGCACTGGGGTATAGCGGCTAGTGGGGGATTCGAACCCCCGAAGGCTGATTGAGAGCCAGACTCGTTCCCTGGATGAACCTGTGGAGATGGCCGTCAGCAAATAGTCTAATTGCACGAAGAGTGAGGGCCAAAAATGAAAAAGATTATGTCGCCAACGCTGACTTTGCGTTCAGGTTTAGCACTAACGGCTGCGGCCATCGCTGTCGCATTCAAGCTGATACTCACCAACGGCTCATTGCTACCAGGAGTTGATGGCGCTTACTACTGGGTTCAAGTGCGTTCAATCCTTGAAGATTTAAGTTTGGCATTCGACGATCTGCCTCTGGTTTTTTATCTGCAGGCCTTGTTCTCTCTTGCTGTTGGCGATATAAAACTAGGTGTTCGCATTTCTGACGCGGTGTTGCCTGCTTTGGCTGCTATTCCCATTTACCTCATGCTGAAGAAATCAAAACAAGTTTGGTTGCCAGCTGTCGCAATACTCGCGGTTTTACTGCATCCGGTGCAGCTCTACTTTTTTACTGGCGACTTCATCAAAAATGCTGCCGCTATTCCTGTCGCGTTCTTTATCGGCTGGCTTCTGTTCACCTGGGACAATCGAGCAATCAAACTCTCGATTGCTGGACTTGTGGTTTGCTTAGCGATTGTGGGTCTTACACATTTCGGAACACTTCTGCTCTGCATTTTCATGTTGGCCCTGTGGGCTATTTTTTATTTGAGAAAAAAACCAGTTCAATTTTGGTTAACCTCGGGGATAGTCGCACTCGGCGTTGGCGCCCTAACCGTTGTAACTCTTGCCGTCTTAGTGCCCTCGAGGTTTGAGAGATTGGTTGAGTTTGTCACGCAACCGGCAACAATCTTCGAGGGCCCGTTCTGGCAGTTCATGTTTCTCATCAGAACAGACGTGGCAATCATATTCGCAGTTTTTGCTGGCCAGATTTGTTCGCTCGCCCTCGGATTCTTGCTCTGGAAAAACAGAGCCAAACTTGAGAATTCTGCATTTTCGCTAGCTGCTTCGAGCTTGGTCACCGCATTTCTACTATCGTCTCCCCTTGTCGGCATAGAGTGGGCTAGTCGGTTTATTGCCCTGTCATTCGCTCCTCTATTTTTGGCAGCTATCGTGCTTTGGCACTCAACAGATCGCGCGCCCCTGAAGGTGAATGTTTCAGCATTGGCCTTGTCCACTATTGTAATCAGCCTGTTGCTGGCCCCCTCTGGAGCTAAACCATCAGCAGTAACTGACATCGAGTACCGAGACTTAGTCGTAGCTTCCAAGGAATTCGCGTTTCCAGATAACTCGATTGTCGTGGCACGCCACGGCCTCGAATTTCTGGTTGCGTGGGAGATGAAGACTTATGTCATCCAGGAGGAGACTTACCTCGAAGAAGATTTGAGCTCCTATGGTTCCGTCTACCTACTTTCAACCGACAGTTCAGCCGGTTATGGAGGTTATAACGCCTACGACAAGCCCCCGGCTGGTAAGTCCGAAACTGGTAAACCCCCGACCGGTAAGGTCCCTATCGACAAGCTCCCTTCTAAGGGCAAGGGTGGACAAGAAGCCACGACTGGAGAATTGGTCTACGCAAAAGGCAAAGTAACAATCACGAAAATTCGCTAGCGACAGACTCGGGATCCTTACCAAGAGAAAAACCCCAGCCGTGGAGGGCTGGGGTTTCGTGGCTAGTGAGGGATTCGAACCCCCGAAGGCTGAGCCGGCTGATTTACAGTCAGATCCCTTTGGCCGCTTGGGTAACTAGCCTTGCCGCAAACTTTTGCAAGCTAAGCGAACTAGTAAAGGATACAAGAACTTGTGCCTGAGCGCTAACCGGCGGTTGTGAGCATCCACGTTCTGCAAGTAGATTTGTAAAAACTGTACGTTTCGAGAGATTTTCGGGTTTTTACATGGTCGGCATTGAAGAAGTTGCAGCCCTAGCCGGTGTTTCTACGGCCACCGTCTCTCGCGCCCTGCGCGGCAAAGACCACGTGAGCGCCAAGGCTCAGGCGAAAGTCGAGGATGCTGCCCGCGAACTCGGCTATGTTGCATCTTCATCGGCCGCAACTTTGGCCACCGGTCGCACCCAAAACATTGGCGTGGTGCTGCCGTACATCGACCGTTGGTTTTTCTCGGTAATTCTCGAAGCGATCGAAACCGAACTCATCGACCACGGCTACGACCTGACTCTCTATAACCTCAGCGGTGGCGAGAAGCAGCGCAAGAAGATTTTCGACGAGCTACTGTTGCGCAAGCGCGTCGACGGGGTGCTCGCGATTGCCGTGAACCCAACCGAAGCCGAGCTGGCAAACCTAAACCGCATGCACAAACCGATCGTTGGCATCGGTGGCCCGGTCAAAGGCGCTCGTTCAATCACCATGGATGACGTTGCCGCGGGAAAACTCGCCACCGAGCACTTGCTCTCACTCGGCCACACCCGCATCGGAATGATCGGCGGTTTACCGAACGCCGACGAAGAGTTCGGCCAGCCTGGTTTGCGTTACTACGGCTACGCCGAGGCGATGAAAGAAGCCGGGCTCACCATCAACGAAAACTGGGTTGCCGAGTGCGACTTCACGATTCCAGGCGCATACGTGGTGGCCAAGCAACTGTTCACCGATCTACGCAATTCTCCGAGTGCGGTGTTCTGTGCATCCGATGAAATGGCCTTCGGTGCCATCATGGCTGCCAAAGACCTTGGGCTCGAAGTTCCCAAAGACCTTTCGGTGGTCGGTATCGACGACCACAACCTCAGTGAGTTCTATGGTCTGAGCACCATCGCGCAAAAGCCGGCCGAACAGGGTCGCGCTGCCGTGAAGACTTTGCTCGACATTTTGGCTCTGCCAAACGCCGAAGACCACGACAACGTCGAAGAGAAGAAAGAATGGCCGGTGAAGTTGGTGGTTCGAGCCAGCACCGCCAAGTTTGCCAAGCGATAAACTTTCACCTATGGCTGATTCCTCATTTGACATCGTTTCTAAGGTCGACAAGATGGAGGCCGACAACGCCCTCCACCAAGCACAAAAAGAGATCGAGCAGCGCTACGACTTCAAGGGTGTAGGCGCTGAGATTGATTGGTCTGGCGAGAAGTTGCTCATGAAGGCCAGCAGCGAAGAGCGAGTCAAGGCTGTGCTCGATGTGTTTCAGTCGAAGCTGGTCAAGCGCGGCATTTCACTAAAGAGCTTGGATGCTGGAGCCCCGTTTGCCTCGGGCAAGGAGTATCGCATCGAGGCCACCCTCAAAAACGGCATCGACCAAGAGAACGCGAAGAAGATCAACAAGATCATTCGCGATGAGGGCCCAAAGAGCATCAAGTCGCAGATTCAGGGCGACGAACTGCGCGTGAGCAGCAAGAGCCGCGACGACCTACAAGATGTGATTGCGCTACTCAAGTCGAGCGACCTGCCAATCGACGTTCAGTTCACCAACTACCGCTAGAAGGTTTGCCGCGCTGCGATTTTGGTGCGGCGGGCTAGGCGTGGGGCTTAGGCGTCAATCGCCGATATCGGCCCTGTTGGCGGGTAAGCGCTGGCATTTTCGGCCCGCAGCTTTTTAGACTTCTTCACCACTACACCGGCGATGATTCCGGCCGCCAAGAACGACGCAATCGGAAACACGAACGCCGCCTCGAGTCCTGGGCCTTCGGCAAGCGCACCCATGATCACCTTGGCGAGCATCATCATGAGCGCATTGGCCAGGCTCATGCGCGAAAGAGCCTGTGCCGTCGTAAGCCCACGAATGTCACCGGCGGCGCTGTAGAACGAAGGAACCATCGAGGCGATGCCAAGACCCGCCAACGCGAAGAAAACCACCTGAACGGTGAGCGCTGCGTCGACGCGGTCAGCGAGAGTCGAGACATCCCCGTTGGCTACGATGGCGGCCGGCCAGAATACGCCGATTGACATCATCACCGAACCGATGAGGCCACCCCACTGCGACATGGTGCTGAAGTGGATGCGCTTGGTGATGTGCACCACCGAGAAACGCCCCACGATCATGGCCGCAACGAACACGGTGTAAGGCAAGGCGCCGCGACCGGCCTCGAGTTGCAGAACGTCGCGACTGAACACGGCGCTCCACTCCATCATGACGAGCTCGGGCCACATGCCGGCAAAAAGCCCGAGTGACAAAAACCACAGGTAGCCGGGGGTTGCCAGCCACGACGCCTTCTTGTCGCCGGCCTTCGGCTTTTCGGCCTCGTGACCGTCTTCGGCAGGTGAGAGCAGGTAGTTGCCCGATAGTTGGAAGGCAATGAAGACGAGAATCGCGACGATAACCAAGTGTTGCCAGAGCGGCAAGAAGGTGGCGAGAACACCACTTACCGCAGCCGAGACAGCTGCGCCAATCGACCACGAACCGTGGAACGAGCCGAGCAGCACCTTGCCAAGCTTTTTTTGAAACATCACGGCCTGGGAGTTGAGGGCGATGTTGAAGGTGCTGAATGCGAACGACTGAAGCGTATAGGCGATGAAGAACAGAATCGGGTTGGTGATCCAGGCCAGCGACATGAGAACGAGGCTGATGGCGATTGCCGAAATCTTGATCACGGGGCTAGTTCCGAATCGGTTGACCAGCTTGTTGGTGAACACCAACGGCAGCAGCGAGCCGAGCCCGGCGAACCCGATGATCGCTCCCCACTCCGCAAAGTTCACGCCGATTTGGTCGATCAATTCGGGGATGCGCGGCAGGGTGGTAATCGCAGCGAATGCTTGCGTGAAGAAGATGACGAAGAGCGCGAGTTTTGCGCTTTTCAGTCGTTTCTGGTCGAGGTGGTTTGGCACTTTTCTAGTGCTTGGTCACTTCGATGAGTAACGCCTGCTCGGGGCGAAGAGCCGGGGCACGAAGTCCTAGGCGTGCAAGTAGAGCACCCGAAACCACAGCACCATCGAACCACTTCGGCGGTGCGATTTGCGTGTATTCGGGTGCTCCGGCGGGCTCGACTACCTTGACCAGGTAGTTGGCCTCAGCATCCAAGCCGGTTATACGAATGTTGGCGGGGCGGCTGAACTGCGACTGGCGCAGGGCCACGTGCGAGAACAGCGCCTGGTTGCCGTCGACAGCGATCACGCCGTGAGTCCACGAGTTGGCTTCGGTTTGGTCGACGCGAACCTCGCGGCCAGAGTGCAGCATGTCGCGCTTCGACTTGTAGAAGGTGATCCAACCGGCGAGCTGAGCCTTCTGGTCGGCGGTGGCTTCGGTGAGATCCCACTCGAGGCCGGCATGACCCCAGAGTGCGGTGGCACCGCGGAACGACACCGAGTGGGTGCGACCGGTTGAGTGCGCCTTGGTTGGGCCAATGTGAGTGCCGAGCATCTCGGGCGGAATCACGATGGTGGTGAAACGTTGCATCGACTGACGCTCGAGGGCGTCGTTGTTGTCGCTGGTCCAGAAGCGGTCGGCGTGGTTGATCATCTCGAGGTCGATGCGGCCACCGCCCGATGCGCAAGATTCGATTTCGAGGCCGGGATGCGCTGCCTTGAGCTCATCGAACATGCGGTAAATCGCCTCGGTCTGCTTGCGAACGGTTGGGCGACCAAGGTGCGCGGCCTCGGTGAGGACTCGGTTGTGATCCCACTTGATGTAGGCGATGTTGTATTCGCTCAAGATGGCGTGCACCTGGTTAAACACGTGGGCGTAGGCGCCGGGGTGCGAAAGGTCTAGCACCTGCTGGTTTCTGAACTCTGGTGGCACGCGGCCGCCAGATTGCAAAATCCATTCCGGATGCGCGCGGTATAGGTCGCTGTTGGCGTTGACCATCTCGCCCTCAAACCAAAGACCGAACTCCATTCCGCGAGAGTTCACGGCTTCGACTAAGGGCCTAAGGCCGTTAGGCCAGACATCCGCGCTGACCACCCAGTCGCCGAGGCCGGCAAAGTCGTCGCGACGAGCACCGAACCAACCGTCGTCGAGCACGAAGCGTTCGACTCCAATCTCGGCGGCGGCATCGGCAAGCGCGGTGAGCTTTTCGAGGTTGTGGTCGAAATAGACCGCCTCCCACACGTTCAGCGTGACCGGGCGAGGCCGAATGTTGGTTGGGTGAATGGCACGGGCTCGCACCGACTGGTGAAAACGTGCGCTGGCACCGTCGATGCCATCGGCCGAATAGACCGCCCAGACCTGGGGAGCCTGATAGGTCTCGTTCGATTGCAAGATGACTTCGCCGGGTAGCAGCAATTCACCGGCACCCAGGCTGGTGCGACCGATCGGGGTGCGCTCGAGAATGTGGCGGTTGTTTCCGCTCCACGCGAGCGAGAGGCCCCAAGCTTCACCGGTCTGAAAACCGGTGCCCTCGGTGAGCGCGAATTGAACCAAGGTGTAGTCGTGCCCGGTGCGACCTTCCCGGCCCTCGCGCATCCACGAACCAACACCAATCGGTCGGCGCTGCGGGTTGCGCTCGTTTAGCCAGCGGCCGGTGAAATCGAGCGACTCGGTGGTGTAGTCGGGTACCGGCACGAAGCTGGTGAGCGACTCAAGGTTGAAAGGAACCAGGTTGAGGTTGGTGACCGACTGGTTGATGCGCAAGATGCCGGCTGGGTCGAGGCTGAATTTGGCGCAAACCTCGAGCTCGGCGTTCGCGTCGACCGAGCAGAATTCAACGCTGTGCTCGTCGGCCTGCTTGGTTTCGCGCAAGTCGAACTTTTGCGTGAAGTCGGCACCCTCGCGCGAACCGATGATGGTTGGGCGACCGAGATAGCCTCGCGCGTTTTCGCGCCAGATACCGATGGTCTGCGGGTCGTCGAAGTCGCACGGTGGGGTTAGCTCGAGTTGTGTGCGAACGAGGTCTTCGCCTGCGTGGATGTCGGCAACCGCCGCACCCCAATACAAAATGGCCGGGGTGCCTGCACTGGTATCGAAGATTACCGAGACGCCTGCGCGACGAAGATGGATTAGCTGCATAAAAAGAAATTTACTCGCCAAAACTGCAAGCGTTTACCGATTGGTGCGAACTAGCCCTTGGCGACGCGCAAAAAGTCTTCGCGTTCGACGAGCTTGATGCGCTCGCGACCCTCGGCCTCGCCGAGTGACTTTTCCCAAGCGTCGATCATCAGCCACTGCGGCCAGCCGACGAATTCGACTCCGCGCGAGTTCAGCAGAGCATCCACGGCGCTTTCGTCTGCGTTTTCTGGGCTCCACCACTTGTCTCGGTCGGCGATGACGTGACCTATCGTTTCGAGCGCGTCGCTCTTGGTGTGACCGATGAGGCCGACCGGGCCACGCTTGATCCAACCCGTTGCATAGACACCGTTGATTTGCTTGCCATCGGCACCGAGCACGCGACCACCGTCGTTCGGAATCACGCCGTACTTGGCGTCGTAAGGAATCTGGTCGAGCTCAGAGCCGAAGTAGCCAACCGCGCGGTATACGGCCTGAACCGGAATCTCGCGGAACTCACCGGTTGAGGTGACTCCCCCGCGACCGTCTAGCTCGGTGCGCTCGATGCGAATGGCGGCAACATTGCCGTCTTCGCCGAGCACCTCGACCGGGGCCGAGAAAAAGTGCAGGTGCAAGCGACGTGGTGCGCCGGTGTTTTGCGGCTCGGCGCGGAGGGCCTCGAGGGTGTTGACCATCACGCGAGTCTGATTGTTCGAGTCGATCGCCTCTTGCGATCCCTCGTCATATTTGAAGTCCTCGTCATAGACGATGCAGTCGACGCCCTCGATGTGGGTCGCTTCGCGAAGTTCGAGCGGGGTGAACTTGACCTGAGCTGGGCCGCGACGACCGAACACGTGCACGTCGGTGACCAGCGAGCTCTTGAGGCCTTCGTAAACATTGGCCGGGATGTCGGTCGAAAGCATGTCTTGCGGGTGCTTGACCAGCACGCGGGCCACGTCGAGCGCTACGTTGCCGTTGCCGATCACGGCAATCTCGCGCGCGTTCAGCGGCCAAGTGCGCGGCACGTCAGGGTGAGCGTCATACCAGTTGACGAAATCGGCGGCACCGTAAGAGCCGTCGAGGTCGATGCCCGGAATGTTCAGGTCAGCATCCTTGATTGCACCAGTCGAGAAAATCACTGCGTTGTAGTGCTTTTTCAAGTCTTCGAGGGTGATGTCGGTGCCGTATTTCACGTTGCCGAAGAAGCGAATGTCGCCGCGGTCGAGAACCTCGTAGAGCGCGCGAATAATGCCCTTAATGCGCGGATGGTCGGGGGCGACGCCATAGCGAACCAAACCGTATGGCGCAGGCAGTAGGTCGAAGAGGTCAATCGAAACCTCGAAGTCGCGTAGCTCAGATTTGATGAGCAGGTCGGCGGCATAGATACCGGCCGGGCCGGCTCCCACGATGGCAAGTCGCAGCTTGGTCATTTGTTCCTCTGGTGTTTCGTTGGCTTGGTCGTTTTGGCTTTTTGGTTTCGGCTTGGGGTCAGTTGTCGCGGTCGACAACGGCTTCGGCAAAGTTCTTGAGCGCCGACTTCACGTTGCTGTCTGGCAGTGGGGCTAGCGCGGCGACTGCTTCGTCGGCCCAGCGCTTGGCTTGCTGGTAGGCCTGCTCGGCCACCTCGTGCTCGCGAAGGCGCTTGACCGCCTCAGCAAGTTTGGCATCGTCTTCGAGACCTGCGTCGATGAACTCGACGAGTTCTGCGGCAGCGCTGTCAGTTCTGGCCTGTGCGCGAAGCAGCAGCATCGGCAGGGTCGGTACACCAGCGCGAAGGTCGGTGCCGGGCGTCTTACCCGAAGCGCCAGCCTCAGCGATGTCGATCACGTCGTCAATTAGTTGGAAGGCAACGCCGACCTTTTCGCCGTAGCTGGTTAGCGGTTCAAGGTATTCGTCTGGTGCATCGGCAAACATAGCGCCGAGCTGGGCCGAAGCGGCAATCAACGAACCGGTCTTGTCGGCAAGCACGCGAATGTAGTGGTCAACCGCGTCTTCGTCGGGCTGCGGTCCAACGGTTTCGTGCAGCTGACCTAGGCAGAGACGCTCGAAGGTGTCGGCTTGAAGGGTGAGGGCTTTTTCACCAAGTCGCGAAACAATCTGGGATGCTCGTGCAAACAAAAGGTCGCCGGTGAGAATCGCAACCGAGTTGCCCCAAATGTTGTGGGCGGTCGGCACACCTCGGCGGGTAGGAGCGTCGTCCATAACGTCATCGTGATAGAGGGTAGCTAGGTGGGTGAGTTCGACAACCACTGCAGCATCGATGACAGCTGAGTTGTTGTAGTCACCAAGTTGAGAGGTAAGCAGAACGAGCACTGGGCGAATGCGTTTGCCACCGGCATCCACTAGGTGACGAGCGGTGACCTTGGCGATTGGGTCGGTGTGCTCGGTTGCCTTTTGCAGGGCGGCTTCGACCAGCTCAAGACCAGATTCGATGCGCGAAAGCAGGGCCTTGTCGGCCACCTTGCGCATCTGCTTTGGTAGTGATGGTTTTGCCATTATTTGCTCGCCTTTGGTTTGAAGCCCACATGGATAGCAACGATTCCGAACGATAGATTCCTGAAAGTGACTTTTTCGTAGCCGGCTTTTTCGATTTTGGCGGCTAGCGTGCGCTGATCTGGCCAAGCGTCGATCGACTCAGACAGGTAGGCATAGGCCTCCGGGGTCTTCGAGGCTAGCGACGAGAACGCCGGAAGCACCTTGCGAAGGTAGAAGTTGTAGAACGGGCGAAGCACCGGGTTGGTCACCTTCGAGAACTCGCAAATCACGATGCGACCGCCCGACTTGGTCACTCGGAACATTTCACTCAGCGCTGCTTCGACATCGACCACGTTGCGCAGGCCGAACGAAATGGTGGTGGCATCGAACTCTTTGGCCTTGAACGGAAGCTTGGTGGCGTCGGCGAAGACGAACTCGATTTCGGGGTGGCGCTTGCGGCCTTCGGCGAGCATCCCCTCGCTAAAGTCACCGGCCACAAGGCGAACGCCTGGGCGGGTAAATGCGACGGTTGAAGAGCCGGTGCCGGCGGCCATGTCGAGCACGCTCTGGCCGCTTTTTGGGTCAACGGCTTTGGCTACGATTCCGCGCCAAAGACGCGATTGGCCGAACGAAAGCAGGTCGTTGGTCTTGTCGTAGGTAGGCGCGACCTCGTCAAACATGGCGGCAACCTGCGCGGGTTGCTTAGAAAGGTCAGCTTTGCTCACTGCTCAAGTCTACCTTCGGCAAAAACCAACCCCACCGCCGGGGGTTGGCGATGGGGCCGTTCGATGCGGCTTTCGCCGCAAGGTTTGGTTTAGTTTTCGCTGTCGTAGAAATAGTCAGCGTTTGGCTTGCGGCGAGCGCTGAGAGTCTTCACTCCAGCTGCCGAACCGAGGGCCAGCGCGCCGGCACCCATGGCCACGAGGCCCCAGGTTGCCGATTCCATGAAAACGTCTGCAGGAGTCTTGGCCGAGGTGCGAATGCTGGTTGGGTCGATAGCTGGTGCGGCATCTGGATTGATTGCATTAGCGCCGACTACCTGGTCAGAGCCGCTAGGGGCTAGAGGTGAAGCTGGAACTCCCGTTGGAAGCAGTGGCGAAACCGAATAGGTTGCGCCGGTCCCATTCCTGTTTGAGTCATAGGGAGAGGTGCTTGGTGCGGCG
The DNA here is from genome assembly GCA_903935175.1 of uncultured Micrococcales bacterium. GTDB lineage: Bacteria > Actinomycetota > Actinomycetes > Actinomycetales > Microbacteriaceae > Rhodoluna. The sequence continues at coordinate 23,027 of CAIZQQ010000009.1, forward strand.
CTAGGGTCTACACCCGGGGTGACTGGAAGAACAAAGCCACCCTCGTCGTCGTCACCTTCGTCATCGCCTTCATCTTCGTCATCGCCTTCATCTTCGTCTTCGTCGTCGTCGTCACCGTGTGGGCGAATGACTACCGGAGGAAGTGAGTGGTTGTCTTCGTGGCCCCAGCCGTCATCATCGCCTTCTTCTTCGTCATCTTCGTCGTCTTCGTCATCGCGGTCGGTGAAAATCGGTGAAGTTGCTGTCGATTTGGTCGAGGTCGAGATGGTCGCGGCCGAGGCTGACGCTGATAGAGCCAGTGGGGTTCCGAGAACCGCTATTGCCACTGCTAGAGCTACGAGCTGCTTCTTCGACATGATTACCTTTGGTTGGCGGGAGTAAAATCTTTTAGTGCTGAGTTCAGATTAGGAGTGCGGCAACGTGTAACCGAATCAAAATCAGCCACTTCACAGAAAACGCTCAGTGAGGTGCCAGTATCAAAAAGTGCGGCCGCCAGACGGTTTGCCCAGTTCGAGCCAGTTAGGGGCATCCGTGCGCGTTGTCTCTAAAGAGCTAACCGGCGAGATCGCCCCCCTGCTGCAGCGTTTACCGGCGAATCCAATCACTTTCTTGCGCCACGGTGAAGGCATCGTCGGTATCGGCGAGCACACTCGCATCACCGCCACCGGGCCGAATCGTTTTGCCGAACTCTCGGCAGCCTGGAAG
>CAIZQQ010000010.1 GCA_903935175.1 uncultured Micrococcales bacterium
ATTTAAATTTGACCAACTGGTCAGCCCCAAAGTCTACCAAGCGCAGCCGACAAGCGGTTTGTAGGTTTTTTGGCGCTAGATCTTGAGGTAGCGGCGAATGGCGAAACCCGATGCGATTGCGGCGAGCACCACGCCAGCCAGTAGTAGCCCCGGGGCTAGAAGCAGAGCATCCTCGAGACCAACGAATGAGGTCAGCGGCATGGATGTCGCGAGGTAACCCTGCACGAAGAACTGAACGATCGCGATTACTGCGCCGCCAGCCAAAAGGCTGCCCACGGTGGCGGCAACTACACCTTCGAGAATGAACGGCAGCTGGATGTAGAAATTGCTGGCACCAACCAGTCGCATGATGCCGATTTCGCGGCGGCGCGAGAACGCACTGAGGCGAATGGTTGTTGAGATTAGTAGCACCGATGATGCGAGCATGATTGATGCGATTCCCACGGCGGCGATGGATGCGGCGTTGAGAATGTTGAATATTTGGTCGAGGTAAGAACGCTGGTCGCGAACCTCTTCGACGCCGGCAACACCGGTGAATGACTCAACGATCACGGCGCTTTTCTCGGGGTCTTTGACTTTGACCCAGAAGGTTTCATTGAGCTGTTCGGCCTTCACGTACTTGGCAACCGAGTTACCGGCGAACTGCTCTTGAAACTTGTCGAATGCTGCTTGGTGGTCTTCGAAATAGAACTTGTCGACGAATGCCGCCAACGCTTCGTCTTTGAGGCTCGCCTCAACGGTGCTCTTGACGTCGGCCGATGCTTCACCCTGAGGGCAGGCATCACCCGGGCTGGTTTCGGTGCAAAGGTAAATCGCGACCTGGGCGCGGTCGTACCAGTAGTTCTTCATCTGCCCGATTTGGGCCTGTAGCAGACCCGCGGTGCCCACAAAAGTGAGCGACAAAAAAGTGACGAGGATGATCGATACGACCATGCTCACGTTGCGACGAAGGCCCTGGCCGATTTCACTCAGAACGAATCCGAATCTCATGCCTGCTCCCCCGATGGCTCAATGGTTTGCACCTGGTCGGTGTTTGGCAGCGCGGTTTCGTAGCCCGATTTTTTGTCATCGCGAACGATCACACCGTGCTTAAGTTCGATAACGCGACGCTTTAGGCGGTCCACGATGCCAACGTCGTGGGTGGCCATGACGATTGTGGTGCCCGATTGGCTGATTTTTTCGAGCAAGTTGACGATATCTGCGCTGGTGATCGGGTCGAGGTTTCCGGTTGGCTCGTCAGCGAGCAAGATTGCCGGCTTGTTGACAATGGCGCGGGCCAAAGCAACGCGCTGCTGCTCACCACCAGAAAGTTCGCCCGGCAGACGGTCGGCCTTTTCTTCGAGACCGACGAGCTTGAGCACCTCCGGCACAGCATCCGAGATGAAGGCAGAAGACTTACCGATTACCTCGAGGCTGAAAGCAACGTTTTGAAAAACGGTTTTGCCTGGCAGAAGTCGAAAGTCTTGAAAAACAACGCCGATCTTGCGGCGAAACTGCGGCACGCGGCGGCTGGGAATGGCAACCAAGTTTTCGCCAAGAACGTGAATCGAGCCCTTGCTTGGAACATCTTCGCGAAGGATGAGGCGAAGCAGAGTCGATTTACCCGAGCCCGAGGCTCCAACCAGAAAGACGAAGTCGCCCTTGTCAATTTCGATCGACACATTGTCTAGCGCCGGGCGCGGCGAGCCCTTGTGCAACTTGGTGACGTTTGAAATCGAGATCATGTTGCTAAAAGACTAGGCGCGAGAGGCGCGAAAAGTCGGGAGGCGTGGCGGTATTAGAGCTGTTTACGCCAGCGAATGCCAGCGGTTAAAAACCCGTCGATGTCGCCGTCAAAAACAGCACCCGGGTTGTTCACTTCGTAGTCGGTGCGAAGGTCTTTGACCATTTGATACGGAGCCATCACGTATGAACGCATCTGCTCACCCCACGACGCCTTGACGTCACCGGCAAGCTGCTTCTTGGTGGCTTCTTCTTCGCGTCGGCGCTGCTCGAGAAGGCGACTTTGAAGCACGCGGAGCGCGGCGGCCCTGTTTTGAATCTGGCTTTTCTCGTTTTGACACGAAACAACTATTCCGCTTGGCAAGTGGGTGATGCGCACGGCCGAGTCGGTGGTGTTCACCGACTGACCACCAGGGCCAGAAGACCTGAAAACATCAACGCGAATGTCGGCATCTGGAATCTCAATCACATCGGTTTGCTCGATGAGTGGCACAACTTCAACTGCAGCGAACGAGGTCTGGCGTTTGCCGGCCGAGTTGAACGGGCTCATGCGCACTAGACGGTGGGTGCCGGCTTCAACCGACAGGGTTCCAAACGCATACGGGTAATCGATCTCGAAAGTCGCAGATTTGATGCCAGCGCCCTCTGAGTAAGAAATGTCTAGAACCGCGGCCGGCATTTTGTGCTTCTCGGCGTAGCGAAGGTACATGCGCATCAACATTTCGGCAAAGTCGGTGGCATCGTCGCCGCCCGCGCCCGCCCTGATAGTGATCACGGCTGCACGAGAGTCATACTCGCCGTTTAGAAGTGTCTGAACCTCGAGTTCACCGATTTCGGTCGAAAGTTTGGCAAGCTCGTTTTTTGCCTCAGTCTGAACCCCTGAGTCGGCCTCGGCGTTGGCCATTTCAATCAAAACTTCGAGATCATCGAGTCGTGCCTCGACGTCGGCTAGTTTGGCTAGTTGCGACTGCGAGCGCGAAAGTTTTGAGGTTACGGTTTGAGCCTTTGCCGCGTCATCCCAGATATTTGGGTCGGATGCTGCAACCTTTAGCTGCTCTATTTCGGCTGTTAAACGGCTCACGTCAACGACCTGACGAACCGACGCGAATGTTTCGCGTAAGACGCTGATTTCTGAAGAAAGGTCGAGTTCTGCCATTGCGCCTCTAGTCTAGGTCAGCCCTAAACCATAATGGTCTAGTGACCAAAACCCCGAGCCTTCAGCAACCCCTGAAGCCGCTAGTGGTACCCGTGTTTGTGCCTTCGGTTTTGATGTCGATCGCCGAATACTCGCTTCTTCCGGTCATTCCAGCCAGCGCAAGCCTGCTTGGTGCCGACCTGGCCACTGCCGGCTTGATCGCGGGCCTTTTGATGGTGGGCATTTTGGTTGCCGACCTTCCGGCTGGACGCCTGGTTGAGCGCATCGGTGAGCGTCGCTCGATGATTTTTGGTTCGGGGCTAGGTGCAACGGGTGTCTTGCTTGTTGCGTTCGGCAACAACCTCTGGCTCATGGGTATCGGCGTGTTTTTGCTAGGCATCGGAGTGGCAATTTTTGCCCTGGCTCGCCACGCCTTCTTCGCCGAGCACATTCCGCTGGCCTACAGAGCCCGCGCGCTATCGATGCTTGGTGGCACCTTTAGAGCCGGTGCATTCATAGGCCCACTTATCGGTTCGGGCATCATATATCTCTTCGACGTGCACGGCGTTTACTGGTTCGCAGGGATCGTCTGCGCGGTTTCTGCCATCGTGCTCTTGCGATCTCCAAAAGATGTCATCAAACCGGCGACCGAGGCGAGCACCTCGAGCGTTTGGCACATCGCCAAGCGCGAGGCAAAGTCTTTGGCGACGCTCGGCGTCGGCGCGAGCATCCTCGGTGCTGTGCGCACCACCAGGCAGATCGGTTTGCCACTTTGGGCGATCTTCATCGGCCTCACCCCCGCTGAAACGAGCTTCTACATTGCGCTGGCCGGCATCCTCGATTTCGCCCTGTTCTATACATCGGGCCAAATCATGGACAAATACGGCAGGTTCTGGGCGGCCGTGCCGCCGACCATCGGGCTGGGCATTTTGCACCTGTTCGTTTTCAGTGCGACCGATGGGCTTTCGTTTCTAACTCTCGCCTGCGCGATGGCCTTGGCAAACGGTTTGGGTAGCGGAATCATTCTCACCATGGGCGCTGATCTTGCCCCCACGGATGCGCGGCACGAGTACCTCGCCTCATACCGCCTAATCACCGACCTTGGAGTGGCCGCGGCGTCGCCTGCTTTGGCGGCAATCACCGCGGCAGCCTCGCTGGCAACCGGCATGGCGACATTTGGAGTGATTGGCATTGCCGGAGGGTTACTGATGTGGCGCTACATTCCAGCCTTGATTCCGAAGAACCGGCCCAACTAGCCGCTTAGCCAACGCGCCATGGCGCGCTCGCACACCCGTTGCTCGCTCACCGCGAATAGCTCAAAAACCAGCGGTTGCGTGACGCATACCGTCGCTGCATAAGTTTTGGCATCTGCAGTCTCGACCGTTACCTCTAGCTCGACACCCTCGTTCGATTCGATAACCTGCTCGGCAGTAGCAGCGGCATCGATCCCACTTCGGGCAACCACCAGCGCCAGCGACTGGGCGTAGTCGGCAACCCGCATGTCACCGATGGCTGCCTGCTGAACATTCACCAGCAACATGCCTGCGATGAGCGCGAAGGTCGCTACGAAGACGAGCAGCGGCAGGCTAGAGCCGCTCTCACTGCGCAGGCGTGTCATCGAATCGGCCCTAGGTCGGCAATTTCGAATTCGCCGCGAAGCGATTCATGGATTCCCCCACCGTCGATCAAACTCGTGTGGCTGGCAGTGCGGTATGCGGCACTCACATTGCACACCTGCGAATCAGCGGAGCACGCAAAGGTGACAGAGGGCGGATGCTCGAAGCGAGCATCCGCTTGAAGCACGCCTGCAAACTCGGCCACCTCGTCTCGCGTTGCCCCAAGTTCAACTGAACGAGCCAGTGAACGAGTGAACGCCGTCAACGCTTGCTCGCGCAGTTGGGTTTCAAAAACCTGACTGAACCCAATCGAGAAGACACTCAGAAACATCGGCATGAGAATCGCAAACTCAACCAAGGAAGAACCTGAGTCAGAATCCGTGAGTTCAGGCGGGCGAGATTTCTGATCTGTCGGGTTCACGAAGTCGGTTCGAGCTTGGTGTGCCAGCAGGTTCTTGGCAAGCCAGCGACCGAGGAGTTACCGCTGCAGAACGCGGCGTAGCCGAGAGCGACCCGGCTCTCGCGATCGGCCATGGCAAGTTGCCCTGATGCGAAGATTGTCGCCCGGGCATCGATGAATGACGTGCCGTAAAGAGCCAAAAAGCCGAGCATGAACTGAAGCGAGGTAAAGACTGGAATCGCCGTCAACACAAAATCAATCAAAGCGCTTCCATCGTCTTGCCCGAATCGAGCCGACATGTGCCTAAATAACACTGATGCGAGAGAGCGAGTCGTCCATGAGGTTGGAAAGCGCAGGTGCCGCGACCGCCCAAACACCGACAACCAATCCGGCGGTCATGAGGGTGATCAGCACCCACCCCGGCACGTCTCCTCGATCTTCGGCAAGTCGCGTTCTGACTTTGGTCAACTTGTTCATTTGATTTTCCTTTCTTTTGAGCTCTTAGAGCAACGATGACGAGAGCATGCTCACGCTCGGATATAGAGCAAAGAGCACGGTTAGAGGCAACGACAAAATGACTTGAGGCAAGAGCAACTTGGTTTCGATGGCGAGAGCAGTTGCCGCCTGTTGAACGAGCCATTTTTCGCGAAGCGCTTGCCCAAGGTCATAAAACTCGCCCGAGTCGACCATTCCGAGTTGGTCTGAAATTGCGAGTTTCGTGAACAACTCGTTCAAACGCTCGTTTCTCGACTCTGCTCGAACAGCCCAGGCGGCTTCTTGCAACGACTGCCCGGCCGAGATGAGTTCACTAAATTGCTCTAACTCCGGTGAGCCAGACCACTGACCAGAGCTAAGTGCTCGTTCAACGGCCAGCCGCAACGGCAACCCGGAGGCAAGCAAAAACCCAAGAAGTTCGACCCGTTGAGCTACGTGAAGTGCAATGTCGATGTCGTTGGAGTTTTCGGTTCTCGAAATCGACCTGGGTCGAGCAAGTCGGGCAGAAACAAACAGAGCCAAGGCGGTCAGCAACGCACCGATCGACAACACTGCCACGCCCTGCAATGTGGCGAAAAAACCTCTATTCTCTGGACGCGCCAAAAGTAAAACAACGAGCACCCACGGTGCCGCTGCTGCTAAAGCGCCGACCGAGGTTGCAGCCTTGATTCGACTTGCGGCGCCCAATTGATCACGCGACCAAGCCCGGTAGAAACGCGCTCTGAGACCGAGCAGATACTCGAGCCCGAGCCAGTTGTGTGCGCGGGCCAAAAGCATCAGTTCAGCCAAGTCATCAATGATGAAGGAGTCGGCAGCTCTGCGCATATCGAAGACTGCGGTGTAGAGATCGGTTCCCTGTTCGAGGCGATTGGCAAAGAGCTTCCAAGTGTCTAAATGCGAAGCAGACGCATTTGCCGCCGTGATTGCCGCGCATTGTTCGACATCAAGCCCCGCGCGCAGAGCAGAGCGAAAAACCTCAAAGTCGGTCGCCACCGCCGAGGCTCCAGCGGCGCGCAACGCGAAACTAGCCATGCTCGACCAACTCTGTGACGCTGCGGGCTGACCCGAGCCTTTCGCAATGAACCGAGAGACCGATGCTGGAGGCGAAAGTTGCTCGCGCAAAGCGCTCTGAGATGTTCTCGCCCGCATTTAGCGAGAGAGCTACCAGCTTTTCAAATGCCGACGCCGCCGAATTGGCATGAATGGTCAGATAGGCAGGCACCCCGGAATTCAGCGCGACCAAAAGTTCGGCAGCTTCGGCACCTCGCACTTCGCCCACGGCCAAGCGTGTGGGCCTCATTCGAAGCGATTCGCGAATTAACCGGCGGAGGTCAACCAGTGTGCCACCGACAGCGAAGTCTTCTCGAGTCTGAAGTGCCACCCAATCTTCAACCTGGCAGTGCAACTCAAAGGTATCTTCTACCGAAATCAGTCGCTCTTGGTCGTCAAACTCGTTTAAGCAAGCGGTCAGCAACGTGGTTTTGCCCGAATGCGTTGCACCTGAAATCACGATGCTTTTTCGATCGCGAATTGCGATTTTCAATTTCGTGGATTGCTCTGCGCTCAGCGCTTTGCTCGACACGAGGGAGTCGAGCGTGAGTCGCTTTTTCTGAAACTTTCGAATGTTTAAACTCGGATGCTCGCGCACGACATTCGGTATCACCACATGTAACCGCGACCCTTCGAAGAGCGTGGCGTCAACGAAAGGTTTGGATGTATCGAGCCGACGACCAGATGCTCGAAGAAGTTGCTCGATAAGCCGCATCAGACCTTGGCTCGAGAATGGCAGCTGCAGGCGATGATGGCCGTTTGCATCGGCGAAACACACTTGCCCTGGCCGGTTGATCCAGATTTCTTCCACCGAAACATCAGCCATTAGCTCTTGCAAAAAACCGAATGAACTCGCAGTGAGGGCTGGTGCCGAAAGGAGGGCATGGCCTCGTTCCTGTTGAGCAATCGAATGGGTCGTTTGGTTCACACGCCCTCCTTTCGGCAGGGCTATCGTGGCAAATTAGCCAGGTTCTCGCTCAAGTTATCCACACCAGAAGTTGTGATGCGCGTCCAAAAAAATACCGCTAAACTATTCAAGTCACGCGGGAGTGGCGAAATTGGCAGACGCACTAGATTTAGGTTCTAGCGCTTAATAGGCGTGTGGGTTCAAGTCCCACCTTCCGCACAAAGAGACCGAGAAATCGGTCTCTTTTTTTACCCGGATTTTTTGTAACTCGTGGCGTAAAGCAATGCTCTGCCTGCGTCGATGATGCCGGCACCACAGTATCTCGGACGCGGATCCTCTTCTGTGTACCGTGTTGCTGAGATGGCACAGTACGAACCCTCTTTGAACTCACCCACAGTCGCCAGCAAAATCTTGTAAACGTCTTGAGAGCCTAAATCTGGCCTTGCCGAGTAAATCAGCGCAACTACGCCGGCGACAACCGGTGCCGCCATCGAGGTGCCTTCTTGAATACCGTACGATGGCTCTCCCTCTTCGGTTTCACCAAGGTTGAACGTCGAAACAATCATTCCGTCAGAACCATCGGGAGATTGAGCCGCCAATTCGCCATCGCCGCCCGGAGCTGAGAAATCGACACCTTCACCAAAATTCGCGTATGGCGCGATGTTTCCGGTGATTCCGGTGGCGGTGACGTTGATGGTTGGATAACAGTTGCCAGGGTAAGAACCAACTGCCTCAAAAGCCGAGTTACCGGCCGCGGTTACAGGTGTTACACCCCTATCCCACGCCGCTCTAACGGCTGCTTGCGTTCCGGCATCACAAGAAGTTGGTGTGTCCGTGCCAATCGAAAGATTAATCACGCGTGCGGGAGTTGGATTGTTCGGCACTCCCCCGACTTTGATGCCCGCCGCCCAGTGAATCGCCGCAATCAAATCTGAACTTGCACCGCCGTTGGTACCAAGAACTCGAATCGGTTGCACCTTCACGCCGGGTGCAACGCCGACACCGCCGATGGAGTTCGACCTTGCCGCGATGATTCCGGCAACGTGGGTTCCGTGCCAACTCGAGGCTTCGTCGTTGGTGTAATCGCCTTCATCCTGAGGGTTTGAATCCCAACCGTCACCATCTCGCGAAAAGGCAGAGTCAGAAATGAAGTCATAGCCGGCGACAATGTTTGCATCAAGATCTGGGTGCGCCGAGATTCCGCCATCGAGCACCGCTACCACCACACTCGGTTTGCCCTTTGTGAAGCGCCAGGCTTGGTCGGCATGTATCGAGTATTGCGAGTAAAGATGCCACTGAGAGCTGAAGTAAGGGTCTGGTATGCGCACCGAACTCGCCTGTCCGAGAGAGTTGCGCGCTATCACGTTTACTACGTAGTGATAGTCAGGTCGCAACTTGTTGAACTGACAGGTGTTAGACGAGGTGGTGCACGAGTCAATCTCGACACCGTCGACTGTTGCAAAGGCCTGGTAGCTAGTTGCTAAGCCGCCACGTTCGACAAGGCTTTGTTCACCCCACGCAGGAGCTTGCCCCTTAATCA
>CAIZQQ010000011.1 GCA_903935175.1 uncultured Micrococcales bacterium
GAATACGTCGAAGAGAACAGCGCGTACTCAAGCTAATGAAACCTATCGAAACGCACGACCACGACTTTGCAGCCATCAAGGCTCAGACGCTAATCGAATCGCTGCCCTGGCTGCAGAACTTTCACGGCAAGGTGGTCGTCGTCAAGTTTGGCGGCAACGCCATGGTCGACGAAGCGCTAGCCGAGGCCTTCGCTCAAGACATGGCCTACCTGCGCTGGGTAGGCATCAAGCCCGTTGTCGTTCACGGCGGTGGCCCGCAGATTTCGGCCAAACTCAAAGAACTCGGCATCGAGTCAGAGTTTCGCGGCGGCTTTAGAGTCACCACCGACGAAACCATCGGTGTCGTGCGCGATGTTCTGCGAGACCAAATCAGCGAATCGCTCGCCGCTCAAATCAGGCTGGCCGGTGCTGGTGCCCGCGTGATGTCAGGTGAAGACGGCAACCTCTTTCGCGCTGTCAAAACCACCATCGAGCAAGATGGCCAAACCATCGACATTGGTCTGGTTGGCGAAGTGAACCTGGTGAACCCCCGCATCGTTTTCGACGCACTCGAGCAGGGCGACATTCCGGTCATTTCGACGGTTGCGCCGGATGCCCAGGGCAACTTGCTCAACGTGAACGCCGACCTTGCCGCAGCCGCCCTGGCTGTCGCGCTGGGTGCCGAAAAGCTGATGGTGCTCACCGATGTGGCCGGGCTCTACTCAAACTGGCCGAACACCGACTCTTTGGTCAGTGAAATCACCGCTACCGAACTCGAGGCGATGCTGCCAACGCTCGAATCGGGCATGATTCCAAAAATGCAGGCCTGCCTTACCGCTGTGAGCGGGGGAGTGCCGCGCGCACACATCATCGACGGGCGCACTCCGCACAGCATCCTGCTTGAAATCTTCACCAAGAACGGTTTCGGCACCATGGTGTTGCCAAGCTAAGATTTTCTACTTCACGGGCAATGCCGTGAGCGAAGGGAGAGTAATGGTTCGCCATTTCCTCAAAGACGACGACATCACCTCAGCCGAGCAGGCCGAGATTATTCGTCTGGGCATCGAGCTAAAGAACAGCCCATACTCGCGTCGCCCTTTCGAAGGCCCCAAGACCGTGGCCCTCATCTTCGACAAAACCTCGACCCGCACCAGAGTCTCGTTTGCAGTCGGCGTCGCCGATCTCGGTGGCGCACCGCTAATCATCGATTCGCAAACCAGCCAGATGGGCGGCAAAGAGTCGGTTGCCGACACCGCTCGAGTTCTAGAACGACAGGTTGCGGCCATCGTGTGGCGCACCTATGCGCACTCGGGCCTCGAAGAAATGGCAGCCAACTCTCGCGTGCCGGTAATCAATTCGCTCAGCGACGACTATCACCCGTGCCAGTTGCTAGCCGACCTCATGACGGTGCAGGAGCATAAGGGCAAAACCGCCGGATTGACCATCGCCTACATCGGTGACGCCGCCAACAACATGGCGAACTCTTATCTAGTCGCATGCGCTTTGGCAGGCATGCACGTGCGGGTGGCCGCGCCAGCAAAATACCAACCAAACGCGGATGTTGTGACCAAAGCTCGCGCAATCGCAGAGCAAACCGGGGGATCGGTTTCGCTGAGCCAGTCACCAGCCGAGGCAATCGCCGGGGCAGACGTGGTCACCACCGACACCTGGATCTCAATGGGGCAAGAGTCAGAGAAGGCGCAGCGCATCGCCGACTTCGCTGGTTACACCATCGATGCAAACCTCATGGGTCAAGCCGCCACCGATGCGATCTTCTTGCACTGCCTTCCTGCCTATCGAGGCTATGAAGTAAGTGCCGAAGTTATCGACGGTCCACAGTCGGTCATCTGGGACGAAGCCGAGAACCGACTTCACGCTCAGAAGGCACTGATGGTCTGGTTGGCCGAACAGGGCTAACGAGCATCCGCTTCGCCTCTTCTGTTTAGAGGCCAAACTAGGATTAAGCACATAGTGGCCCCAAGGGCCTCAAGGTTTTATAAGGAGTTTCATGTCAGGCAGCGGTTCGAATTCGCTTTGGGGTAGCCGTTTCGAGGGTGGCCCGTCAGAAGCGCTCGCCGCATTGAGCCGCTCGGTTCATTTCGACTGGCGCTTGGCGTCATACGACATCGCCGGCAGCCTCGCCCACATAAAGGCGCTGCACCAGGCTGGCTACCTAACCACACCTGAACTCGAAGCGCTAACCCGCCACCTAGAAGAGTTGCGAAAGCGCGTCGAGTCTGGGCAATTTTCACCAAAGCCTTCCGACGAAGATGTACACGGCGCTCTCGAGCGCGGACTGATCGAAATCGCTGGCCCAGAGCTGGGCGGCAAGGTTCGCGCCGGTCGCTCGCGTAACGACCAAATCGCAACCCTCATTCGCATGTACCTGCTCGA
>CAIZQQ010000012.1 GCA_903935175.1 uncultured Micrococcales bacterium
AGGTGATCGGCTCACCGGCAAAGGCGATACCAAGCGCAAAGGCAACTGCGGTGTTCACGTAGGTAATGAGCGAGGCCCGACTTAGGGCAATCTCACGCATCAACGCAAAGAACACCCCAAACGCACCGGCCGAGCACACTACGCCGAGCACGAGTAGCGACATCCACGATTCGATTTTGGGTGTCGTTACTCCCTCGGCGAGTGGGTTCATGAGCGCTGGCACCGCGTAAATCACCGCTGTGAATAGCATCGACACAGCGATGACGCCCATGGTGTCAACCTTCGGAGCGTGCTTGGTGGTGATGGCCGGGGCAAAAGCATAACCAACCGCGGCGAGCAGCACTGCGCCAACCCAAACCAGCTCGAGGTCTTGGGTGAGCGCGTCGATTCCGACGAGCGCGATGATGCCGGCGAACCCGATCACCAGACCGAGTATGTTCTTCGGATGCGCCACCGAACGATCACCGAGGTAGTAGTAAGTCACGGCCAACGACACGAACGGCACCGTCGCGATGAGCAGTCCGACGAGCCCGCTGTCGATGTGCCCGTCTTCGGCATGCGTGATTAGCCACCACGGGCCGACCATTTCGAACAGGGCGAACGCAAGCACCGGCTTCCACGCTTTGAGAGCGGGGATGAACGCCTTCGCGCGAATCGCAAGTGGCACCAGCACGGCCGCACCGATCACGACTCGGGCCAAAATGATGAACTCGGGTGAAAAGTCGGTGACGGCTACCTTGATGAAAAAGTAGGGGATTCCCCAGGCGATTCCAGCGATTAGAAAAAGTAGCAGACCTTTGCGCGACATGGGCTCAAGCCTAGCCGAGCACACCCGCACTGCCGCTTGGCTCGCGTGAGCATCCGCGCGTTTGTTAGCACCCGAACAAACTTGGGGTTTAGTCCGCCCGATTGTTAGGCTGAAGGGGTACGAGGAGGTACGAAATGCGCCCACTAGCGCGTGTCATTTTTGACGAAGCTCATCGCCAGGCGTGGTCCACAAGACCCGAAATCGCGAAGAGTATCAACCCGACCAATGCAAACGATGCGGGTTATGTAACCGCCGCCACCGACCTGAGCGACTCTGGTTTCACGGTTGGCGTGCACGAGAGCGGTGCTATCACCGCAAGCACCCTGAGTGAGGCCGACGTTTTCGTCGTGCTGCACGGCTCAGACGATGCGTGGGAGGCCACCACTAAAACCGGCGACCCTAAATACTCGGATGCTGAAATCGACGCACTCGTCGAATTCGTGCAAGCCGGCGGAGGCTTGATTTTGTTCGGCGAAACCGAGGCCAAGAAGTATGGCAACTCGGTGGCCGACATCGCTGCCCGCTTCGGACTCGAACTACAAAACACCACGGCTCAAGACCCAGAGAACTGCTACCGCGAGGTGGCCGCCTGGGTGATGGCCGACCTAGCCAAGCCGGTCGGTTTCGACATCACCGGCGGAGCGCGTCAAGCCTGCTTCTACCGCACCGGAACCATCACGGTTCGTCCAGAGGCCGCCGCTCGCACGCATGTTTTGGCCCGCACTTCGGCAGTGGCCAGCCCGGCCAGCACGCCGGTCATGGTGGCCCAAACCTACGGTGCAGGCCGCGTGATTTTGCTCGCCGATAGCGACATCTTTGGCGATGACTCGATTCGCGACCACAGCCACCGCGGGCTTTGGCGCAACCTAGTTACCTGGGCTGCCGCAACCGGAGGTGCGAGCGCTGCCCGCACCGAAAGCTGGACCAAGAGCGACCCGCACTGGCTAGCGCTCGCCGCCGCATGTGAGGCCATTCGCCCGCTACAGGCGAAAGACGGTTCGTTGGCCAAGGCCGAAGACGCCGAGCAACCTTCGGCCGAAGCGATGGCCGAGGCAACTGCGCACGTAGGTGCCATGATTGCGAGCATCCGCGCTTTGATGCCTCGATTCGAACACCAGCACGACCACCTCGAAGCCA
>CAIZQQ010000013.1 GCA_903935175.1 uncultured Micrococcales bacterium
GCGCTCAGAGATCGAGGCGAGGTCGGTAGCAGCAATCGCCAAAAAGTCGAGCACGTAGCCCACCGGCGCGCCATGAAAGTTGCCGTTCGAAGTGACTTCGCCGTCTTCGAGCACCACAGGGTTGTCGATGGCGGCGGCGAGTTCGCGCTCGGCCACAGAACGGGCATAGGCGATGGTGTCACGAACGGCTCCGGCAACCTGCGGTGCGCAGCGCAACGAGTAAGCGTCTTGAACCTTGTCGTCGCCAACGCGGTGGCTGGCAACGATCTCGCTACCGACCAACGCGGCAAACATGTTTCGCGCGCTGGTTGCTTGACCCGGATGCGGGCGCAGCGGTTCGTGCAACTGGGCACGGAACACCTGGTCGGTGCCCATCAAACCCTCCACCGACATGGCGGCGATTACATCGGCTTCGTCGAGCAGGTGCTCAAGGTCGAAGATCGCGAGGCACAGCATGCCCAACATTCCGTCGGTGCCATTGATGAGGGCAAGACCCTCTTTTTCGCGCAATTCGATTGGCGAAATGCCTGCCTCGGCAAGCAGCTCGGGAACCGGGCGCTCGACACCATCGGGCCCGAAGGCTCGCCCCTCACCCATCAGCACCATGGCGCAGTGGGCGAGTGGGGCAAGATCGCCCGAGCATCCGAGCGAACCAAACTCGTGAACAACCGGGGTGATGCCCGCATTCAAAACGGCGGCCATCGTCTGGGCCAACTCGGCACGAGCACCGGTGCGACCAGAACAAAGGGTCTTGAGGCGCAGCAGCATGAGTGCGCGAACAACCTCGCGCTCAACCGGGGCACCAACGCCGGCAGCGTGCGAGCGCACGAGCGACTTTTGCAACTGCACGCGATCTTCGGGGGCAATGTGACGGTTGGCCAGAGCGCCGAACCCGGTGCTGATGCCATAAACCGGCGTCTCGCCACCGGCCAGGGCCTCGATGTGCTTGCGCGTAGAACGCATGCCGTCGAGCGCAGCATCCGCTATTTCGACTCTTGCGTTATCGCGAGCAACGGCAACCACGTCGGCAATGCTCATGCCGCGCGAGTTGATGGTGATGGTCTTGGTCATTTTTCTCTCTCATAAACCGAGGTGCCGTCGATGATGGTTGATGCAACCAGATCGACTCCCGGGCGATACATCAGGTGAACAAAGCTCGGTGCGTTTAGAACTACAAGATTTGCGCGCTGGCCAACCCGAAGGCCGCCAACGTCGGTGCGTCTCAGAGCCGCCGCCCCTCCAGCCGTCGCGGCGCCCAGTGCCTGAGCCGGGGTGAAGTGCATGTCGCGCACCGCAACCGCGAGGCAGAACGCCATCGAGGTGGTGAAACTCGAGCCAGGGTTGCAGTCTGTGGCTAGGGCAACCTTCGCGCCGGCGGCAAAGAGGCGGCGAGCATCCGGGTAGTCGGCACGCGTCGAAAACTCGGCACCCGGTAGCAGCGTGGCCACGGTGTTAGACCCGGCCAACAACTCGATGTCGCGATCGGTCAGGTGCGTGCAGTGGTCGGCGCTCGCGCAATCGTGCTTGACCGCGAGCTCGATGCCTGCGCCAGCTTCGAGTTGGTTGGCGTGGATGCGCGGTCGCAGCCCCGCTCGCACACCGGCTCGCAAAATTTCGTCGGCTTCGTCGGCGTCGAAAGCGCCGCGGTCGCAGAACACGTCGATCCATCTCGAGTGCGGGGCGGCCGCCTCGAGCATTTCGCCCGCAACCAAAGACACGTAGTCTTCGCGGCGGTCGGCAAACTCCGCGGGCACAACGTGTGCGCCCAAGAAGGTCACCTCGTCGGTAACCTCGGCGGCCAGAGCCACCGACCTCGCCTCATCGGCAACGTTCA
>CAIZQQ010000014.1 GCA_903935175.1 uncultured Micrococcales bacterium
AACAACCTCGACCCGGCGGTGGCCGAATACCCCGAAAATCTTGTAGTTTATGGCGGCACCGGCAAGGCTGCTCGCAACTGGCCGTCGTTCGACGCGATCGTAAAAACCCTCACCCACCTCAAGAACGACGAAACCCTGTTGGTGCAGTCGGGCAAGCCGGTCGGTGTGTTTCAGACTCACGAGTGGGCCCCGCGCGTGCTGCTCGCCAACTCGAACCTCGTGGGTGACTGGGCCAACTGGCCAGAGTTTCGCCGACTAGAGCAGCTGGGTCTGACCATGTATGGCCAGATGACGGCCGGCTCGTGGATCTACATCGGCACCCAGGGCATTTTGCAGGGCACCTACGAAACCTTCGCGGCCGTGGCTGCCAAGCGCTTCGGTGGCACGCTCGCCGGCACACTGACCGTGACGGGCGGATGCGGTGGCATGGGAGGCGCTCAACCGCTGGCCGTCACCATGAACGAGGGCACTTGCCTCATCATCGACGTCGACGAAACTCGCCTGCGCCGTCGCCTGGCCGACCGCTACCTCGACGAAATTGCCGACAACTTGGATGCTGCAATCGACCGTGCCGTAGCCGCAAAGAATGCACGCGAGGCGGTTTCGATTGGTCTGGTTGGCAACGCTGCGACGATTTTGCCAGAGCTGCTGCGCCGTGATGTTCCGATTGATATCGTCACCGACCAAACCTCGGCCCACGACCCGCTGGCCTATTTGCCAGAGGGCGTTGAGTTGGCCGACTCAGCCGAGTATGCCCGCCGTAATCCAGAGGAATACACCCGTCGCGCCGAAGAGTCGATGGCCAAGCACGTTGAGGCAATGGTCGGGTTCATGGCCAAGGGTGCCGAGGTGTTCGACTACGGCAACTCGATTCGCGATGAAGCCCGCAAGGGCGGCTTTAGCGACGCCTTCAAGTTTCCAGGGTTCATCCCCGCTTATATTCGCCCGCTGTTCTGCGAGGGCAAGGGGCCGTTTAGATGGGTCGCGCTTTCGGGCGACAAGAAAGACATTTATCGCACCGACAAGGCGATTCTCGACCTGTTCCCCGAGAACGACCACCTACGCCGCTGGATCAACATGGCGCAAGAGCGTGTGCAGTTTCAGGGTCTGCCGGCCCGCATCTGCTGGCTCGGCTACGGCGAGCGCGACAAGGCGGGTGCTGTGTTCAACGACCTCGTCGCTCGCGGCGAAGTTAGCGCCCCGATTGTCATCGGTCGCGACCACCTCGACTGCGGTTCGGTGGCATCGCCTTACCGCGAGAGCGAGGCAATGCTCGACGGTTCAGACGCGATTGCCGACTGGCCGCTTCTGAACGCAATGATCAACATCGCCTCTGGCGCATCTTGGGTTTCGATTCACCACGGTGGTGGCGTGGGCATTGGGCGCAGCATCCACGCGGGTCAGGTGAGCGTTGCCGACGGCACCGAGCTGGCCGCCCAGAAGTTGCAGCGCGTGCTAACCAACGACCCTGGCATGGGTGTGATTCGTCACGTCGACGCCGGCTACCCGGAGGCCGTCGAGGTGGCTCGCCACAAGCACGTTCACGTGCCGATGCTCGACACCGAATAGGCAAACCTTGGCAAAACTCTTTGGCAACATCGGGCAACTGGTGGTCGGCGCTTCGCCAGACACCGGTGAACTCGAGCTAATCGAAAACGCCGCCCTCGTGATCGACGCGGGTGTGGTGGCTTGGGTTGGGTCGAGCGCGAACGCACCGGTTGCCGACGAGTTTGTCGACGTGGCGGGGCGCACGGTGATTCCGGGCTTCGTCGACTCACACGCCCACCTGGTTTTTGCTGGCGACCGCGCCGCTGAGTTCGAGGCTCGCATGAGTGGCGTGAGCTATTCGGCCGGTGGCATCAAGACCACGGTGGCCGCGACTCGGGCGGCGAGCGATGACGAGTTACGGGCTGGTTTACGAGCTCGGATGCTCGAGCTGCACCGCAGCGGAATCACAACTTTTGAAACCAAAAGTGGCTACGGGTTGAACGTTGCCGATGAGACGAGGTCGGTGGCTCTGGCCGCTGAGGTTACCGACGAGGTGACCTTCTTGGGCGCACACGTTGTGCCCGCGGAGTTTGCCGACCGCCGCGAAGACTACGTGTCTTTGGTTTCGGGCGAAATGCTCGAGGCGGCCGCCCCGCACTCGAGATGGATCGACGTGTTCTGCGACCGCGGCGCTTTCGACGCCGATGAGGCAGACGAAATTTTGCGAGCCGGTGTGCGAGCGGGGCTGCGGCCGCGCATCCACGCCAACCAACTCGAGGCTGGCGCTGGCGTCGAGCTCGCGGTCAAGCACGATTGCGCGAGCGCCGACCACTGCACGCACCTGACCGATCGCGACATCGAGTTGCTGGCCGGGTCGAACACCGTGGCCACGCTGCTGCCGGGTGCAGAGTTTTCGACTCGTGCCGACTACCCGGATGCTCGCCGACTCTTTGCCGCCGGCGCGAAGGTTGCCCTAGCGACCGACTGCAACCCTGGTTCAAGCTTCACCACCTCGATGGCGTTTTGCCTGGCGGTTGCGGTGCGCGACATGCACTTCACCCCGAGTCAGGCACTTGCCGCTGCGACGGCCGGTGGCGCGGCCGCTCTGCGACGCACCGATGTTGGCGGCCTTCGGGTTGGCCAGCGCGCAAATCTTGTAGTTCTTAACGCACCGAGCTTTGTTCACCTGACGTATCGCCCGGGCGTCGATCTGGTTGCATCAACCATCATCGACGGCACCTCGGTTTATGAAAGAGAAAAATGACCAAGACCATCACCATCAATTCGCGCGGCATGACCATTGCCGACGTGGTTGCCGTTGCTCGCGATAACGCAAGAGTCGAAATAGCGGATGCTGCGCTCGACGGCATGCGTGCTACGCGCAAGCACATCGAGGCCCTGGCCGGTGGCGAGACGCCGGTTTATGGCATCAGCACCGGATTCGGCGCTCTGGCCAACCGCCACATTGCCCCCGAAGACCGCGTGCAGTTGCAAAAGTCGCTCGTGCGCTCGCACGCTGCCGGCGTTGGTGCCCCGGTTGAGCGCGAGGTTGTTCGCGCACTCATGCTGCTGCGCCTCAAGACCCTTTGCTCTGGTCGCACTGGTGCTCGTGCCGAGTTGGCCCAGACGATGGCCGCCATTTTGAACGCCGGCATCACCCCGGTTGTTCATGAGTTTGGTTCGCTCGGATGCTCTGGCGACCTTGCCCCACTCGCCCACTGCGCCATGGTGCTGATGGGTGAGGGGCGAGCCTTCGGGTCCGATGGGCTCGAGCGCCCGGTGCCAGAGCTGCTCGCCGAGGCAGGCATTTCGCCAATCGAACTGCGCGAAAAAGAGGGTCTTGCCCTAATCAACGGCACCGACGGAATGCTCGGCATGCTGTGCCTGGCGATCTTCGACCTTGAGCACCTGCTCGACGAAGCCGATGTAATCGCCGCCATGTCGGTCGAGGGTTTAATGGGCACCGACCAGGTGTTCCGAGCCCAGTTGCACGAACCGTTGCGCCCGCATCCGGGTCAAGCAACCAGCGCGCGAAACATGTTTGCCGCGTTGGTCGGTAGCGAGATCGTTTCCAGCCACCGTCACGGTGATGACAAAGTTCAAGACGCCTACTCGTTGCGTTGCGCACCGCAGGTTGCCGGAGCGGTTCGTGACACCATCGCCTATGCCCGTTCTGTGGCCGAGCGCGAGCTCGCCGCCGCCATCGACAACCCTGTGGT
Organism: uncultured Micrococcales bacterium; assembly: GCA_903935175.1. GTDB lineage: Bacteria > Actinomycetota > Actinomycetes > Actinomycetales > Microbacteriaceae > Rhodoluna. The sequence goes on from CAIZQQ010000014.1 coordinate 3,708, forward strand.
GCTCGAAGACGGCGAAGTCACTTCGAACGGCAACTTTCATGGCGCGCCGGTGGGCTACGTGCTCGACTTTTTGGCGATTGCTGCTACCGACCTCGCCTCGATCTCTGAGCGC
>CAIZQQ010000015.1 GCA_903935175.1 uncultured Micrococcales bacterium
CACCTGGCCGTTATCAACGAGTTCATTGAACACATCGCCTCAGGTGATTTTGTCTCGCATGCCGGTGATTACGCCCTTCACCGCACGGCCATTATTGACGCCATGTACAGATCGGCTAAAGCCGGGAAAGAGATAACTCTCTAATGACACTCAGAGTCACAATCTGGAACGAAAACATCCACGAGCAGCAGACCGACTCTGTGCCGGCAAAGATTTACCCGAATGGAATGCACGGCGCAATCAAGGCCCTTTTGGAAAACGAACTTGGCAGCGCTGTCGAAGTAGCGACCGCCACGCTAGACGAGCCCGAACACGGCCTAACCCAAGCGGTGCTCGACCGAACCGATGTTCTGATGTGGTGGGGCCATGAGGCACACCCGAGGGTTAGCGACGAGGTTGTGCAGCGCGTTTACGACGCCGTCTTAGGCGGCATGGGCTTGATTGTCTTGCACTCTGCGCACTATTCGAAAATCTTTAAGAAGCTAATGGGCACAACCTGTTCGCTCAGATGGCGCAGCTCTAAAGATCGCGAACTGGTCTGGAACGTCAACCCAAGCCACCCGATTACGCAGGGCCTTCCCGACCCGATTGTTATTCCGTTGCAAGAGATGTATGGCGAGTTCTTCGATATTCCAACCCCGGACGAGCTGATCTTCATCTCGAGCTTCACCGGCGGTGAAGTGTTTAGATCCGGCGCAACCTGGCGACGCGGACTGGGCAAGGTTTTCTACTTCTCACCTGGTGACCAGGATTATCCGGTCTACCACCAGAAGGAAATCGGAAAAGTTTTAGCAAACGGCGTTCTTTGGGCGAAGCCAATTGTTCGCTCCGAACCTATCGATGCAACTTTCCACCCGGATGGCTGGATCGAAAAGAACTAGCGGCTTAGGCCAACCTGCAGTCCTCGCATGATGTATTTTGATGCGAAGGTGAGTAGCAGCAGCGGAACGAGAGCGCTTATGAAAAGACCCGCTGAGGTTAGCGGCTGATCGCTAACGAAGCGCTTTCCGATTGATGCCAGTGTCGGTGTGAGCAGCCTCATCTGCGCGTCAGGAACCAGAATCAGCGCAAAGATCAGTTCGTTCCAAGTGCCAAGGAACTGCAGCACAGCCAAAGTCGCAATTCCCGAAGCTCCCATTGGCCCAACAATCGACCAGAGCGTTCTAAAGAAGCCGGCTCCATCAACTCTTGCTGCCTCAAGCAGCTCATCTGGGATGGCCCTGAAGGTGAGGGTGAGAAAGAAAATGGCAAACGGCAAACCGGTGGCGACATAAACCAGTATCAAGCCGGAATAGTCACCGACGATGCCCAATCGAGCGAGCACCAAATAGATAGGAATAATTAGCACTGGACCAGGGAGCAGCATTACCGAGACGAAAGTCGCGGTGAAGAACTTGCTGCCAAAGACCGGAAGCTTGGCTAGGGCATACCCCGCCAAAGTCGCGAGAATCAGAATCACCGCAACAGCGCTCGTCGAAACAAAAAGGCTGTTCAAAAATGCGCGGCCGACACCGTATTCGTCCCAAAGTTCGATGTAGTTCGTTACTGTCCAGTCAACTGGCAGACCAAAAGGGTCGCGCTTATAGTCGACGTTGCTGCGCAGCGAGGTGACCACCACAAAGAACAGCGGGTAGATAATGGTCGCCGCAACCAAGCACATACCGATGAAAATGGGCCACCTGGCGCGCGGTGTAAGTCTTGAGCTGATCGAATCAGACATGCTAGTCGTCCTTTTGTAGCTTGAACACGCGGTTCTGCAGCAGTGTCAACAGACCGATAAAGAAGAAGAGCAGCACTGCTAGAGCGGCGCCCGAACCCAGGTTGTTGCTCGAGAAGGCTCGCAGGTAAACCAAGAAGTCGATTGTGGTTGTCTCATAGCCAGGGCCTCCAGCGGTTATCACAAAGACGAAACCAAACAGCGAGGCGAAGGTGTAAAGAATGTTGATGATGAATACGAAGCCGAGTACTTTTCGAATGTTCGGCAACGTGATCGACCAGAGCCTGCGCCACCAGCCCGCGCCGTCGATGGCCGCAGCTTCGAAGACTGCGGGGTTGATAGAAGTTAGACCGGCGAGAAGCAAGAGCGACTGGTAGCCAAAGCCCGACCAGACCAGAGCCAGAATGATGATTAAAATGCTGTAATTCGAGTCGATGAAGAACTGCATCGGCTCATTGCCAAACAATCCTAGAAACTGGTTCACAGCTCCCTCGTAGCCAAACGCATTTCTAAAGATCAGACCGATTACGGCCACCGATAAAACGTTTGGAAGAAAGAAAATTACTCGAAAAAACTTCCATCCCTTGAACTGCTCAAAAAGCAGAATAGAACAGACCAGTGCGGAAAAGATAACCAGCGGAACTGAAATCAAGAACTTGAAGTTGTTTAGAAAGACCTGGTGAACAATAGGGTCGCTGAAGATTGCGATGTAGTTGTCGAGGCCGCGCCAGTCGTATGTCAGGCCGTTGGTTTTCGTGAACGAAATGTAAAACGCAAACATTACCGGGAACGCCATAAACCCAGCCACGATTACGAAGCTGGGAAGTACCGCTAGGGTTC
>CAIZQQ010000016.1 GCA_903935175.1 uncultured Micrococcales bacterium
CGAGGTCTCCACCAACCGGTAGACCCGATGCGAGGCGCGAAATTGTGATTCCGAGCGGGCTCAACATGCGGGTTAGGTAAGTTGCCGTCGCTTCGCCTTCGAGGTTCGGGTCAGTCGCGATGATGATTTCTTGAATCTCGGGGTTGCCGAGACGCGCCATGAGCTCTTTGATGCGCAGGTTGTCTGGGCCTATGCCCTCGATCGGGCTGATTGCGCCACCGAGAACGTGGTAGGTGCCTCTGAATTCGCGGGTGCGCTCGATTGCCTGCACGTCTTTGCTCTCTTCGACCACGCAAATGGCGGTTTTAGTGCGACGCGGGTCACGGCAAATGTTGCATTGCACTTCTTCGGCTACGTTGCCGCAAATTTCACAAAAGCGAACGCGTTCTTTTACTTCGAGCAGCACCTGGGCCAAGGTTTTAGCCTGGTCGTCTTCGGTTTGCAGCAGGTGAAAGGCGATGCGCTGGGCAGACTTAGGCCCAACGCCCGGCAAGCGGCTCAACTCGTCGATGAGTTCTTGAATTACGCCTTCATACATCAGCGACCACCACTCGGGTCATCGAGTGGCTTTGCGCCAAACTCGCGCAAGATCGATTCGCCATAGCGTTCGGCGTCTGGAACATCTGCCTTGCGCGACTTGGTGGCCTTGGCTGGCTTGGCTTCGGCGACAGGTTCGGCCGGGGCTTCGTCCGGAACCACTGCTTCTGGCTCGGCTTGAACTTCGATTGGCGTGGTTGGGGCCTCGGCTGCCGGTGTTGCGGCGACTACGGGGGTTGCTGCGACAGGTGCTTCGACCAGCGGCTTGAACTTGACGGTTATGCCGAGCTCGTCGGTGATGGCCTTGCGAAGAACATCTGGAGCCTGGCCCGACGTTTTGAAAGTTTCGAGATCGCTCTGGCTCATGAAGCGCAGGGTGAGCACACCTTCGGCAAATTCGACGACCTTGAGCGTATAGGCCACGATCCAGGCGCTCTTCGATGCCTTTTCAACACGGCTCAAAATTGCCTGCCAAGAGTCTCTGAACGCCTCGGTGGTTAACTCTGGGATGTTCACCGCAGCCGCAGGAGCTGCAACCGAAGCGGCTGGTGCCGCAGGGGCTACCGCCGCAGGTGCGGTTGTCGGTTTGGCAGGTTCGGCTTTTGCTGCAGGCGCGGCTTTGGTCGCTGGTGCCGCCGGGGCAGCACCGTCGCTCGGCAACCCGATGCGACGTTCTAGGCGCTCGATGCGAGCCAGCGAACCGACCTCAGAGGTGTCGGCGGCAGGAACCAAAACGCGAGCAATCATTAGCTCGAGGTGAAGCTTGGGGCTAGTTGCGCCAGACATTGCGGTGAGCGAGTCGTTCACAATGTCGGCGGCGTGAGCCAGCTCAGACGGGCCAAACTGCTCGGCCTGCATGCGCATTTTCTCGAGCTGGTCGTCGCTAACGCCGCGCAACACAGCCTTGGCATCGTGGCCGGCAGCTGCGACCAAAATTAGGTCACGAAGACGCTCGAGAATGTCTTCGACAAACTGACGTGGGTCTTGACCGGTTTGAATCACACGATCAACGGCGGCGAAAGCGGCCGATGAGTCGTGCAGCGAGAGTGCCTCAACGGCGGAGTCGAGCAGGGTGTCGGGAGTGTATCCGAGTAGCGCAACGGCACGCTCATATTCAACCTTCGAACCCTCAGACCCAGCAATCAACTGGTCGAGAAGCGAGAGTGAGTCACGAACCGAGCCACCACCCGAGCGAACCACGAGCGACAAAACGCCAGGAGCAACTTCGACACCTTCAGAGGTGCAGAGTGACTCTAAGTATTCGAGCATCTGCGCCGGCGGCACTAGGCGGAACGGGTAGTGGTGAGTGCGCGAGCGGATGGTCGAGATGACCTTCTCTGGCTCGGTGGTGGCAAAGATAAATTTGACGTGGGCCGGTGGCTCTTCGACGATCTTGAGCAGGGCGTTGAAGCCTGCTGCGGTGACCATGTGGGCCTCGTCGAGAATGAAGATTTTGTAGCGGTCGCGGGCCGGGGCAAAAGCGGCACGTTCGCGAAGATCACGGGCGTCGTCAACACCGTTGTGGCTGGCTGCGTCGATTTCGACGACATCCATGCTGCCGCCACCGTTGCGCGAAAGTTCGACACAGCTCGGGCACTTGCCGCAAGGGGTGTCGGTTGGGCCTTCGGCGCAATTTAGGCAACGCGCCAGAATGCGAGCAGAGGTGGTTTTGCCACAGCCGCGCGGGCCAGAAAAGAGGTAGGCGTGGTTGACTCGATCGCCGCGAAGGGCCGTCATGAGAGGCGCGGTTACTTGAGACTGGCCGATGAGTTCGGCGAAA
>CAIZQQ010000017.1 GCA_903935175.1 uncultured Micrococcales bacterium
ACGGCGTCTATGAAGAAGCCATCGTCGACATTTGTGACCGAGTTCACGAAGCCGGTGGTCAGGTTTACATCGACGGCGCAAACACCAATGCCGTGGTCGGTTATGCAAAGTTCGGCAAGTTCGGCGGCGACGTTAGCCACCTCAACCTGCACAAGACCTTCTGCATCCCTCACGGTGGTGGCGGCCCGGGTGTTGGTCCGGTTGCAGCACGCGCGCACCTTGCGCCTTTCCTACCTGGTCACGCACAGGCCCAAACCGAGCTTCCGGCATTCGGACCAATCTCGGCTGCGCCATTCGGCTCGGCGAGCATCCTGCCAATTTCATGGGCTTACATTCGCATGATGGGCAACGTAGGTTTGGCCGAGGCAACCGCGGGCGCAGTGCTGTCGGCAAACTACGTCGCCAAAAAGCTCGAGGGTCACTACCCAGTTCTCTACACCGGAAACAAGGGCCTGGTCGCCCACGAGTGCATTCTCGACGTGCGCCCACTCACCAAAGATTCAGGTGTGAGCGTGGATGACATTGCCAAACGTCTAATCGACTACGGGTTCCACGCACCAACCATGTCGTTCCCGGTTGCCGGCACCTTGATGATCGAGCCAACCGAGAGCGAACCGCTTGATGAACTCGACCGTTTTGTCGATGCCATGATCGCCATTCGCGCCGAGGCTGCCAAGGTTGAGTCGGGGGAGTGGAATGTCGAAGACAACCCACTTCGCAACGCGCCTCACACGGCTAAGTCAGTAATTGGCGAATGGAACAAACCATACTCTCGCGAACTCGCCGCCTACCCTGTGGTTGGCCAACACCGCAACAAGTACTGGCCGATTGTTCGACGCATCGACTCGGTTTACGGCGACCGCAACCTGGTTTGCTCGTGCCCACCGCCAGAGGCTTTCGCTTAAGGTCTAACCAAAAGCCCTAGCCGCGAGCACTATTGCGAGGGCAACAATCATTGCGCCTCCTGCCAGGCTTAGCCAGGTTCGCACTCGCGGGGTGGTTATGCCTCTTATAGCTGCGCCTGACAAAGCTAGAGCCTGTTGCCAAACAGCCGAGCCCAAGAACACTCCGCTGGCAAATGCAAAGGTTGCTGCAACCGGGTCAGAGCCGGTCAGCCCAACCAAACTCGGAGTGATTGCCAAAAAGTAGAGAGCCGTCGGTGGGTTCACCACCGTGGCAGCAGCGAATTTCAAAAAGGTCTTGCCAGCGGTGGTCGCTTCGACCTGCGTCGCTGAAGACCCCTCGGATGCTCGCCTCCGGCTCAGCGCCTTGTAAATAGTCTGCGCACCCAACCCCAGCAAAATTGCCGCGCCGATCAGGCTGAACCAGATTCCGTAGGTTCCTAGGATGCTCGCCACGGCCGATCCGGCCAGAAAAACCACCACGGCATAGGTCGCGTCGACCGACGCCATGGCGAGAGCGCCGGCGGCCCCAACTCTCAAGCCGAAACGCAGAGTCGTGTCAATTAGCAGCAGTGCCATTGGGCCAACGGGAATCGCGAGCGCTAGTCCGGCGGTCAGCCCGAAGATAAACAGCTCAGCAATATTTGGCATAGTTTCAGACTATTTGCTGCAAGCGCTTGCGGAATACCGATTTAGGCAAGATCGAGAGTTTTGGTAACAGGAATGTTACGAAATGAAAAAAACCAAAATTTTCTTAACATTCTGAGAATTTGCACTCTAAAGTTATAAGAACCCAAGGGTTATCGTGTCCTTTCTCGAAAGGTCGCGTTGGCCCTAATCCAACAAGGAGAAATACATGAAAGCAACACGCATCGTTCGCGCGGTGGCCGTGGCTGCAGCGGGAGCACTTGGCGTCGCCGGTTTGGTAGCGCCAGCTCAGGCTGCAACTCGCACCACTGTCGTGATTCACGCGTCAAACGCGCTCACGTCGTTCAACAGCGGAACTCCTGAGACCAACCTTGTTACCAACAGCGATGTCGGTTACATGACTGGTGCAGGCTTCGCCTACTACGACAACAACAAAAACCTGGTTCGTAACACCACCTTCGGTACCTTCGGCACCGTTACCAAGGCCGGCTGTGCACTTGCTGTCAAGTACACCGTGAAGCCTGGTCGTGTGTGGTCTGACGGCACTCCAATCGATGGTGTTGACCTTCTTCTAAGCCACATTCTTGCGAGCAGCGCTTACTCTAAGGCCGCTGGCCTAGGCGACCCTGCTGACCCAGAAGTTGTTCCTGACTTCAACTCGTTCTACGGTGGTCCATACGACAGCGCCATCAAGGGTGAGCCAGCTCTGTCTTCTGACAAGATGTCGGTTACCCTTTGCTACTCGAGCTTCGTGCCTGACTGGCAGATCATGGGCCCTGGCCCTGCTCCGGTTCACACCTTGGTTCAGTTGGCAAACGACAAGACCTCTGCTCAGAGCCTGACCCAGAACAAGGCCGACAAGGCTGCCTTCTTGGCCGCGTTCACCAGCAAGAACACCACTCTTCTAAAGAAGATCGGTGACGTCTGGAGCAACGACTACAACATCAAGACCGTAAACTCATCAACCAACCCGCTACTTTTCGTTGGTAACGGTGGTTTCTTGGTGAAGTCTGCAGTGGCTGACCAGTCGGTAACCATGACTGTGAACCCGAAGTACAACAGCGGACCAAAGCTTACGGGCAAGGTCAAGACTGTTATTCACAAGTTCATCGGTGACTCGACCGCTGCTGCTCAGGCCCTTGCTAACAAGGAACTTGACATCTACGCAGGTCAGCCAACCGCTGACGCAGTTGAGGCGCTAAAGGCCCTTAAGGGTGTAAAGACCATCGGTGGTGTTAACGCTTGCTTCGAGCACGTTGACGTTCGCGTTGGTTCGATCATTCCTAACGAGAGCTACACCGGTGTTTTCGCTGGCATGACCACTCGTGCGAAGGAACTTCGCCGTGCGTTCTTGCTAGCGTTCCCACGTCAAGACATCATCGACACCCTGGTCAAGCCAGTCAACTCGAACGCAGTTCTTGGTAACTCGTCGTTCTTGCTACCTGGTCAGTCTGGTTACAACGAAGCATCGGCTTACACCAAGTCGATTTACGCAACCGGAACCCAGGCCTCGCGCACCGCTAAGGCTCTAGCCCTTGTAAAGAAGTACTACAAGACCGCTAAGGCTGGAAGCAAGTCGGTGAAGGTAAACATCCTTTGGGGTCAGCCTTCAAACACCCGTCGTGCAAACGAATTCCAACTAGCACGCTACGAGCTTGGTAAGGCCGGTTTCGACCTAACCAACGCTGGTGGTACTTCTGGTTGGTCTGCGTTCCTTGACTCGAATGCTTACGACGCCGCGTTCTTCGCATGGTGCCCAAGCTCAGTCAGCCAGACCGGTTCGAACGCTAACTTCAAGAGCGACGGTGGAAACAACCTAATTGGTTACAACAGCGCTGCCATGGACGCGATCCTTGACAAGCTAGAGACCAAGTTGACCGATGCTCAGGTTATCGCAGAGTACAAGAAGGCTGACAAGCTAATCGCTGACGACGCCATCACCCTGCCGATCTTCCAGCACCCAGCAGTAACCGCGCACAACGCGGCACTGAAGGGCGTGAAGCCGGCCCCACTAACTCCAAACATCGTTTGGAACTACTGGGAGTGGAGCTACTAAAGACTCGTTTGAGTTTTTAGTAACAAGCTAAAAAAACCAATGGCACCCGGATCAAATCCGGGTGCCATTGGCTTTTCTTGCAGGTAAACTGATTTAGATTTGTTTAGACGCCGTTCATGCGGTAGTCACAACGCAGTGGCGAAAGGTATCAAGTGCTAACGTACTTAGCTCGACGAGTTACACAATTGCTCCTCATTCTTTTTGTGAGCAGCTACCTCACCTACATTCTTCTGGCCTGGTCTGGCGACCCGCTCGAAGAGCTTCGCCTCAGCAGCGACCCAAAAAAAGAGCAGACCATCATCGCTCTAACTCGCCAGCTCGACCTAGACACCCCGGCCCCTCTGCGTTACTTCAAGTGGATGGCTGGAATGTTCGGAGTCTTCTGGGGTAAGTTCACCATGGGTGAATCACGCCAGGGTCAAGATGTAGCCGAGCTGATTGCCACGGCCATCCCAACGACCATCCGCTTGGTTCTTGCGGCCACCATTCTCGCCATTCTCGTTGGTATCACCATCGGTGTCGTTACCGCTCTGCGTCAGTACAGCCGATTCGACTATGCGATCACGTTCGTCTCATTCCTCTTCTTCTCGCTGCCAATCTTCTGGGTAGCCGTTCTGCTAAAGCAGTACATGTCGATCAGCTTCAATGACTGGTTAGCTGAGCCGATAATCGATCCGCTCTGGCTGGTGGGAGCCGGCATAGTCACCGGTATCTTCTGGTCCGGAGTAATCGGCGGCACCATCCAACGCGTTCTGATTGTTTTCGGAGCAGCATTTGCATCGACT
>CAIZQQ010000018.1 GCA_903935175.1 uncultured Micrococcales bacterium
AAAACCCTAGCCACCTGACCAAGGGCATCGTGAAGAACGCGGTTTGGCTGCATGTTGCTAAACATCTGACTCCGGCGATTTTTGTGGGCATCTTCGTCGCCCTAGTGCTGGCCCTGATCTAACGCCAGCCCTGACCCGATCGAACGCAATCGACTTGACCATCACAAAATTCACCGCCAACGACCTTGGTGGTCTCAAGGCTGAGCAGCCCGTGGTTGTTTTGCTTCACGGCTATGGCGCAGACGAGCGCGACCTACCTGGCATCATGAGCTACTTGCCCAACCTGCCCTGGGTTTCGCCGCGAGCGCCGTTGCCCACCGAGCACGGCGGATTTGCTTGGTATGGGGTTGAGCGAGTTTTGAACCCAAACCTCGAAGACGTGATGCCGCCGACCGAGGCGCTCTGGGATTGGCTTGATGATTTGCTCGAACCAAACCAACCGCTAGTTGTGATCGGGTTTTCTCAGGGCGGGCTCATGGCAACTCAGCTACTCAGAACTCGCCCCAAGCAAATCGTCGCGTGCGTCATCCTCGCGGGTTTTGCGGCCGATGTTGAAATGCCGGCAGATGCTGCTCTGCGCGAAAACAAGCCAAAGGTGCTTTATTGCCGCGGTGCGCAAGACACGGTGGTGGCCAAGGATGCTGTGGCTGGCCTCAATCGCTGGCTACAGTCACACACCCGTGCCCAAACCAAGACTTACGAAGGCTTGGGTCACAGCATTGATGATCGCGTGATGAACGACGTGGCCGATTTTGTGACCGCTTCGATTGGCTAAAAAGCAGCGTCACCAAGTAGTTCTAGAGGTCTAGGCCCTCTGGGAACCTAGAGCCGCCCTTGAAGTTTCCGTAAATCGGGCGATCACCGTCGGTGACGGCATCGATTAGCAAGTCACCACCAACAAAGGCACCGCGCCATGATGCGCCGAGCCCGCCGAAGACCTCTTCGCGGTCTCCACGTGAACGAGGTGCGTTGATTCCGAACTTGAAGGCCGAAATCTCTTCGCGCACACGCTTGGCGAAAACCATGTCGTCGGTTGCAACCGAAGAGACGAGGTTTCCGTTCGACACATTCATGGCGGCGATGAACTCGGCCTCGGTGTCGACCAGCACGATCGAGTCGATTGGGCCGAATGGCTCTGAGTGATGCAGTGACCAGGCGCGAGGCGGCTCAAGTACGGTTGCCGGAGCTACATAAGCCGATGTGTCTTGACCTGCGATAAATCGCCCGTGGTCGAGGCTTCCGACATAAAGCGGTATTCCGCCGGTGGTAATAGCCTCTGCATACTGCGAGCGCAGTTCGTCGGCCTTGGTGGTGTGAATCACGGGGCCGAACTCGAGCTCTGGCAGATCATCCTCGTCGTTTTCAACAGCGAGCGGATGCCCGAATCTCAAGCCCTTGACGATCGGAATGTACATTTCGAGGAAGGCTGGAAACAGTCTGCGCTGAACCACGTAGCGAGGGTAGGCGGTGCAACGTTGCTTGGCGTATTCGAAGCCTTTGCGAATGTGCGGGGCGAGGTTGTCCCAGTCTGAGAAGTCCCAGACTCCCCAAGCGTTCAAGCCCTCTTGTTCCAAGATGTGACGCTTGTCGAAGTCAGCCAAGCGCTCGAGAGTGGCTCGACCATTTGATCGGCCGCCAACAAAAGCGAAAGCGCCAAGTTCTGGTGAAGAAACCAGCGCGTCGCTCAACTCAGCACCAACGCCGCTCAACAAAGTCACCGGTAGCCCCGCCTGAGCCATCACGGCGTGGGCGAGGGTTAGGGCGTGAAAACCACCCTGCGACGGGGTCTTGGCAATCGCAGCGTTTCCGGCCAGCATCTGCACAAGTTCGGCATGAACCAGCACGCTCAGCGGGTAGTTCCAAGATGCGATGTTCGAGATCGGGCCGCTAAGTGGTTTGCGACCTTCGAGTTGGCGATCGATTTGGGTGACATACCACTCGACGCCGTCGATACAGCGGTCAACGTCTGCACAAGCGAGCTTCCAAGGCTTGCCGATTTCCCAAGCGAGCAAAAGGGCCAGGGTGTCGCGTGCAACTCGAAGCCCGGCCAGTGCGGCGGTAACCCGAACTTTGCGCTCATCGAGGCTGACTTTTCCCCAGGCGACATGCTGGCGTGCAGCATCGGCCACGGCGTCAAGAGCGGTTTGGTGGTCGATCTTTGGTGGCCCCTGAATGACCTGTTGGTCGACCGGATTCACGTGGTGAGCCGGAGTGCCGACCGAGAGCCATTTGCCAAGGGCAAGGTTGCTAATTCGGTCAGCGTCGAATGCTTCGGGCGCAAGTGCTCTGGCCTGGTTGTAAACACTCTGCCAGTCGGTGCCTTTTTTCACGTGAATTGTCATAACGCAACACTAAATGCGAAATGCGCTATTACTAAGAGAAATTAGTGGTTTTTGCTGTGCGATTTAGCTTGGCTGAAATAGCAAACGACGATCACTACAGATACATAGAGAGCCTGAGATACGGCGACTACTCGCTCCCAAACACCAACGGTCATATTGGTTGGGTCGGTCCAGCTACTCAAGAACCATAGTGCGAGAACCGTTTGTAACGCCGTGCCGATGATCGATGCGGTTGGGCGAATGATCCAGGGAGCATCCTTGCGCTTTCGCATCGCCAACAGCGGCCAGCCAGCCGAGAGCACAAACGAGGCAATGGCAAACACTCTGTGCTCAATCGAGTAGCCGATCAGAGGCGTCGGAAAGATGGTGAGACCGAAGGTGCAAAGTGCGGCGACAAACAGCGCCACTCGACCCGGCATAGCGAGCGTTCGCCCATAGATCGCAGCGATGAGCGTAAGCACTCCGCCGAGCACGAAAAACGCCGACATGATCAGCTGAACTGGCGATTCGTTAGCGGCTAGATCGCTGATGGTTTGACGCACAGGGTCATAGCCTGGCCAAAGACTGCCGGCGATCAACCAACCCGCGGCCGATTGAAAAGGGCCGATGTATGCAACATAAAGGGCTGGCTTGCCGATGCGCCCGAGTGCGGCTTGATTTTGCCCGCTAGTTGTCATGGCTTCTCTAGTCCTTCGCTAAGTATTCTTCGACAGCGGTTTCAACCACTGCTCGGTCATCTGCCGTGATTGATCCATAGCGGATGGTGATAAATCGTTCATTCTTTGGGTCTAGGTTTTCGACTGTGGCGAACTTGCCATCGACAATCGTGAATTTGTATTCGGATGTTCCGAATTCACCAAAATCTTCAAAAGTCGTGAATGTCGAATCGTTTTCGTCGAAGGTTACATCGATCGGGGCCTCTTGCCCTGCTTCTTCGGACATGCTGAAGGTGTAGTAGTCGGCGCAGGCGGTGATTGCGTCAAGCTCCCAAATCAGACCAAAGGTGCTCGGGTACTCAAGGTAGGCGGCCGAGTAATCCTTGTAGGCCTCATCTTTGTTGAGCGCAACCACGATGAAGTCTTCACTGCTCTCAACGACGCCAAGTTTTTGAGCTTCAAAACAGCTGTCTTTAGCGATCACCGAAAAAGCCGCTTTGGCTTCGGCAGGAGTCATCGGAGCTGGCTTAGTGGCACTTGGCGTCGAACTTGCGCTTGGCGATGGGTTCGGGGTTGGTGCGCTGCAGGCGGCAAGGCTCGCCACGAGCATCCCAGTTAGTGCCAATGTGGATACGATTCTGATGATTTTCATCTTGTCCCCTATTTTTGCTTGCTATTGCTGAGAATAACTCATCAAAACCATGGCCGAGTGCTTCGCTAAGGCAGTTTCGTCCAGTCAATCACCAAGAGATAAAGTTGCCCGCCGCGGAATGCGGGCCATAACTTGCCCAGTGCTGAAGCGTTGGTGATGTCGGGTCGTGTTCTCGCAACTTCGGTGTGTACCTGAATTGAGAAAACCAGATAGGTCTTCTTATCTGACTTGGATGTTCGTAGATGCCGGCTAACATCTACAACGCTGCTCAGTTCTTCATTATTGGTCAGGTAGTCAGCGCCAAGAGCAGCAAAGTAGCGCTGCTTTGTGGTGGCCAAAACAGTGAACCTCGAGATTGCCGGCTGAAAAACAATCAAACGTGAGCGATGCTCGTTGACGCCCGGATCTTCTTCGATAAAAATATTGCCGAACTCATCGATTTCTAGATTGTCTGGCTTGTTCAAATATGGAGCTTCTGAGCCATCGAGAATCATGGTTAGGTTCGCACCCGAGAGTGGCTTCGCAACGTCGTTGAAACGCAACCGCCAAAGTGCACCGCCGTCGCGTTTGATTCTTGGAGTTGCGGGGTTTGCCTTGGTCGCTTTCACGTCACCACTCGACTCAGTGGTGGTGAAGTAGAAATCGTTTGGATTCGATGGGTCGAAAACACCGTCTTCTAAGCGCGACATGGTCGTACCCCCGAGCAACGCTTCGAAATTTTGCGTGCTGCCATCAACCGTGTTGTCAACTGGGTTGAACTTGACTGAAATCGGGGTTCCTTTGGCAACGGATGCGCGAATGTCGGTGTCATCGGCAAACTCGCCGGCCTCCATCACGTAGCTCTTACCGTTTTGCAGACCTGCGCGCTCGAACCATTTGCCAGTGGCTAATTTTTTGCCAACATAGAGCCGAAGCTGACTGTTGTTGGCTGCGTTGTCTTCGGTTCCCACCACGACTGTCGCGAGTGATGGCTT
>CAIZQQ010000019.1 GCA_903935175.1 uncultured Micrococcales bacterium
ATGAAGCCTTCGTCATCGGCCAGGTGTGGGTGAATGACCTTGACTGCAACCTGACGTTTCAGTCGCAAATCTTCGGCGAGAAAGACTCGAGCCATGCCGCCGGCGGCTAACGAGCGGATGATTCGGTAACGTCCGTCAATCACTCGGTCTTGGTTTTGGCTTGTGTTCATCTTCTTCTCGGCTAGACCAATATCGTGCCACGCATCGCAAACTATTCCTAACAGGCTGCTGGGTGTGGCAATGTTGATGTGTGAATGATGTCTTTGCGAACCTAGAAGTTCTGACCTTTGAAGAAGCCGCCGATGCTTTAGGCATCTCGGTTGGAAAAATCCGACGCTATGTCGAAGACCACAGCCTCATCGAGGTAAAGATCGACGGCAAGAAGTACATTCCTCGTGAAACCATCGTCGACGGCGAACCGCTGCACAGTTTGCGCGGAACGGTCATGATGTTGATCGACTGCGGATTGAACATCCAAGATGCGGTTGAGTGGATTTACACCGAAAACGACGACCTTGAACAGCACGGCGGAACGCCGATGAAGGCTCTTCTGGCAGGTCACAAGTCGCCGGTCAGACGCGCTGCACAGTTTCTAGCTCAGTAGCTAGCTCTGGCGGTTGATAACCCGCACGGCCAGCTCACGAAGCTGCATCATCGCGGTCGGGTCGAGCTGGAGTTGATCTAACGCGAGCAGCGACTCATTGGCCAACTCTTCAATCATCGACTCGGTCTTAGCCAGCGCTCCCGAACCCTTGATGGTTTGCTGCAAGAAAGCAATCTGCTCGGCGTCGAGCTCGCGGTGGGTGAGCAGCTCATCGAAAATCTTGCCGACCGTCGGGGTTAGCGATTCACGAGTTAGCCCAACCAAGACCGTTCGCTTGCCTTCGCGAAGGTCATCGCCGGCAGGCTTGCCAGTGACTGCAGGGTCACCAAAAACACCGAGGATGTCGTCGCGCAACTGGAACGCCATTCCAAGCGGAATGCCGAAGGCCGATAGGCCACGCAGCACGGCTGGGTCAGCACCTGCGAAGGCCGCACCAATCAGAAGCGGAGCTTCGATGCTGTACTTTGCGGTTTTGTAGAGAATCACTCGGTTTGCTCGGCCGACGGCCTCTTCAACCGCACGGGTGGGGGCAGCGTTCTCTTCGAGAACGTCGAGGTACTGCCCAGCCATTACTTCAATGCGCATCTTCGAAAACTCGTCTCGGCAAGCAGATTCAATTTGCGAATTTGGAGATTTCAGCAGGGCGTTGCCGAATATTTCGCTGCTCCAAGCGAGCATCAGGTCACCGACGAGAACCGAGCCGGCCTGGCCGAAACGTTCGGGGCTTCCCGCCCATCCGTGCTGTGTGTGCATTGATTCGAAACGCTTGTGCACTGCAGGAACTCCGCGGCGCGTATCGGACTGGTCGAGCAGGTCGTCGTGAACTAAGGCGGCGCCATGGAACATTTCGAGGGCCGAACAAATACCGACCATGGCCTCGGTTGACCGCGCACGGGTTGCTGAATCTTGTTGAGTGCTTGAAACGTCAAGCGCTGCCACCCAGGCCCAGTAGCAGAACAGCGCCCTGAAGCGCTTGCCTCCGGCCAGAAGTTCTTTGGTGTAATCGAGCAAAACGCTGAGGTCTTCGGATATTCCGGTGAATTCCGTTTTTCTGGTAGCGCAAAAGCCATCCAGTTCTCGTTGGACTAGATCTAAAAGCACCTTGGTTTCACTCACGGGAATAGCCTAACTTGCTCGCTGGTCTTAGACTTTGAACAGATACGCATTACCAATCGGAGGCACCCATGGGTTTGTCAGAGCGCGAGCAGAAGGTTCTTGAAGAACTTGAGCGCGGCCTCTACGCCGATGACGCCAAGTTTGCTACCCGGGTAAGCGCCGGACCAAACAATTCCGCAGCACGAATCGTCGGCGGTGCGCTTCTGGCCGTTGTAGGCCTCTCGGTTCTTGTCTTCGCCGTCATTAGTCAGCTCACGGTGTTTGGAGTTGTGGGTTTCGCGTTGATGCTGGCCGGAGTTTTAGTGGCCACCGGATCGAAGGGCGGCAAGGCAAAGGGTGAAGCAACTCCGACTGCCAAGCCAAAGGCCAGCCCAAGTGGCGCAAGCAAACCAAAGGATGAAACCAAGGGTAGTTTCTTCGAAGAGCGCTGGAACAAGCGCATGGATCAATAACAGCTAACCAAACCTAGTGTCACCCCAGGGAGCTTTCGGGCTCCTTTTTCTTTGCCCTTGACCGCAGCGCTCGGACCGAGTAACGTAAAAATCCCTCCACTTTGCACCACCCCTGTGGTTGCCAATAAACACTTGATTGTTACCTAATCGAAATCGAAATATTTCTCGCAATTCAGGTAAATTTTGGGGAACAGTGGAGTAAAGTGGATGAAAATGCACCAAAAGGGAACAGAACGGAGGTCAGCATGTTTTCAGGAACTTTCGAGCCAAAGCTCGATGAGAAGGGCCGCATGATTCTGCCGGCCAAACTTCGTGAACTTTTTCAGGGTGGGCTCTTCATCACCAAGGGCCAAGAAGGCTGTCTATACGTCTACACGGTCGGCTATTTCAACGAACTCGTTGAAAACATCGATGCCGCTTCCCTTACTAACGCCGCACAGCGCTCTTACCTGCGCCTGTTCCTGGCCGGTGCATCAAACGAACTTCCAGACCGTCAAGGTCGAATCAACATCAACCCTGCTCTTCGCAAATACGCCGGTCTCGGTCGCGACCTAACCCTCATCGGAGTTCGCAGCCACCTAGAAATCTGGGACACCGAGGCGTGGAACAAGTACCAAGAGGCCGAAGAGGCCGCCTTCTCAAGCCGCGACGGGGAGGTGATTCCAGGAATCTTCTAGCCCATCAGCTAGATCTTCAACCGTCATCGCCGACCTACTTCCCTAAGGTCGGACCACGGTTGAGGTTCTGGCAGATGGGCGGGGGAGTCGGAAGCGTTATGCAAATCTCAGACCTACACGAACCAGTAATGCTAGACCGTTGCATAGAGCTACTTGCCCCAGCCATCGAAGATCGTGACGCAATCATGATCGATTGCACACTGGGTCTGGGCGGGCACACCGAGAGCTTCTTGAATCGCTTTCCGAACCTTCGGGTTATCGGCCTAGACCGCGACCCAAACGCCTTGGAACTGGCTAAACAGCGCCTAGCCTCATTTGGCGACCGGGTTACGTTCTGCCACGTTGTTTACGACCAGATCGAAGAAACTCTTGCCGACCTAGGTGTAGCCAAGGTTGACGCCGTGTTGATGGACCTAGGAGTTTCGTCGATGCAACTCGATGAAAAAGACCGAGGTTTCGCGTATTCATACTCGGCCCCACTAGACATGCGCATGGACAACAGCCAGGGGATGACCGCGGCCGACGTGGTCAACACCTACGACGAACCTGAGCTGGTAAAAATCTTTAAGGAATTCGGCGAAGAGCGCTTCGCTCGCCAAATTGCTCGCGCGATCGTTATCGAACGCAAGAGCGAGGCATTTGCAACCAGCACGCAATTGGCCGGTCTAATCGTCAAGGTTGTGCCGTTCATCCCAGGAAAAAGCAGTGGCCACCCAGCCAAGCGAGTGTTTCAGGCGCTTCGCATCGAAGTTAACGGTGAACTCGACGCACTGAGCTCAGCGGTTCCACAGGCTCTCGACGCTCTTCGTGTGGGCGGTCGAATTCTTGTTCTCTCTTACCAGTCGCTAGAAGACCGAATCGTAAAGCGTGCCCTGGGTGCGGCTTCGGTCTCATCGGCACCACTTGATATGCCAATCGAGTTGCCAGAACACGCACCGACTCTTCGCCTGGTAGTTCGCGGTGCAGAGCAGGCCAGCGATCAAGAGATTTCAGCAAATCCAAGATCAGCATCGGTTCGCCTTCGCGCAGCCGAAAAAATAAGGCAGGCAGCATGAGCACCCTCGGCGTAGCGGGCGCAAGAACATCGTCAAGAGCATCCAGAGCGGTTTCAATACCGAACCTGCGAAGCACCAAGGTGGCTGTGCCACTAATAGTCGTTCTGGGTCTGGTTGGAATTCAACTGGTGCAGCTTCTGATTGGTGTCTTCATCAGCCAAGGTGCCTATGAGTTGGCCCAGCTAAAGGCTTATAAGCATGAACTGGGAACCACCAGCGAAATCTTGAAGGCCGAAGTGGACTCTCTGTCTTCACAGCAAAATCTTGCCAATGCCGCACAGGGCCTAGGAATGGTAGCTAACTCAAACCCGGTCTTTCTAAACGTCGGTGACCAGAAAATCATTGGTAAGCCAACCGCTGCAAAGGCAAATGATTCGGCAAAGGTCGCTCGAAACTTAGTTCCGAACAGCGCACTGGTAAGCACCACCGACCTTGGCGCTATCAAGGCTGCTCAGGCGGCCGCGAAGGCTGCCGCAAAAGTGGCAGCCGCGACCAAAGTCGAGTCGGTCAAAAGCCAGACCGTCAAGGATGTCGCTAACTCGCAAACCACGGCTACTAAAGTAGCGTTTTCTGGTGAGGGACTACTCGCCTCACCAACCAACTAACCGTCGAGAAGAGGGCTAAATGAGCTACATGCAGCCCGGCAACCCAGCCAAACGTCTTCGCCTATTCATGGCCGTGGTTTTGGTTGTCGCTCTCGCGTTCACCTGGAAACTTGTCGAGTTTCAGGTGGTTCGGGCCGCCGAAATCAACAAAATTTCAAAAGAGAAACGTTCCGTCACCCGCACTCTGCCCGCCCTGCGCGGTTCGATCGAAGATGCCGATGGCAACGTTCTGGCGCGAAGCGTCTACCGTTACGACATCAACGCCGCTCCGGTAAACGTAAAGCCCATCATGCGATCGGTTTCGGGCAGCTCGGTAGAAATCTCGGTGGACCAACAGGCCCTGGAGCTCGCTGCGATTCTAGACATGACCAAAGAAGAGGTTTTGGCAAAGATCGCCGGAACTTCGAACTACGCCAACCTTGCCAAAAACGTCAACTCTTCTGTCTATAGCAAGTTGAAAGAGCTCGAGATTCCTTGGATCTACTACGACCAAAAACTCGCGCGCGTTTATCCGAGCGGTGCCGTTGCAGGTAACCTGCTTGGTTTCGTAGGTGTCGATGGTGAGCCTCTGGCTGGCATCGAGCGACAGTACAACTCTTGTTTGGCCGGCGTAGACGGTCAAGAAACCTTTGAACGTGGCGCAACCGACGGTATTCGCATTCCGAACAGCGCGGTCATCGCTCAAAAGGCGCGAAACGGCTCGGATGTTGTACTCACGATTGACTCAGACCTGCAGTATTACGCCCAGCAGATTCTCACGAACACGGTAAGTAAATTGCGTGCCGACTGGGCCAGCGCAGTTGTTATTGAAGTGAAGACCGGCAACATCCTCGCGGCCGCCGAAGCTCCAAGCGTCGACCCGAATGCCACAGGAAAGTCGAACGCCGCAGACCGCGGCTCCCGAATCTTCCAAGCCAGCATTGAACCTGGCTCAACGATGAAGACGGTTACCGCGGCCACTGTGATCGACCAGGGTGAAGCCACACCCGAGTCAAAGATCAA
Organism: uncultured Micrococcales bacterium; assembly: GCA_903935175.1. GTDB lineage: Bacteria > Actinomycetota > Actinomycetes > Actinomycetales > Microbacteriaceae > Rhodoluna. The sequence goes on from CAIZQQ010000019.1 coordinate 5,512, forward strand.
AGCGCCGTATCGCTTTCCTCTGCCGTGGGGTCAAGACATTACCGACAGCCACTTTCATGAAACCCAAAAGCTGACCCTTACGGGCGTTCTTCGTGACTCTTCGAACACCGGAATCATTCAGTTTGGTGCCCGCGTCGATACCAAGACCCGATTCGACTATTTCAAAAAATTCGGTGTTGGTGAAAAAACCGATGTTCGTTTTGAAGGTGAAACAGCCGGTCTGCTTGCAAACTGGCAAGACTGGGACAGAATGACCGATAAAACTTCGATGTTCGGTCAGGGTATCGCCGTCACCCCAATTCAGGCGGCCTTCTTCTACCAGGCGATTGCCAACGGCGGGGTGCGCCTGCAGCCTCGACTCATCGAAGGATGCCGCGATGCAAGCGGCAATGTCGTTGCCACACCTGTGAAACCCGGAGTTCAAGCTGTGAGTTCGGCAAGCGCTCGCTCAACCATCGACATGCTCGAGAAGGTGGTCGAGCAGGGTGGAATCGGAAGAACCGCGGGCGTGCCGGGCTATCGAGTAGCTGGCAAGTCTGGAACCGCTCAGATCAAAGATGGTGCCGGTTATGGCACGCGCTACGCCATTTCGTTCATCGGCATGGCGCCGGCCGAAGATCCTCAGTATGTAGTCGCCGTTACCGTTTATAAGCCGAGAACCGTCAGCAACTCAATCGGTGCAACGCCTCCATTCAAGAGCATCATGGAACAGGTTCTGCTCAACTACCGAGTTCCACCTGCAACTACCAAGTCAAAGAAGATCGATACCGAGTGGTAGACCAAAAGGAATCAATTCCTCCGATTCTGAGACCCGACAAAGTTGTCCCGGTGTCTTTGCAAGCCATTGCTGACCGTTTTGATCTAACCTGGGCAACCCAACCGTCTGACACCTCGCTCACGGGTATTTCGATGAACACCGCCGACCTGCGACCAGGTGACCTCTTCGTAGCAATGCCAGGGTTGAAGACTCACGGCGCTAACTTTGCCCAAAAGGCCAAGGATTCCGGCGCAGTCGCAATCATCACGGATGCTGCTGGGGCAGAGTTAGTGCAAGGGGTGGGGTTACCGACACTTCTTGTGGAGCATCCGAGATCGCACCTCGGTGAACTTGCAGCTTTCGTTTATGGCAACCTGCCCGGCACCATGCCAAAACTGTTTGCCACGACCGGCACCAACGGAAAAACTTCGACAAGCTATTTGCTTGAGGCCATGCTTCGTCAACTTGGTGAGGTCACCGGACTTACCTCGACGGCCGAACGCCACATAGCCGGCGAAGTTATTGTGAGTCGACTCACGACTCCCGAAATCACCGAGATGAACGCCTTGCTCGCGCGAATGAAAGAAAAGGGTGTCACCTCGGCGGTTCTCGAAGTTTCGGCGCAGGCCCTCACACAACTTCGGGTCGACGGTATTCACTTTGATGTGGCGGCCTTCACCAACCTGAGCCACGATCATCTCGACGACTATGGCGACATGGAAACCTATTTCAAAGCCAAGCTGGGTCTCTTCACCGATGGCCGCGCCGAGCGCGCGGTGGTCAGCCTCGATTCGCCATACGGTGCGCGCGTGGCCGAGTTGGCGAACATCCCAGTTGTCACGATCAGCTCGCACGAGGCAGTTGCCGCCGACTACCGCGTCGAAATTCTCGACGAGCAACCGAGCCACACCGAGTTCAAGTTGATTGGCCCAGAGGGTGAGCTGGTCAGCCGAATTCCGATCATCGGAGCCCACATGGCTGCCAACGCCGGTCTTGCCATCGTGATGCTGCTGCAGGTTGGTTTTGATTGGAAACGACTTGTTGAAGTTCTCGGTGCTGGGGTTCAGGCCTATCTGCCTGGCCGCACCGAGCGCGTGACCAAAGATTCTGGACCAGACGTTTACGTCGATTTCGGGCACAGCCCAGACGCGTTTTTGAATACACTCGCTGCCGTGCGCAAGGTAACCAAGGGGAGAGTGTTCATGGTTTTCGGTGCCGACGGCGATCGTGACGCCAGCAAGCGCCCGGCCATGGCTCAGGTGGCGGCCGAGGGTTGCGATGTTTTGGTGGTCACCGACCACCACCCGCGTTTCGAAGACCCTGCGTCGATTCGCAAAACCCTCGTGGATGCTGCGCGCGACGCCCGACCAGAACTCGAGATCCACGAGGTGAGCCCGCCCGAGGCAGCCATTCGCAAGGCAGTCAGCCTTGCCAAACCGGGCGACGCCATTCTTTGGGCAGGGCCTGGCCATCAGGATTACCGCGACATCAGGGGAGTGCGCACGGTTTACTCCGCTCGCAAAGAAGCCCGAGATGCTCTGGCTGAAAATGGTTGGACATGATTCGTCTCACAGTTAGCGAAATAGCCCAGGCGGTCAACGGCAGAGTTATTGGCGACGCAAATCTTGCCGTTGAGGCTGGAGTTGAAATTGACTCAAGGCTCATCAAGCCGGGGTTTCTGTTTGTTGCCAAACCGGGTGAGCAAACCGATGGCCACAATTTTGCCGGTGCTGCTATTGAGGCCGGTGCTTCTGTCCTTTTGGTCGAGCGTGAACTAGATGTAAACGTTCCGCAGGTTGTTGTCGCCGACGTGGTCATGGCCCTTGGACTTCTTGCCACCGAAGTTCTTCGCCGACTTCGCGAAACTTCCAAGCTAACCATCATCGGCATCACTGGTTCGAATGGCAAAACTTCGACTAAGAACATGCTTCGCGCGGCTCTGAGTCAATTCGGCGAAACCATCGCCCCTCGTGAATCGTTCAATAACCACGTCGGAGCACCGCTATCGATGTTGCTGACCAGCGAGCAAACTCGCTACCTAGTCGTCGAACTTGGCGCAGACGGCCTTGGCAGCATCGACTACCTTTCCAACATGTGCAAGCCTGATGTTGCGGTTGAGCTCAAGGTTGGGCTCGCTCACGTTGGCGAGTTTGGCGGCATTGAGGTGACTGCCAAGATCAAAGCCGAGCTGATCAAGCACATCAGACCAGGCGGTGTGTTGGTTTACAACTCGGATGACTCGTACTGCAGCGCCATGGCAGATGGGTTTGCCGGCCGCAAGCTGTCATTTGGCACCGGCCACGCCGACTATCAGGCTTCTGGCCACCGTCTGAGCCTCGATGGAACCTCGGCTGGCATCAACTACCCAGACGGCTCAAGCGCAAAGTTGCAACTACAGATTCTTGGCGAGCACCAGGTTATGAACGCATTGGCAACAATCGCGGTTTGTGACAGCTTGGGGCTAGACCGAGGTTTAGTAATCGAAGCTCTTGCTGCTCTGCCGCTCGCCGAACGGTGGCGTATGCAGCTTGGGGTAGTCGACGGTGTCGCAATCATCAACGACGCCTACAACGCCAGCCCAGATTCAACCAAGGCAGCTTTGCAGACTCTTGCCATTCTGGGCCGCGAAACTGGCCGAAGAACTATTGCCGTGTTGGGTGAAATGGCCGAGCTTGGAAAGTTTGCGGCGGAAGAGCACGATTCAATCGGTCGATTCGTCGTTCGCCTAAACATCGACCAATTATTTGTGGTGGGTGAGAACGCAAAACTCATCCACATGGGCGCTAGCCAAGAGGGCTCGTGGGATGGCGAATCAAAATTCTTCGACTCGATTGACACGGCTTTAGAAGCGGTTCGTGAAATGCTTGTCACAGGCGACATAGTTCTGATCAAGTCATCTAAGTCGGCCAACCTAAGACACCTCGGTGACGCCTTGATGGGAGCCAAATAGTGAGAGCAATTCTCGTTGCTGGCGGTCTGGGCATGTTCTTCACCCTGTTCGCGACTCCCGCCTTCATCTGGTTGTTCAAGAAGCTTCAGTGGGGTCAATTCATCCGTGATGATGGCCCACAGTCACACCACACCAAACGCGGCACACCAACCATGGGTGGCATCGTTATCATCACCGGCTCTTTGATTGGCTACTTTGTGGCCAAGGCGGTCAACTTTGAGGTGCCTAGCATTTCTGCGCTTCTCGCATTGTTCATGATGGTTGGTCTCGGTCTGGTTGGTTTTCTTGACGACTACATCAAAACCCACAAGCAACGCAGCCTCGGGCTAACCGGTTGGGCCAAGATGGCCGGCATGTTGGTGGTTTCGCTCATCTTCACCTACTTCGCTCTGCGCCGCCCCGATGACAACCTCATCCTTCCGGCATCGCACAACATCTCGATCTTCAGAGACACCGACTTCTCATTCCTTGAAGTTTTCGGCGGAGTCGCTGGCAGCATCTTGCTCGCCATCTGGATCTATCTATTGGTGGCCGGTACCTCGAATGGCGTGAACATAGCGGATGGTCTAGACGGGCTTGCAACCGGTGCGAGCATCATGGCAATCGGGTCATATGTGTTGGTTGGGTTTTGGCAGTTCAACCAAAGCTGCAGCACCGTGGTCGACAACCTGTCGAATTGCTACACCGTTCGTGACCCGCTCGACCTTGCCGTGGTGGCCTCTGCCGTGGTTGGTGCGCTCATCGGCTTCTTGTGGTGGAACACTTCTCCTGCACAGATTTTCATGGGTGACACCGGTTCGTTGAGCCTGGGTGGCGTTTTGGCAGCCCTCGCTATATTGACCAGAACCGAATTGTTGCTGCTCTTGGTCGGTGGACTTTTCGTGATGGTTACTGGCTCGGTGATCATCCAGCGAATTTTCTTCAAGCTCACCAAATGGACAACTGGCACAGGGCGGCGCGTTTTTCTCATGAGCCCGCTTCACCATCACTTTGAGCTAAAGGGTTGGGCGCAGATCACCATCGTGATTCGCTTCTGGATCATCAGCGGACTCTGTGTACTGACTGGCATCGGCTTGTTCTATATCGAGTGGACCTACGGATAAACCCATGGCCAGCCTCGATAGTTTGACTAGCTGGCATTCAGACTGGAAGCAGCTAAAGGTAGCGGTTGTTGGTTTGGGTGTTACCGGATTTTCGGTAGCCGACACATTGGCCGAACTTGGCTGCGAAGTTTTGGTGGTTGCTGAAAAGGCAGATCCCGAGTACATCGACATTCTCGACGTTCTGGGTGTGAGCCACATTAGCGGGGAGGCAGCTGCGGGCGTTCCAGCCCGATTGATCGAGTTCAAACCCGAGTTGGTGGTTACTTCACCGGGAGTCAAACCAGATTCGCCGATTATTCAATGGGCTGGCGAAAACAAGATTCCAGTCTGGGTAGATGTCGATCTAGCCTGGCGCCTGCGAGACAAGACCGCGAAAGTGGCCAAGTGGGTCACCATCACCGGAACCAACGGCAAAACCACAACCACGCAACTTGCCGCCGCGATGCTCGAAGCTGGCGGCAATCGGGTGGCGGCCTGCGGCAACATCGGTGTGCCAATTCTCGATTGCATTCGAGACCCAGAAGGTTTTGACTACCTGGTCGTAGAACTTTCAAGTTTTCAGCTTCACTATATTGATGCAATCCAGCCCGAAGCCAGCGCACTTCTGAACTTCGACCTAGACCACATCGATTGGGATGGCAGCTTTGAGGTTTTCGCAGCTTCATAGTGCTAGTTTTATCAAAACACCGTGTCG
>CAIZQQ010000020.1 GCA_903935175.1 uncultured Micrococcales bacterium
GACATCGTTGACGGCTATGACGACCAGGTGCCAAACACCCCTTGGTATGTGGCCCTGCTCGGCACCATTTTTCCTTTCATCATCATCGGTGCAATTTTCTGGTTCTTGATGAGCGGCATGGGCGGTGGCAACGGCAAGGTGATGAACTTTGGCAAGTCGCGCGCCAAGTTGGTTAGCAAAGAAAACTCGACCGTCACCTTCGCCGACGTGGCCGGCTCTGACGAAGCAATCGAAGAGCTCGAAGAAATCAAAGACTTTTTGAAAAACCCGCAGAAGTTTCAGGCCGTCGGTGCCAAGATTCCTCGCGGTGTGCTTTTGTATGGCCCTCCGGGAACCGGTAAGACTTTGGTCGCTAAGGCAGTAGCCGGTGAAGCCGGGGTTCCGTTCTTCTCAATCTCGGGTTCTGACTTTGTCGAAATGTTCGTCGGTGTTGGTGCCTCTCGCGTTCGCGACCTATTCGAACAGGCCAAGCAGAGCGCCCCAGCCATCATCTTCGTAGACGAGATTGACGCAGTTGGTCGTCAGCGCGGTGCCGGTATCGGCGGCGGTAACGACGAGCGCGAGCAAACCCTCAACCAGTTGCTGGTTGAAATGGATGGCTTCGACTCTAAGACCAACGTGATTCTTATCGCGGCAACCAACCGCCCAGACGTGCTCGACCCTGCGCTTCTTCGCCCTGGTCGCTTCGACCGTCAAATCGGAGTTGGCGCACCAGACCTCAAGGGTCGCGAGCAGATTCTGCGCGTGCACGCCAAGGGCAAGCCGGTTGCCGACGATGTTGACCTAGCACTGGTCGCTCGCCGCACCCCGGGCTTCACCGGTGCCGACCTTGCCAACGTTCTAAACGAGGCAGCGTTGCTGACCGCTCGTCAGAACGAGAAGCAGATCACCGCAGCCACCATCGATGAGGCAATCGACCGCGTCATCGGCGGCCCGCAAAAGAAGACCCGCCTGATGAAAGATCAGGAGCGCCTGAACACCGCCTACCACGAGGCCGGTCACGCCCTGGTTGCAGCTGCCATGAACGACAGCGACCCGGTCACCAAGGTCACCATTCTTCCTCGCGGTCGCGCCTTGGGCTACACCATGGTGCTACCGCTCGAAGACCGCTACTCAATTTCACGCAACCAGCTGCTCGACCAGATTGCCTATGCAATGGGTGGCCGCGTCGCCGAAGAAGTTGTCTTTCACGACCCAACCACCGGCGCATCGAACGACTTCGAAAAGGCAACCTCGATTGCCCGCAAGATGGTCACCCAATACGGCTTCTCGGCCAACCTGGGTGCAATGTCGTTCGGCGGGGCAGGCGAAGTTTTTGTCGGCCGCGACATGGGTCAGATGCGCGACTACAGTGAATCAACCGCGCAGCAGATCGACGCCGAGGTTCGCGCTATTCTCGATGCCGCTCACGATGAGGCTTACAAGGCCATCAACCTAAACCGCAAGGTGCTCGATGCACTGGCTAAGGCGCTGATGGAAGAAGAAACCCTCAACCAAGATCAGATCGCCAAGATTTTCAAGACCGTCAAGAAGGTGCCAAGACGCACCCAGTGGCTATCGAAGAAAACTCGACCGGTTTCGACCCAGGGTCCGATCGCGATTCCAACCAAGGGCTCGACCAAGTCGAAAGTTGCTGCCGCCGCAAAGGTTGCAGCAGCCGAGGCAGCCAAGCCGGTCAAGCGCGTGGCTCGTAAGAAACCTGCCGAACCCAAGGCCTAAACCTTGATCGATTCCGAACGCATCAAACGCGCGGTTACCGAGTTGCTCTCGGCAATCGGAGAAGACCCTACCCGTTCCGAGCTTTTGGCGACGCCCGAAAAAGTGGCGGGGGCCTATGCAGAGTTCTTCAAGGGAGTGGGTGTCGACGAGACATCCGTGCTCAGCGAAACGTTCGAAGCCGAGCACAACGAGGTCGTCATTCTCAAAGACATCGACTTTGTTTCGATGTGCGAGCACCACCTGCTGCCATTCACCGGCGTTGCCCACGTGGCCTACCTACCGAGCGATCGCGTGGTTGGTCTGGGTCGCCTCCCAAAGCTGGTCGAACTCGTGGCATCGCGCCCGCAGCTTCAAGAAAACCTCACCGCCCAGGTGGCCGACGCCTTGGTGCGCGGGCTAAATACCAAGGGCGTCGTGGTCGTTATCGAGGCCCGTCACCACTGTGTGGTTTCACGCGGCGCACGTCAGCCCGAAGCAAACACCATCACCATGGCAGCGCGCGGATGCTACGACGAACCGGTCGCTCGCGCCGAAGTTATGGGTTTGATTAGCAAATGAACTTTCACCAGCCGCTCGTAATGGGAGTGCTCAACGTCACTCCAGATTCATTCAGCGACGGCGGTGACTTTATTCGACTCGAAGCTGCCCTCGACCACGCTCGCGTGTTGCAGATTGCCGGCGCAGACAGCATCGACGTCGGTGGCGAATCAACTCGACCTGGCGCTAAGCGGGTGTCGCTTGCCGAAGAGCAGGCGCGCGTGCTGCCGGTGATCGAGGCAATCGTGGCCGAACTCGGTGCCAAGGTTTCGATCGACACCATGAACGCCGAGACCGCGCGCCTCGCGGTAGCTGCCGGCGCATCGATCATCAACGACGTTTCGGGTGGCCTAGCCGACCCCGACATGTTCAAGGTTGCCGCCGACACCGGCGCGACCATCATTATTTCTCACTGGCGCGGGTTCAGTGACCAGATGGACACCCTCGCTACCTACGACGACGTTGCCGCCGAGGTTGCCGCCGAGTTGAAAACCCGCGTGGATGCTGCGCTCGCGACCGGCATAGAACAATCGCAAATCGTGATTGACCCGGGTCTTGGCTTTGCCAAAGACATGCAACAGAACTGGAAGCTCGTCGCCCGACTCGACAAGCTTGAGGAACTCGGCTACCCGATTTTGGTCGGTGCCAGCCGCAAGCGGTTTATCGCCGGCGTCATCGAGCCAGATGAGCCAGCCGAGGTTAGCAACGAGCGCCGTGACCTAGCCACCGCCGTGCTCACCGCACTGCTGTTGCAACGCAAAATTTGGGGCGTTCGGGTACACAATGTTCTTGCAACAACCGACGCAATCAGGGTCGTTGCCGCACTCAGAGAAGCAGAACAGAGCTAAACCATGCAGCAAAAAATCTCACTAAAGGGACTGCGTGTTTTCGCCTACCACGGCGTTTTTGACTTCGAGCGACAGAACGGCCAAGACTTCTACATCGACTGCTCGGTTTGGCTCGATGCCACCAAGGCAACCGTCAACGACGATCTCGCCCACACCGTTAGCTACGCCGACATCGCCAAGGCTTTGGTCGAAAATGCCAAGGGCGAATCTTTCGACCTAATCGAGACGCTCGCCCAGCGCCTGCTCGAAACCGTAATGAACATGGCCGGGGGAGACGCCACCGGCACCATTCGCAAGGCCAAAATCACGGTTCACAAACCAAACGCCCCAATCGTCTACGACTTCGAAGACGTCTCGGTAACCGTGAAGGCCAAACGAGACTAATGACCACAGTTCGCGCCGTGTTGGCTTTGGGTGGCAATCTCGGCGACCGTAAGCAGATCATCAAGTCGGCCATCCGCGCTCTAAAAAACACCGAGGGCATCGAGGTCGTGGCCAAGTCGCCGCTCGTCGAATCGCACGCGCTCACCGAAGCCGGCGTTGACGAAAGTCGCCCGAATTATCTGAATGGTGTGGTGGAGGTCGAAACCACGCTGAAGCCAGGTGACCTGCTCGATCGCGTGCGCGAAATCGAGCAAGAGCACGGTCGCGTGCGGCTCGAGCGCTGGGGCTCGCGCACCCTCGACATCGACATCATTACCTACGGCACCCTGATCAAGGCGGGCAAGCGGCTCGAGTTGCCGCATCCGCGTGCTTACCAACGAGCGTTCGTGCTGGTGCCCTGGGCGCTCATGAACCCGGCCGCGGTGCTGCCCGGTCATGGTTCGGTGGCGGCGCTCGCCAAAACCGTCGAGTCTGAAGTTTGGGTGGTCGCATGATCGGGGGCGCGCGATGAGGCCAACCAAACTGTCGGCGATCGTTTCTTATGCTGTGGCCAGCTCGATCATCGGCGTCTTTCTAGCCGAATTCTTGGTTCGCTCGGGTGCGCCGATTCCGGTTTCGCCAACCTCGCTCGTGGCCGTGCTGCCGTTCATCTCGGTTTCGCTCGTGGTGTTCGCTTGGCCGATTTTCAAATACCGCCAGGCGGTTCGCGCTCGACTCGAGCAGGTCAAAAAAGACCCCAGCTCAGCAAGCAACAGCCCAGCGCCCAAGCGCGTCGACCCGTTTTATGCCGTGCGCGTGGCCCTACTCGCAAAGTCCACCTCCATCGCCGGCGCATTTTTCAGCGGATGGCACGCAGGCGTCTTGATCGCACTGCTCAGTTCACCGTCCCCAACCGCCGGCCTGCTCTGGCGCGCGATTTTGGCCGTCGCCGGCTCGATCGCCATGGTGGTTTGCGGCCTAGTGGTTGAGCGTGCCTGCAAGGTGCCGCCAGACGCCAAGCTCGAATCGGGCGACGCAGACGGAGCCGCCGCATGATCGACAGCACCAAAGCCAGACTCGCGGTAGGCATCGTGGGCACCGCCCCGGCCGGCATCGCCATGGCCTCGGCCCTCGCCGGCGC
>CAIZQQ010000021.1 GCA_903935175.1 uncultured Micrococcales bacterium
ACGAACCTGGGTCGGTACACGAGACGATTTTGTCGGAGGCGCAGACACCACCACAAAGACCAGAGGAACAATCGACACGACCAATGGTTTTGTCGCTGCGACTGCTGCCGGCAGCCGTAACCCAGCCATTCGAATCTCAAGCGGTAGCGAGGCCGTCATCTTCTTCTCGCCATACAGCGCAGCCAACACCTCAATAAACGGATGCTGTAACTTTGCGAACGCTTACAACCAAAACCCGGCCACCTCATCACTCGCCTTGACTAACGACGGTTCATACTCACTATTTGTGCCAATGGCCGAACTTGCACCGAACAATTCCGAAGAGTTCAGCTGGTACTACGCCGCCGGTTCCACCGCCGCTATCGCTACGGTCGTGAACCAGGTTGCTCAGGCTGCCGCGTCTTGGGATGACCAAACGATTGTCACTACCGCACTAAATGGGTCGAGCTACGCCGACCAAGTTTCGGCAGGTGGTACCGGAACAATCACCTACGCCGTAACCAACGGATACTCACTGCCTCCCGGCTTGACCCTCAACACCAGTTCAGGTGCGATAACGGGCACTCCAACCACTAACGGCAACTACACATTCAGAATCACGGCCACATCGGTTAGTGGAAGCACATCTTCGACAGTAACAACGCCTGATCTGTCCCTAACCGTGGGTCAGGCACCAGCCTTGGCGACGAATACTCTTACCGAGACGATGCAACTCGGTCAAAGTTACTCGGCTTCTGTGACGGCATCGGGCTTTCCGTCACCTAGCTACTCGCTAGCCTCTGGTTCTCTGCCAGCAGGTCTAACTCTCAACTCATCAACCGGCGCGATCACCGGAACCCCAAACACGATGGCTAACTACAACTTCGCCATCAGTGCGACTAACGTGTTTGCGCCATCCGGTGTGACGCTGGTTACAGCATCCGCTTCGGTCACCGCAGCCCCGATTTACACCGACTCTGCCGTGAACCCGAGGGGCTCGCTGGGCGTTGCTTATTCGTCAGAAGTTTTGGCCACAGGCTCGCCCGCGCCCACCTATGCGATTACCTCTGGATCACTTCCAAACGGACTTGCATTGAACTCTGCTACCGGTCAAATCGACGGCACCCCGACCGCCACCGGTGACTTCAGTTTTGTTGTGACCGCGACTAACACCTACGGTTCGAGTTCGACCACTTTGCTCAGTATCCAAATCGGCGTCGGGCCAACCGTGAGCATCGACCAAATGCCCCAGCGCGGATTTGTTGGTGTGTCGCTTTCGATAAGCACAACCTCTTCTGGGTTCCCTACCCCGACCTTCACGCTCAACAGCGGAACCCTGCCGCCAGGCGTGACGCTTAATGCACAAACCGGAACCCTTAGCGGCAGTCCAACTACCGCTGGCAGTTACACATTCACTCTGCTGGCCACCAACTGGGTAGGAACAAGCACCAGCTTGGGCTACTCGATAACCATTTACGACACTCCCAGCATCACCAACTCGGCTTCGATCAACCAGACCATTGAGCTCGGAGACACCTACGCCGAGACTCTCACCGTTAGTGGGCCTTGGAGCCTCGGATACCGAATCAATTCTGGTTCGCTACCAGAGGGCATCACCTTGGATGCTGCCACGGGCACAATCTCGGGCGTCGCAGAGTCTTTCGGGCGCTTCGACTTTTCAGTTTCTGCTCAGAATGAGGCTGGCTGGGGTGAGCCGACGTCGATGACGATTTACGTCAACCGTGCGCCAACGCTATTGCCGAGCATCCTCGATTCACAAGTGCTCGTTTCAGATGCATACCTCGCCCAGTTCACGGCAATTGCTTACCCAGCTGCCACCTACTCTGTCGAGAGCGGCGCCCTGCCTAGCGGCTTGACTCTCAACGCGAGCACTGGCGCACTATCTGGAACTGTTTCGGCGCCAGGGCTCTACACCTTCACGGTGGTTGCCACGAACGCAGCCGGCAGCGAAACTTCTGACGAGTTTGAGGTGCTGGTTGCATCGGTGCCGTTAGCCACCAAGGCAACGATTACTGCCGAGCTTGCACTTGGGGCGAGCTACTCAGACTCGGTTGCCTTTGAGAGCTATCCGACTCCTACCTACGAACTTGCTGCCGGCACCAGCTTGCCTAACGGGCTATCACTAAATGCGAACACGGGTGCAATCACAGGTACAGCCACCAATATGGGTCGCTACAACTTTGCGATTGTCGCGAAGCACGCCTTCGCCGAGAGCGCTCCGCTTGAGCTAGAAATTGAAGTTCTGAAAGCGCCTACCATGGTTTCGAAATCGGTTGATGGCCAAATCATGGTTGACAGCGAGTTTTCTGGTTTGGTCAAAGTCAACTCGTACCCGGCAGCCGAATACAGCATCAAATCTGGTGAACTACCTCCGGGAGTCGCACTAAACACTGGCACGGGAGCGCTTTACGGAACCGCAACGAGCCCAGGTGAATACAAGTTCATCATTCGCGCATCAAACCGAGTCGGAAGTTACGACTTCACCCAGGCAACAATCACAGTGGGTGAAGAACCTAAGGTGTTGAGCGCGAGAACAATCGAAATCACCAAGGGTGTCGAATTTGCCGAGGACATTTCGATCGAGGCCTACCCCGCACCGGAATACACGCTTCTGTCTGGTGCGCTTCCGTTTGGTCTAACTCTGACTCAAAGTGGCTCGCTCGAGGGAACACCTCTGCAGGCTGGCCAGTTCCAGTTCAAAGTTCGTGCCCAGAGCTGGGCCGGAATCACCGACTCAGAGACAATCACGCTTGAGGTGTTGAGCGCACCGACAATCGAAGTCGCGCAGATGGCAACCCAAGTTGTTCTAGCCAGCGCATTCGAGGGCGAAGTTTCGTCGGCCGCGTATCCGGCAGCTTCTTTTTCTTTGGCATCTGGAGCATTACCAAGTGGCGTAACGCTGAACTCGATAACTGGTGAGCTTTCAGGTCAACCAACTGAAGTTGGCGAGTTTGATTTCGTGCTTCGAGCCAGCAACAAAGTCGGGCACGACGACACCGAAACGGTAACTCTTTTGGTTGGCGAGATTCCGGCACAAATCGAGTCTCGATCGCTAGAAACCAACCGTGGATCGTCTTTCTCGGCCGAGTTCGCAATCGAAGCATTCCCAACTCCGTCTTACTCGCTGGCCACGGGCGCTTTACCGACTGGGATGCTGCTCAGCAGCGCTGGCGTGCTTACTGGTTCCCCAACCGAGCAAGGCAAGTTCACGTTCACGATTTCGGCCTCAAGCTGGGCAGGAACGACGCAATCTGAAGTCATCACCTTCGAGGTAAACAGCGCACCAGAGTTGAAAGACGCGAACGTTGACAACCAGGTTTCTCTCGCCAGCGAGTACTCGGCCGCCGTTTCGGTAGAGAGTTACCCGGCAGCAACATATGAGTTGGATAGCGGAAGCCTTCCGGCGGGTATCAGCCTGAATGCAGCGACAGGACAGATTTCTGGCTTTACGACCCAGCCGGGCACCTTCGAATTCGTAGTGCGTGCGGTAAATGAACTGGGCACCTTTACCTTCGACCCTTTCACAATAATGGTTGGCGCTAAGCCAGGCGATTTCTCAAACCTTGGACCATTTGAGCTTCGAAAAGGCGTGAGCTATAAAGCGGACTACAGCGTTCCCGCAGTTCCAACGCCGAAATACAGCTTGGCTTCTGGCAGCCTGCCAACGGGCCTTCAGCTACTTGAGAATGGCCAAATCGAGGGAACTCCCACCGCGGCTGGAATCTTCGAATTCAAAATTGAGGCGAAGAGCTGGGCCGGAACTACTGTTTCTGACACCATTCGTCTCGAAGTCTTGGCCCCGCCGGCCAGCGTCACGAACAACCTGCCAAGCGAAATTGGTAAGGGTACTGCGGTCAACTTTGCCTTCGGCTCCGATGGTTTTCCGAGCGCCACATTCAAAATTAGCGAGGGCGAGCTTCCTCCTGGGCTGACCCTCGACGAATCAACCGGCCGAATTACTGGTGCGGCCACTTCATTGGGAACCTTCAGCTTTGGCATTCTGGTGAGCAACAAAGTTGGTTCACTCGATGCCGGTAATTTCACGATCCGGGTTGAAAACGCTCCACAGGTTGAGGCCTTCACGTTGCCAAGTCGAGTGCAGTTGGGTCAAGGTTTCAACCAAGCGATTGCCTTCACCGGATTCCCGATTCCTACTGTGACCGTGAAGTCTGGATCGCTGCCTGCCGGAATCAAGTTGAACTCCAACGGAACCTTTAGTGGTGCCGCCACGAGCACCGGTGAGTACTCGTTCACCATTTCGGTTGGTAACCGTCTCGGCTCAAGCGTTTCAACGCACAAGGTTGTAGTCACCGAATCTCCAACACTCGAGGCCGTAGGCACAAGCACGATGAAGGTCGGGGATGCCTTCACTCTGGCACTGCAAGCTGGCGGTTACCCTGCACCAACCCTGTCGCTGGTCGGCAAGCTACCTGCCGGACTGAGCTTCAGCGCAGCATCCGCCACGATTTCGGGTAAGGCGACCGAGTCGGGCACCTTCGAATTGACAGCGAGGGCAACTAACAACTTTGGTGAATCGACGGAGCGGTCGTTCAGTCTGGTCGTTGAGGCCGCAGTATCCGTCGCAAGGAAAATCTCGCTCAAGGCAGAACTTGGTGCTCCAATTGCCGGTTCAAACGTTGAGATTGAAGCCTACGGAGTAAAGAGTGGCGCTAATTACATCGTTGAATTGCACTCCAACCCGATCGTGCTCGATGAAGGTGTTGTGCCTGACACTGGTGCATTGCTGCTCAACGCGTCTATTCCAGAGGGTCTTGAACCGGGCTGGCACCGAATCGAATTGCGAACCACTGGAGCCGATAACTCTGCTGTAGTTGACGTGGTTTACTTCGAAGTCACGGCCAGTGGCCTTCTCGAGACTCTCCCTCAAGCCACTCCTCCGACTCAAGAAGAAGTCGACACTGCCCTCACAGACGACGCGGCTTTCCTTGCCGAGTTAGGTATTGATCCGGCATCGTTGGTGCCTCAAGAGGTCGCCCAGGAGCAAACCGAAAACGTGGTGACAGTCGTTGCTGCACTCAGCTTGGTGGCTGGAGCCACAGCGGCTGCAGCATCTGTTAGTGCGATTTCTGGCGGCTCTGCACCTGCCCCGGCTCGATCGCCAATAGCACCGGCAACTGGCGCAGCAACCAGCAGTTCTTCGTCGACTTCAAACACACGCACTGGCGGAGGTCCTTCTGGCGGTGGAGGTTCAGGTGGATCCGGTGGAGCCCCGGGCGGTAAAGACGGAGATGACGGAAGCGATGACGAAACGTCTGATGTTGGATACGGGAACATCGAAGGCGACCTCGATGACTTTACCGACGAGCGCACCGGTTGGGGTGACCGCCTAGGCATCTGGAAGTCATCATGGATGACCGCAGCAGACCATTTCTACTTCAAACTGGCGCATGTGTTGTCTAAGTTCTCGCCTGTTGCTGGAAAGGTTGCCAACGACGGGTCATACCTGACCGCCATGACGGGTGTCTTCTCAGTTCTGCCAACTTTGGCAGCGGGCATCCTGGGAGTCTTGGCAGTCTCGTCCAGCGAACCTAGCATCTACACTTCAGCGAGCGTTGTTCTGATCACCGTGATTATCGCGCTGGGAACCATAGATGCGCTTGCCGGCTTTGTGGGCATGCTTGCCGTGATTGTGACATCGCTCAGTTACTACGGCTTTACCGATGGCGGCGTCGGGCGTTACCTGCTGACTCTAGCGATGCTTGGGTTCGGTCCAATCATTCTTTCGACGGCGTTTAGAAAGATTAGACGCAACAAGATTGAAAACCTCTCAGGAATCTGGGAGCGCATCACAGACCTCGCGATCATTTTCTTCATTTCATACCTCACAACCACATCTTTGGTTGGAGCCGTTTCAGCCCTTGCCGGAGCTTCGGTCAGCATTTCAGAACACTCGCAACCCATCGGCCTGATGGTGGCAGCCATTGCCACAATTCGAGTATTGCTAGAAGAACTTGCTGCAGCAGGATTCACGGCTCGACTAGAGCACATCAACCCAACCGAGGTTGAAGGGCCATCAAAGCTACAGACCTGGTTCTCACTGCTCGTGAAGTACTCGGTGCTTTGCTACATGTTGGCACCGATTGTTGGCTCAGGATGGCAACTCTGGGTTGGCGCATTCGTAATCTTCTTCCCAAGCCTGGTCGGACAGTTTGATCTGCAGCTACCGACTAGCAAATTTGTGTGGCAAATCATTCCTAGTGGCCTTGTTGCCCTGACCATTGCAAGTTTGATTGCCGGATGGTCAGGAACATTGGTCGAGATGCTGTTCGGCAATCTCGAGAATTTCAAAGACTTGTCCTTCGTTCTCTCTCCGATTCCGGTAATCGCGGTTTCATTGCTTGCGATGTTTGCCGAACCTTCACAACGCTTCTATGAGAAGCTGGGCGGTTCAAAAATCTTCTACGTGATCGGCGGAATCGCCATTTACTTCTGGACCCTTGATGTGTCTGGTTTCTGGGCCGCCCTGGGCGCTTGATTTCGATTCGGTTAAAGCAAAAAAGGAACTCCGTTGGGAGTTCCTTTTTCTTTGGTGGACCTGAGGGGATTTGAACCCCTGACCCCCTGCATGCCATGCAGGTGCGCTACCAGCTGCGCCACAGGCCCGAGTGTCGTCAAGATGACAACTTGTCTAGATTACTACAGATTTGCGGCTGTTGCAGCGTCTAACCTGACGATAGGGCTATCGTTCCAAAGGCGCTCGAGTGAGTAGAAGATTCGGTCTTCTTCGTGCATCACGTGCACAATCACGTCTCCGAAGTCGAGCAGAATCCAGCGTGCAAGAGTCTTGCCCTCTCGCCTCAGGGTTTTGAATCCGGCTTCTAGCATCTTCTCTTCAACCTCATCAGAGATTGCTGCTACCTGGCGCTCACTGCGCCCGCTAACGAGTAGAAAAACATCGGTTAGAGCCAAGTTGTTGCTAACGTCGAGTGCGACGACATTTTCGGCTAGTTTGTCGAGGGCCGCATTTGCGGCGATTTGGGTGGCAGCTACGGCCTCTTTAGTTGCAGTCATTACATCTATCGTAAGATGCCGAACATGTAGGCAAGTGCCAAAAGCGACGAGATGGTGATAATCGACACCGCGAGAGTAGTGGCCAGAACAACGTGTTCCATGGACTTTCGAAGCTTTCCTGGCAGCACGCCGATCTTGGCCTTCGAATTCATCACACCTGATGATCTGATCGGGGCAACCGAAGAAACGTATTCGGTAGCCGAATCAATCGCGTCAGCCGAGTCTGCGTCGGGAGAATCCGGAATGACTTCGATCTCGCCGGTGGCTGGAGGGGCAATAATCTCAATCGCTCCCGTAGTGAGAATCTCACCGGTTTCGGTCATAATCGAGCCGGCCAAAAGAGCGTCTGGCACTTCAGAAATCACGATTGAGTTTGTCTGCGGTTCGAGAACGAGTGACCCTGAAATCTGGAACGGGGAAAGTTCGACGGCTGGCTGTTCCTCGGCGACAGGCTCTTGCTCAACCTCGGCCTCGGGAACTTCGCCATCGGTGGTTTCGGGTTCGGCTTGGGTCGAGGCTTCAGGCAAAGCACCCGCTTCTGAAACAGGCTCAGAAGCAACGGGAATCAGTGGGAAGAATTTGGGAGCCTGTTCTTGGGCAACCGGAGCCGTTTCGATGATCTCGAGATTGGCAACCTCGGGTGCTTCAACGACTTCGACAAACTCAGGCGCTTCGGGTTCGATTGCCTTAGCGGCAGCCACAGGCTTGTGCGAAACCGGATAGGCCGCCTTTTGCGAGTACGAGGGGTATTGAACAACTTCGTTAGCCATGGTTCTCACCCACATAGAGCTCGTGCTTGGCTATGTACTGCACCACGCCATCTGGCACGAGATACCAAACCGGCTTGGCGGCACTAACCCGTTGCCTAATGTCGGTACTCGAGATGGCCAAAGCGGGAATCTCAAGAACTGAAATAGCACCTTGTGGATGTTCGGGCAGCTTCATTTGGTGACCAGGACGGCTCACCGCAACAAAGTGGGCGAGGCCCCAGATTTTATCAACGTCGCGCCACGAAAGAATTTGAGCGATGGCGTCGGCACCGGTTATGAAGTAGAGATCAGCGTCTGGGTGAAGTGCGTGAAGCTCTAGCAAAGTGTCGATTGTGTAGGTTGGGCCAGCGCGATCTATGTCGACTCGGCTCACCTTGAATCGTGGGTTTGATGCAGTGGCAACCACAGTCATCAAATAGCGGTCTTCAGATTTGGTTACCTTGCGAGATTTTTGCCAAGGTTCGCCGGTAGGCACGAAGATGACCTCAGAGAGATTGAAAGCCGCCGCAGCCTCGGATGCTGCCACGAGGTGCCCATTGTGAATAGGGTCGAACGTTCCACCCATCACTCCCAAACGCACCTTGGTCATGAATGCTCCGCGAATGCGGTTTAGTGGTGTCCCTTAGAGTCTTTGCTCTTGTGGTCGTGACGGTTTGCCACATCACGGTATGACCAGGTCACCCATGCCAAAAGTAGAAAGACACCCATCGCCACCAAGAAATAGGGCATTGTGTCGAGCAGTGTTACAGAATGCTCGCCGTGCTCTTCGGTCGCGTTAGCCAAGAAAGACATTGTTCTCCTTACAACTCTCAAGAATAGCCTAGACGCGGGTCTGGCCAGAGCCACGAACCAGCCACTTGGTGCTAGTCAGCTCGGCGAGGCCCATTGGTCCGCGAGCGTGCAGCTTCTGGGTTGAGATGCCGACTTCGGCACCAAAACCAAATTCTCCGCCGTCGGTGAATCGGGTTGCTGCGTTGACCATGACCACGGCTGAATCTACCTCGGCCAAGAAACGCTCGGCGTTGGCAACATCTTCGGTAATAATCGATTCGGTGTGGTGGGTCGAATACTTTGCAATGTGGCTTAGCGCCTCATCTAGATCAGTAACAACCCGAATGGCTAGGTCGAGCGAGTAATACTCGGCCGACCAATCGGCCTCTGTCGCGGCAACAGCGTCGGGCCAAGCAGCGCAGACTCGATTATCACCGTGGATGGTCACGCCAGAGGCGCTCAGTTTGTCGAAAATGGCTGTGCCAACGCGATCGAAAGCTGCTTCATGAATCAAAAGTGTTTCGAGGGCATTGCAGACAGAAGGTCGCTGAACCTTTGAGTTGTGAACAATCTCAACCGACCAGTCGAGACGTGCCGATTCATCAATGAAAATGTGAACGACGCCATCACCGGTTTCGATTACTGGCACTTTTGATTCTTCGACGACGGCCTTGATCAAGCTTGCGCTGCCTCGAGGAATCAGCACGTCAACCAAGCCACGCGCCTGCATCATCTCAACCGCGCCGGCCCTGCCAAAGTCATCTACGGTTTGAACGCTGTCAGAAGGCAATCCAACCGAGCCGATGGCCTGCTGAAGAATCTTGACCAGCAAGAGGTTGGTGTTCTCGGCAGCCGAACCGCCTCTAAGCACGCTTGCGTTGCCAGCCTTTAGGGCCAAGGCGGCAATGTCGATGGTGACGTTCGGTCTGGCTTCGTAGATTGCGCCAACTACCCCGAATGGCACGGCAACCTGAGTGAGTTTTAGGCCGTTTGGGAGCGTCATGCCCTTGGCAACGTTACCGATTGGGTCGGGCAGTGTGGCGATGGAACGAACGGCCTGCGCAAGAGCACTGATTCGTTGTTCGTTCAGTGTCAGGCGGTCTTGCAGGCCCAGTGAGAGCCCACTGGCAACCCCCGCCTCGATGTCTAGATTGTTTGCTTCGATAATCGCGGCGGTGTTGGCCTCAAGCGCAACCGCAATCGCTTCGAGTGCAGCGTTTTTCTGCAAAGTGTTGGCCTGGGCCAGCGCACCAGAAGCCTGCTTGGCTAGACGAATCTTGTCTAAAGCGCTCATTACTCCCCTGCCCTAACCGGTTCAAACCAAGTACCAACATCTTGCCCTTCGAGGGCAACCGAAACATTAGCCGTGCTGGTAAGCAGCACAGGAATACCCGAGGCGTTGGCAAGTTTGGCTGCCGAAACCTTGGTCTCTGCTCCACCTGTTCCAACGGTAGAGCTACTACCGCCGATTTTCACGTTTTCAAGGTCATCGTTAGCCGCGACTGTCACGACGCGGGTTGCGCCTGGTTCGGTTGGCGGTGCGGTGTAGAGAGCATCCACGTCGCTAAGCAAAACTAGGATGTCCGCCTGCAGTAACTCAGCCACCAAGGCTGCCAAGCGGTCGTTGTCGCCAAAGCGAATTTCGGCAGTAGCTACGGTGTCGTTTTCATTCACGATTGGAAGAACGCCGAGTTCGAGCAAGCGGTTCATGGCATTTTTTGCGTTGGTTCTGGTGAGATTGCCCTCTAGGTCGTCAGCTGTAAGAAGAACTTGACCGGCAATGATGCCAAACTGCTCTAGAACCTGTTGGTAACGAGTGATGAGTCGGCTTTGACCAACAGCCGCGAGGGCTTGAGAGGTTGGCAAGTCAGCAGGTTTGGCATCCATGTGCAGAAGTGGCATGCCGGTAGCGATCGCCCCAGACGAAACCAAAACTACCTGAGTGCCACGACCATGAACCTTAGCTAGTGAGGCCACCAATGCACCTAGTTGCCCGGAATTCTCTCCGCTAATCGAAGACGAACCAACCTTGACCACAATTCTCTTTGCGGTCAAAATCTCGCTACGGTCATGCACGGCCACGATTAGCTCTCTTTGTCGTCTTCTCGAACTTCGTCATTATCAAGGTTATCGGCAGCATTCCAAATGCCTGACTTACCCTCGCGTTCAAGCTCGGCACGCGCTGCTGTCTTGGCGTCCATGCGCGCTTTGTATTCTTCACGTCGCTGTGTGGTGGTGCGACGTTCTCTGAGATCGAAACGGGCATCGGTGCCTCGCGGACCAGCGATAAGTTCTGCAGCGCTCGAAATGGTTGGCTCCCAGTCGAAGAGCACTCCGGCACCTGGGCCGATAACAACGGTCGAGCCGGCTACAGCGCCAGCTTTGAAAAGTTCGTCTTCGATACCTAGCTTGGCCAAACGGTCGGCTAGGTAGCCAACTGCCTCTTCGTTCGAGAACTGAGTTTGAGCAACCCAACGCTCTGGTTTCGCGCCGATGATTCTGAAAACTTCTTCGTCGCCCCACATCTCACGATGAATCGAGTACTTACCCTCGTCTCGCTTTTGCTGCATCAGAGTGATTCGCTGCTTCACCGGTTCGGCGGCCTTTGCATCACGAGCATCCTCGACCAAGGCAGCAAGCGCAAAGTTGAGCTCACGAAGTCCAGCACGTGAAGCAGCCGACACCTCGAAAACTTTGTAGCCGCGAGCTTCGAGCTCTGGTCGAACGAATGAGGCCATCTCTTGACCATCAGGAAGGTCGCACTTGTTCAATGCGATCAACTGTGGGCGGTCAAGAAGTGGTACCTGACCTTCAGGTACCTCATAGGCCTTTAGCTCGTTCAAAATGATTTCTAAGTCGCTGATCGGGTTTCGATCGGTCTCAAGCGTTGCGCAGTCGAGCACGTGCAGAAGTGCAGCGCAACGTTCGACGTGACGCAAGAACTCGAGGCCAAGCCCCTTACCCTTTGAGGCGCCTTCGATTAGTCCTGGTACGTCAGCGATTGTGTAGGTGGTGTCGCCACCCTGAACCACGCCGAGGTTTGGGTGAAGAGTGGTGAACGGATAATCGGCAATTTTTGGACGAGCAGCCGACATAGCGGCGATAAGGCTCGATTTCCCGGCGCTTGGGTAGCCGACCAAAGCAACGTCGGCCACGGTCTTGAGCTCGAGAATGATCTCGCCGCGCCATCCTGGCACTCCTAGCAGTGCAAAACCAGGCGCCTTGCGTTTGGTTGACGCTAGAGCAGCGTTTCCAAGGCCTCCCTGGCCGCCTTCACCGATGACTAGCTCTAGACCGGGCTCGTCGAGATCGGCGATGAACTTTCCGCGAGCATCCTTCACTACGGTTCCAACCGGTACCGGAAGCACTAGGTCTTCACCGTGGTGACCGTTTCTGTAGTCACCAGCACCGTCGCCACCGTCGCCACCGGCACGGTGAGGGCGGAAGTGATAATCGAGAAGGGTGGTTACCGAAGGGTCTGCAACCAGGCTGATTGAACCACCCTTGCCACCGTCAGCGCCATCTGGGCCACCTAGTGGTTTGAATTTTTCGCGGTGCACGGAGACACAACCGTCTCCTCCGTCGCCCGCGCGAACGTGAAGTGTCACTTGATCAACAAATGTGACCATGACAACCTCCGATTTAGTAGTGATGAAACAACAGAAGGCGAGCCGCTAGGCTCGCCTTCCGCAAAAACTTTTGACGCTCTAGGCTGCCTCTACGATGTTGACAACGCGACGGCCACCCTTGGTACCAAAGGCAACAACGCCGGCAGCAAGTGCGAACAGAGTGTCGTCTTTGCCTTTGCCAACGTTTGCGCCGGGGTGGAAGTGAGTTCCACGCTGACGAACGATGATTTCACCAGCGTTTACGACCTGACCTGCATAACGCTTTACGCCTAGGCGCTGTGCGTTTGAGTCGCGGCCGTTTCTAGTGGAGCTAACACCTTTTTTGGATGCCATTTTTCGTCAGTCCTTTACTTGATCTCGGTGACCTTGACGCGGGTTAGGTCTTGTCTGTGACCCTGACGCTTCTTGTAACCGGTCTTGTTCTTGTACTTCTGGATCACGATCTTAGGACCGCGAAGGTCGCCGAGGATCTCGGCGGTTACCTGAACCTTGGCTAGAGCCTTGGCGTCGGTGGTGACTTTGTCACCGTCAACCAGCAATACGGCTGGGAGCTGAATTTTGCCGTTAGCGTCGCCGGCAATGCGGTCGAGCGTAACGATTGTGCCGACCGACACTTTCTCTTGGCGACCGCCTGCGCGGACTACTGCGTAAACCACAGATCTACCCTTTGTTCATTAAGACTTGAATGGGCTCAGCCATCAAGGCGAGCAACAAGGATTGAGTTTACCTTGCTACTGCCCCGAAGGTCAAACCAATTAGCCTGCGTTTTCTGATGAATTTTCGCCGCTGAGCATCTCGGTGGTTACCCGTCGAGACTTTTTGCGACCCTGCCCCGGTGCTGCCGGCTCCGGAAGCGCACCTAAAACCGAATCTAGAACGGTCTCGGATGAGTTTTCAGCTGCTTTGGCTGCCGAGGCAGAAGCTTTTTCTGATGCATTTTCTTGATTATTCAAAGTGGATGCGGCAATCTGAGCGACCACGTTATTGATTTCGATTGCACGCTCAGGTGTTACCACCTTGGCCACTTCAGGCTTCTTCTGGTTCTTGCCGCGCCTGCTCGTGTTTTCAGACTTCGGCTGTGAGTGCTGTTCGTGCGAAGACTTGGCACGCATGTGTGGTTCGTTGTTCACGATGATGCCGCGGCCTGCGCAAACTTCACAATTTTCGCTGAACGTCTCGAGCAGACCTAAACCGAGCTTCTTTCGAGTCATCTGAACCAGACCCAGTGAGGTAACTTCGGCGACCTGGTGCTTGGTGCGGTCGCGCGAGAGGCATTCCATCAGACGGCGAAGCACTAGGTCACGGTTTGATTCGAGCACCATGTCGATGAAGTCAACCACGATGATTCCGCCGATGTCACGCAAACGCAGCTGGCGAACGATTTCTTCGGCTGCCTCAAGGTTGTTCTTGGTGACGGTCTCTTCGAGGTTTCCACCCGAACCAACAAACTTTCCGGTGTTCACATCAACCACGGTCATGGCTTCGGTTCGGTCGATTACCAGCGAACCGCCCGAAGGCAAGAACACCTTGCGATCTAGAGCCTTGGCAATTTGTTCACCGATGCGGAATTCGTCGAAGACGTCTTTGCTCCCGGTGTATTTCTCAACGCGCTCAAGCAAATCTGGGGCAACCGAGGCGAGGTAACCCTCGATGGTCTCTGATGCGTCTTCGCCGGAGATAACCATTTTCTGGAAATCTTCGTTGAACACATCGCGCACAATTTTGATCAGCAGGTCTGGTTCGCTGTGGAGCAAAACCGGAGCTTGTGAATTCTGAACCTTGGCCTGCAGGTCTTCCCACTGCTTCTGCAAACGTGCAACATCGAGGGTCAACTGTTCTTCGGTGGCGCCCTCGGATGCTGTGCGAACTATCACACCGGCGTCTTCGGGTAGAACTTCTTTCAGAATCTTCTTGAGACGGGTGCGTTCGCTCTCGGGCAGCTTGCGCGAGATTCCGTTCATCGAGCCATTCGGAACATAAACCAAGTAGCGACCCGGTAGCGAAACCTGCGAAGTTAGACGAGCACCCTTTTGGCCGACAGGGTCTTTGGTGACCTGAACCAAAACGGTGTCGCCAGATTTGAGAGCAAGTTCGATGCGCTTCGGCTGGTTGCCCGTTTCGGCAAGCTCCCAGTCGACTTCGCCTGAGTAAAGCACGGCATTGCGGCCACGGCCGATGTCAACGAACGCTGCCTCCATGCTCGGAAGTACGTTTTGCACCTTGCCCAAATAAACGTTGCCAATCAGTGAAGCCTCTGACGCCTTAGCGACGTAGTGCTCAACCAAAACCTTGTCTTCGAGAACACCGATTTGAATCTTGCCCTCTTTAGAGCGCACGACCATGGTGCGGTCAACGGCTTCGCGACGAGCCAAGAATTCGCTCTCGGTGATTACCGAACGACGACGACCTGCATCGCGACCATCACGGCGGCGCTGCTTCTTAGCTTCTAGGCGAGTCGAACCCTTGACGCGCTGTGGCTCGTTGCTAGGAGCTTTCGGTTCGCGCGGGGTGCGAACCTTGACCACTACGTTCTCTGGAAGATCGCCAATGTTGGCTTCTTCACCGGCGCGACGGCGGCTGCGTCGACGTAGGTGACTCTCGCCATCGGACGGAGCATCCACGATTTTGCCACGCTTCGGGTCAACGACCGGGGTTGGCAGATCTGGCGCTTGAAAGAGCAGGGATGTCGCTGACACGACTGGCGGGGCAACCGAAGCCTCGGTGGCCGCAGCCTTTGAGCGTGAGCGACCAGAAGACTTCTTCGGTGCGTCGTTTGACTCAGCTGGAGCAGCAGTTTCTGCCGCAGCAATTTCGCTCTTGGACTTTACTGCTCGCGCCGGGGCCTTCTTGGCTGTTGGCTTAGAAGCAGCTTTAGTCGTGGACTTAGCTGCTGGCGCAGGAGCCCCCGACTTGTCGGTAGCCTTCGCACGTGAGCGGGTTGGTTTGGTTTCAGGCGCGTTAGTTGCGTCTAGGTTAGTTTTTTTCTCCACCATTTAAGGTGCACTCCAAGCTGCCTTCGGGCTGTGCCACACATCAGCCTCTTGGCTCAAATCTCCGTGTTACCCGCCGCGGCGAATAACTAAATCTTCAAACTCGAGTCGGATTTCAAAACCAGCTGCTGCCCGATGGGTCTTATACATTGCGTGGTTCGCGCTCGATAAACCTTTAGTCGTTTCTGGTGTGGCCAGAACAACTTGCTTCAAGTATGGCAGTTACTCCCCCAAAAGTCACCCAAGCAAGTGGGATACTTGAAATCATGAGCAACGCAAGTGGAATCGAAACTATCGAATCGCCTGGCAAGAAGTTCGCCATCACGATGATCTGGGCCGGCATTCTCGGCTGGTTTGCGGCTTTTTCGCTAGTCATCGAAAGAATCCACATGCTTACCAACCCGGGTGAGGCACTCTCGTGTGATGTGAACCCGTTCATCAGCTGCGCATCGGTGATGAAAAGCGCTCAAGCTTCGATGTTCGGATTCCCCAACCCAATCATCGGTCTAGGCGCATTCGTGGCACCCATTGCAATCGGTGTAGCCATTTTGGCTGGAGCAAAATTCGCCAAGTGGTTCTGGCGCTTGTTTTTGGTCGGCGTAACCCTCGGCTTCATCTTCGTCATTTACCTATTCATCACCAGCACTTTCGTGCTCGGCGTGCTCTGCCCCTACTGCATGCTGGCCTGGGTTGCGATGATTTCAATCTTCTGGGCGACCTTCCTATGGTCAGCGGCCGAGGGTGTAATCGAAGTGCCGACTAGAACGTTTGGATTCTTTATGCGTTGGTCTGGCTCATCGTGGGTCTTTAGCCTTGCCACCGAGGTGCTTGCAGTGGTGATTATCTTCTTCGCGCTTTGGGAAGACTGGCTAACTATTTTCTAGAAACTCGTTGATTCGGCGCATGGTCTCGACCATGTACTTAGGCAGAATCTCGCGGTGTTCCGGTGTGCTGGTTTCAAACAGGTAGTTCAACAAAATGATTCTTCGCTGCAGCAGTAGCGCTTTGGCCTCAAACTCGGTGTGTTCTGGAATCGGGCGAACCGAGGCATAGCCTGCCTTCAGCGCAACATCCTGTTCTGGAGTGTCTAGGTAGTACAAAGCGGTGTATAGATCTTGAATTGGCAGGCCGATGCCACAGTCATCAAAGTCAAAAACACTCACTGCGCCGTCGTGCCACATTAGGTTCCAGCCGTGCATATCGGCGTGGATGAGTCGCACCGAGTCACGCTCAAACAGACCTTCAATCGCGCCGTCGATCTTGTTTAGCGCGGATTGGACCAAAGCCTTGTCTTCGGCTGAGAGCTTTGACACCTCGGTAGTCAATAGGTCTTCGGTGAGCCAGAGTACGTCACGAAGGTTTGGAAGCTCAGCGCCAACGCTTAGCTCAAAACCGGCTGCGGCATCGTGCATTTTCGCCATCGCAGCACCGAGCGCAAAATGCTGCTCTTCGGTCGGTTCGTCACCAAGCTCTTCGCCTTCGAGCCATGAGAACAAGACCGACAAGAGAGGCTTTCCGATTGCATCATTGGCAACCTCAGTGAAGAAATCGCCTGAGTTGTTCGCGATCGGTGAAGCAAAGTTGAGGTCGGTGTTAGCCCTCAGGTGGTTGATGAACTCAAGTTCGGCAAGTGCGTTGGCTGCACTGCGCGGTGAGTTGATGTTGATGCGCAGCGCATAGCGAGTGCCATCGGCGCACCTGACCGCAAAGGTCGAGTTGTATTCGTGATTGATCGATTCAATCTCGGTAACTTCGCCAAGTTCGTAGTGTTTCAAAACCTCACTGGTGTGTTCGGTGAGCAAAGCGACCTGGGCGTCGGTGTCGAGGTTGGCGTAATCAGTCATGACATGTCCTTTTGCGTACTTTTGATTGATTGTTGTATCTAGAACCAAAGGGCAAGCTCACGCGCGGCAGACTCTGGTGAGTCTGAGCCGTGAACTAGGTTCTGCTGAACCTTCAAACCCCAGTCGCGGCCAAGGTCGCCACGAATGGTTCCCGGTGCTGCAACGGTTGGGTCGGTAGCGCCGGCCAATGAGCGGAAGCCCTCGACTACGCGGTGGCCCTCGAGACGAATAGCCACGATTGCGCCCGAAAGCATGAACTCAACTAGAGGCTCATAGAAAGGCTTGCCGACGTGCTCGGCGTAGTGCTGCTCGAGCAGTTCACGAGAAGCGTGAATGCTCTTTAGCTCACGCACGACGTAGCCCTTGGCTTCGCAGCGCGAGACGATTTCGCCGATTAGGTTGCGCGCAACGCCATCTGGCTTGATCAGAACTAGGGTTTGCATAACTTCGGTCATTAGTTTTTCTCGCTTTCGATAACAAAAATTTCGGGGTTTGCGTCGGGGTCTTGGCCATTTTCGCGCATCCACGCTCGGCGGGCGGCGTCGACGGTGCTTCCGGCCACCATGCCCCAGATCCATAGACCCATGAAGATCACCTGGATGATGACGAAGAAAATGCCTGCGCCGTTGAAGGTTGCGATCGCAATCGACAGAACCAGAAGTGCTACTTGCAGAGCCCAGCCAACCGCATAACTACCTGGTCTGCCAAGAACGCCTGGAAGCACGATGGTAACTACCGCAAGGCTCAGGCCAACAATCCAAACGGTTGGGCCATCGGAAACTTTGAGGCCAAATGAGACGAGTGTTGCGAAAAACACGGCGAACGATTGAAACGCGAGAACGATCGATCCGAGAGCTCGCTGGGTCGATTTAGGCTTCATCGTCTTCTTCCATTTCGGTTTGTACCAGTTTCAGCATATCGCCAACCATGCTGAGCGAGCCGGTCACCACGATGGCCCCACCCTCGAACACCATGGTTTGGGCGATTTCGTAGGCATCGGCGACCGATTCGGCGACCGACAGGTTTTCGGCACCAAACACAGTCGCAGCAACTTTGGCTAACTCGTCGGCCGCTACAGCGCGCGGCGAACTGGATGCTGCGACAATGACGTGATCGAACGACTTAGCCAGCGGAGTCAGAGTTGCGGCCGCGTCTTTCTCGCCAAGAACTCCGATGATGCCAATGGTCTTAGGCGCATCAAAGTGAGTAGCGAGGGCTTTGGCCAGAGACTCGGCGCCACCGGGATTGTGTGCGCCGTCGAGAATGGTCAGCGGGTCGGTGCTAACGATCTGCAAGC
>CAIZQQ010000022.1 GCA_903935175.1 uncultured Micrococcales bacterium
CTAATCTTCTGCGGGATCGTCGCGCAGAGTAATAGCTTCTGGTTACTCTTCTTCGGTTTTTGGCTTGTCTTGCAGTTGCTCTATGACGGTTTTCGCAACTTGAGCCATGGTCAGCCTTCTGTCCATTGAGCTTTTCTGAATCCATCGGAACGCGTCTGGCTCGTCTTTCACGAGGTTTTTGGTAATCAGAAGCCCCTTTGCTCGATCTACCAACTTGCGTGTCTCTAGGCGTTCGGCCAGGTCTGCAATTTCATGCTCTAGAGCGGTTAGCTGGGCGTGCCGGCTAAGCGCAATCTCGATCGCTGGCAGCAGGTCATTCGGCGAGAACGGCTTCACCACATAGGCCATAGCACCAGCCTCGGATGCTCGCTCGACTAGTTCTCTTTGGCTGAACGCGGTAAGCAGAACGACAGGAATCTTCAGGGCCGAAATCTTCTCAGCGGCCTCAATGCCATCCATCTTCGGCATTTTGATGTCCATAACGATTACATCAGGTCGATGTTCTGTGGCAAGGGCAACGGCGGCCTCTCCGTCACCCGCTTCTGCGATTACATCAAAACCGTATTCGCGAAGCGTTTCAACGATGTCCAATCGAATGATTGATTCGTCTTCGGCTACCAGTGCGGTGCGTCGCGTTTGTTCTGACATGGCTGTTACTTTATCGGATGCACGGCATAAACTCTGGCTGAAACTTTAGATAGACTTAGAAACGTTGTTTCGGCCGGAATGGCGGAACGGCAGACGCGGAGCACTCAAAATGCTTTGTCCGAAAGGGCGTGTGGGTTCGAATCCCACTTCCGGCACAAAAAAAAGCGGCGATCAGAATTGATCGCCGCTTTTTTGTTTTTTACTAGCGTCTGTCGTAACCAGGTACAGCGACATTTAGAGCGTCGCCAACTTTGTGCACGCGAAGTGAGTTTGTCGAACCTGGAATGCCCGGTGGGGTGCCAGCGACCACAACAACTTCGTCGCCAATCTGGCATAGACCCTCTCGAAGGACGATCTCGTCCACTTGGTGCATCATCGCGTCGGTGTGGGTGACCTTCTCAACCAAATATGTCTCGGAACCCCACGACATAGCTAGACGGTTTCGGGTCTCAACACTCGGTGTAAAGGCGAGAGTCGGCACCGAAGAGCGAAGCCTCGAGACACGTCTGAAAGAATCCCCGCTTTCGGTGAAGACACAAACGTACTTTGACCCAAGAAGTTCAGCGATTTCAACTGCCGCTAGCGAAACTGCTCCCGAATGGGTGTGAGGACGCGTGCCGAGTGGTGGAATTCGGTCCATTCCGTTTTCTTCGGTTGATTCGACGATTCTGGCCATGGTTGCAACTGTCTCAACCGGGTACTTACCAACTGAGGTTTCACCCGACAGCATCACCGCATCCGCACCATCGAGAATGGCGTTGGCTACGTCGCTCGCCTCTGCTCTCGTCGGGCGAGCGTTCTCGATCATCGATTCGAGCATCTGAGTGGCAACGATTACAGGCTTTGCCCAACGACGCGATAGTTCGACGGC
>CAIZQQ010000023.1 GCA_903935175.1 uncultured Micrococcales bacterium
CATCCGCTCATTCAAACTCGACAAACACCGCATAGAACTTGTTGCGGTTCGCAACGGGATTACCTGGATCGATGATTCGAAGGCAACCAACCCACACGCCACCAACGCGTCACTCGAGTCGTTCGAACACGTCGTTTGGATTGTCGGTGGTTTGCTAAAGGGTGTCGACATAGCACCTCTCGTTCAGTCGCATGCCTCGCGTCTGCGCGGTGCCGTGGTTATCGGTGCCGAGCGCCAAGTCGTGCTTGACGCATTGGCAGCTCATGCGATTGATGTTCCGGTTATCGAAATTTCTGGCGACGACAACGCCCAGGTGATGACTCAGGCAGTTCTTGCTGCTTCGAATCTCGCCGCCGAGGGTGACACTGTTTTGCTTGCACCTTCATCGGCATCGATGGATCAATTCAAAGATTACGCAGACCGCGGCAATCAATTCGCGGCAGCTGTGCACGCACTAATCGGGGAGAAGTAATGGCCACCAAGACCGCACCAAAAAAGGCGTCAGCTTCAAGAAACCGAGCTTCTGGTCCGTCGCTCGGTCAGCTGAGCGTGGCCACCCAAGATTGGTTCGGTCGAGTTTTCAAAGCGCAGTCGAGGGAGTTCTACCAACTACTTTCGCTGATCATTTTTCTAACCGGTTTTGGTCTCGTCATGGTGTTATCGGCATCTTTCGTTGACGCGCTCAAGGATGGCGAAAACGGTTTCTCAATTTTCATCAAGCAGGCACTCTCAGCAATCATCGGTCTTTTTGGGCTGGCGGTAATCAGCACACTTCGTGTGACCACGGTCAGAAACCTGATCGGCCCGATTTTGGCCGTTGGAGCCATTGCCCAGCTGCTGGTCTTGTTTACCGGCTACGGTGCTTCTGGCAACGGAAACCGAAACTGGCTCAACGTTGGTGGGTTCACAATTCAGCCGTCAGAGTTTCTAAAGATCGCCATGATTTTGTTCACGGCTCAACTTCTGTTCAAGCGCGAAGACGAATTCGACGATCCCAAGCGCGTTTGGTGGCGCGCGATGATCAACGGCGGGTTCGTCATGTTCCTGGTTGTGCTCGGCAGCGACGTTGGAACTGTGATTGTTATGGCGGCCATCCTGATTGGCATGCTGGTCATGGCGGGAATGCCTCGGCGCTTAATGACAGTAATCGCCGGAGCAGCAATCGTTTTCGTACCGATCATCATGATGAGCAGCTCTTCTCGAAGAGGTCGCATCTTGGCATGGTTGGACCCGAGCGCACCAGACCCGAACGGCTACACCTGGCAATCAACCCACGGCATCTGGGCATTCGCCTCTGGAGGCGTCACAGGCGTCGGCCTAGGTCAGTCAAAACTCAAGTGGTCGTGGATTCCCGAGGCTGAGAATGACTTCATCTTTGCCATCATCGGCGAAGAAATGGGCATGATTGGCGCTTTGGTAGTAATCGTGCTCTTCATCGCAACCGCTATGGTGATGATTCGCATCGCCGCCAAGTGCACAAACCTTTATTCACGGATGGTCGTGCTCGGTGTAATGCTCTGGATTACCTTGCAGGCGCTGATCAACATTGCCGTTGTGCTCACTCTGCTTCCCGTGCTCGGTGTTCCGCTGCCGCTGATATCTCAAGGTGGTTCGTCAATCATCGCCATCTTGGCCGGCCTTGGAATCGTTCTCGGCATCGAACGCGAAAACCACCTAAACCCTGGTCGCGCCACGAAAGCTCGTCGATGACCAACTATCTGCTTGCCGGTGGTGGCACAGCCGGGCACGTCAACCCGCTGCTGGCGTTGGCTGATTACATCCGCGCCCATGAACCGGATGCTGGCATCTACGCACTCGGAACAGCCGAAGGTCTCGAAGCCAGGCTCGTGCCAGAACGCGGCTATGAGCTTGAGGTAATCGAACGTTTGCCGTTTCCGAGGCGTCCGAACCTTTATGCCATCAAGTTTCCGCTGAAGTTTTTGAAAGCCGTTTCGCAAGTGGAACAAATCATCAAGCGGCGCAAGATCGATGTGGTGGTTGGTTTCGGCGGGTACGCGAGTGCGCCGGCTTACGAAGCTGCACGCAAGAGCGGTACTTCACTCGTTATTCATGAGGCAAATGCCTTGCCGGGTATGGCAAACCGTCGTGCGGCCAAATATGCAGATGCCGTTGGCGTGGCTTTTGAACCGGCTCTGAATCTACCTAACTCGACCTTCACTGGAATGCCGCTGAGGCCAGAAATCGAAGGCATCATCGCAAAGCCGGCAAAGCAGGCGGCCCGAACTTCATTCGGCCTAGACCCAAACACTCCAACTCTTCTGGTCACCGGAGGCTCACTGGGGGCAAAGCGCATCAACGACGCCGTCGTAGCTTCAAAGACGGCGCTTATTGCCGCCGGCATTCAGGTTTTACACGTGGCCGGCACTCGAAGCGAACTAGAACCTGAAGTAGACCGCATTTATCACCGAATTGGTTATTGCGACCAAATGCAATTGGCAATCGCAGCAGCAGATTTTGCGATTTCTCGAGCGGGAGCATCCACGGTTTCTGAATTTGCCGCAGTCGGTCTACCTGCGGTTTACGTGCCATATGCGGTCGGTAACGGCGAGCAAGAGCTCAACGCTCGTGACCTAGTTGCCGCCGGCGGGGGAGTCTTGGTGAAAGATTCCGAGTTTGATGCCGAGTGGGTTCGACGTGAGCTGATTCCTATGGTTTCAAACGCCAAGACCCTGGCAAAAATGGCCTCCGCTGCTAAAACGGTGGGTGTGGCCGACGGTACCAAACGACTGTTTGATTTGGTTCAAGGCGTGTTGGCAGCAGCCAAACGATGACCCTGCCCTAATCTTCAAAGAGATAACCATGATCAAGCCAGACTTCACACAGCCAGTACCAGCCGACCTAGGCGTGGTGCACTTCATTGGCATCGGCGGTTCGGGCATGAGTGGTATCGCCCGCATTCTCATCGGCATGGGCCACAAGGTAACCGGCAGCGACCTGCGCGACACCTCGAACGTAGCAGCCCTGCGCGAGCTCGGTGCCGAGATTCACATCGGTCACGACGCGGCTCACCTGGGCAACCCAGACACCGTCGTGGTCACCTCGGCACTCTGGCCGACCAACCCCGAGTATTTGCTGGCCAAAGAGCGCGGGATCCCAGTGATTCACCGATCGCAGGCACTTGCCTACTTGACCACCAAAAAGCGCCTAGTCGCCGTTGCTGGCGCACACGGCAAGACCACCAGCACCGGCATGATCATCACCGCATTGCTCGAACTCGGCGTTGACCCTTCATTCGTGAACGGCGGCGTCATCGCTGCTCTCGGCGCTTCTTCGGGTGCCGGCAAAGACAACCTGTTTGTCATCGAGGCTGACGAGTCAGATGGTTCTTTCTTGCACTACGACACCGCGATTGCCTTGATCACAAACGTCGACCCAGACCACCTGGACCACTACGGCAGCCTCGAAGCCTTCGAGCAGGAGTTCGCCAAGTTTGCTCGAGGTGCGAGTGAATTAGTTGCCATCAGTTCTGACGACCCGGGTGCGGTGCGCGTTGGTGCGATGTTGCCCGAGAAGAAACTCATCACGTTCGGGCAGGCCGAAAACGCGGATGTTCGCCTAACGGCCGTCGATGCCTCTGGAGCCCAAGTGGCCTTCACGGTGTCTGCCAGAGGGCAGAGCCTGGACGCTCGCCTTCGCATTCCAGGTTTGCACAATGCCATCAACGCCGCCGGAGCTCTTGCCGTTCTGATTGGCCTCGGTTTCGAGCCCGAGCCTGCACTGCGCGCCATCGAAACCTTCGGCGGCACCGAGCGTCGCTTCGAGCTTCACGGCGAGCGTCGCGGGGTAAAGGTTTATGACGACTTCGCACACCACCCAACCGAGGTTGCGGCAGCCCTGGCCGCGGCTCGAGCAGTTGTTGGCGGTGGCAAGCTGATCACAGTCTTTCAACCGCACCTCTATTCACGTACCCGCCTGATGCACAAAGAATTTGCCGAGGCGCTTAGCGTGAGCGACCAAGTTGTCGTTCTCGACATCTACGCCGCACGCGAAGATCCAGAGCCGGGTGTCACCGGCGCGATGGTCAGCGACTCTTTCGACAACCAGGCTCAAGTTCACTACGTACCGCTTTGGGATGACGTACCGGCTGTTGCGGCGTCTCTAGCCGGCGAGGGTGACTTCATCATCACCATGGGCTGCGGCGACGTTTACCGCATGGTGCCGGCGCTGCTAACCGCACTGGAGAGCTAGTTTGAGACGCCCGCCTTCGCGAGCCTCTAGGCCAGGGCGAGTGCCGCTTGGTACTGCGCCACAAAAGCCGGCGGCAAAGCCGACCGAAAAGAAGAGCGCGGATGCTCGCAAACTGCTACGCGCCGAGGGCTCGCGCACCGCATCCGTGGCCAAACAGGCCAGGCGGGCCAAGCGCATGGTGAGAGCTCAACGACTTGGTGACAGTGGCGTTTGGCTAACCAAGCGAGTTTGGGGTTGGGCGGCGGTTTCTTCGTTCGTCTTGTTAATGGCGCTAATTCTTGCCGCCGTTTATTCGCCACTCTTGGCGATTGAGCGGCTATCGGTACGTGGCGAGAAGTTGGTTTCTGAGAAACAGATAAAAGCCGCACTCAAGGGGCAGATTGGCAAACCTCTTCCGCAGGTGAACGACGACGAAATCGCCAAAGCACTCAAACGCTTTCCCCTGATTGAGTCGTTCTCGGTGATCAGCGCTCCACCGCACACCCTGATTATTAAAGTGACCGAACGAACGCCGATAGCGGTGGTCTGGGTCGATGGCTACGGCTATGCCTTCTTCGACCCGGCCGGTGTGCGTGTTGGCAGAGCTGAGAACCGCTCAAAGTTGCCGACCCTAGAAATCAGCGGAACACCTGGCAAGAGCCCAAGCTTCAAAGCCGCGATTGAGGTCTTGCTAGCGTTGCCCGCCGAGTTGCTTCCGAGAATTTCGACGGTCACCGCAAAGAGCAAAGACGATGTCAGCTTCAGGCTTCGCGGCTACGCAGGCCAGAAAGTTATCTGGGGTGACCCGACCCAGGCTGTTTTGAAGTCGAAGGTGCTAGCCGCGCTGATCGAAAACCAGTCGAAGAATGACCGGGTGACCTACGACGTTTCGTCGCCTCAAACACCCGTCGTTCGCTACTAAGCAAATACACAAGCAACACGCCCAAGCGCTTACCAGAGTTTGCGCCGTTCTTCATCTACTTTTTTGGCGCGGACTACAAAAACGGTAAGCAGTTAAGCCTCAGCAAGAGGTTTAGGGTTTCCCAGCCGCATGAATTTTTTAAGGAGCATCATGGCAAGCCTGAGTAACAACTACCTCGCAGTCATCAAAGTCGTCGGCGTCGGAGGCGGTGGCGTGAACGCCATCAACCGCATGGTTGAAGCCGGCCTACGCGGAGTCGAGTTCATTGCCATCAACACCGACTCGCAAGCGCTTCTGCTCAGCCCAGCCGACGTCAAGATTGATATTGGCCGTGAGTTGACCCGCGGACTCGGTGCGGGTGCTGACCCAGAAATCGGTCGTCGCGCTGCAGAAGACCACTCAGATGAAATCGAAGCGGTCTTGCGCGGAGCTGACATGGTCTTTGTTACCGCTGGTGAAGGTGGTGGCACCGGAACCGGAGCCGCCCCGGTAGTGGCTCGCATCGCCAAGCAGACCGGTGCACTAACCGTGGGTGTTGTAACCCGCCCGTTCTCGTTCGAAGGTGCGCGTCGTGCCGACCAGGCCAATGCCGGAATCGAAATTCTTCGCGCAGAAGTAGACACACTAATCGTTGTTCCGAACCAAAGACTTCTCGAGATCGAAAACCGCTCAGTTTCGTTCGTTGACGCGTTCATGATTGCCGACGACGTGCTTCGCTCAGGTGTTCAAGGAATCACCGACCTAATCGCCGTTCCCGGCCTAATCAACGTCGACTTTGCCGACGTGCGTTCGGTCATGCAGGGCGCGGGTAGCGCGCTGATGGGTATCGGTAGCGCCAAGGGTGAAGACCGCGCTGTTCGAGCAGCTGAAGCGGCCATTTCGAGCCCAATGCTAGAAACCAGCATCGATGGTGCTCACGGCGTCTTGCTCTCGTTCCAGGGTGCTTCAAATATCGGCCTTCACGAAATCGACGAGGCAGCTCGTCTAGTTCAAGAAGCGGTCAACCCACAGGCCAACGTAATCTTCGGTTGCACCATCGATGACAGCCTCGGCGACGAGATTCGCATTACCGTCATTGCAGCGGGATTCGAAGGCGTGAACCAGGTCAAGCGTCCAGCTCGACCAATTTATGCGCCGGCAACCGCGACCGCTACTGTGGCTGCGGCCGCCGCGCCGGCGGCATTTGCGGCAGCGGCTACAACCGGATCAATTCCTGTTGTTGACGAACCAGCCGCCGAGCCAACCAGATCTTGGTTCGACGACGCCGAAGAAGCCGCCCCGGCTTCGAGCTCGAAGTCATACCTCGATGATTTGGTCGACGAATCTGCACCGACCACCCGTGCCATCACCACCGTTGATGAGACTCCACAGTCTGAAGACGGCACCTTTGGCGACGACCTCGACATTCCTGACTTTCTTCGCTAGACGATGACTCTCGAGCAACGGTTAGGTGCCGTTGAAGGGTGCATAAGAAACACGCTGCAGAGTTTAGGTAGGGCGCGTGACGAGGTGACCCTCGTTGTCGTTACCAAAAATCACCCGGTAGATTTGGCGCTCGAACTTTATGAATTGGGTGTTCGAGACTTTGGCGAGAATCGCGATCAAGAGGCCCAGCCCAAAGCCCACGATTTTGCCCAGCTGG
>CAIZQQ010000024.1 GCA_903935175.1 uncultured Micrococcales bacterium
ACCGGCGGAATGGCCTGGGAAGCGCTGAACAACATCACCGATGACAACGATCGCAAGTTGGTCATTGTGGTTAACGACAACGGTCGTTCATACGCCCCGACAATCGGCGGACTTGCCCGCTACCTAAATGAAATTCGCACCGAAAAGCTGTACCGAAAGGCTTACCGTTTTTCGCGCAAGGTTTTCGACAAGTTCGGCCTTCTAGGAAAGCTCACCTATTCTGCAGCCAGAGGTGCGGGCACAGGGCTCATGGGTGCTATGGCTCCCAAAGGGATGTTCCCGAACCTAGACATCAAATACATTGGCCCAATCGATGGCCACGACCTTCAGGCCATGGAGACTGCACTTCGCCAGGCTAAGAAGTATGCCTATCCCGTTATCGTTCACGCCATTACTCAGAAGGGTAAGGGTTTCGACCCCGCCCTCCTCAACGAGGATGACCAATTTCACGCCGTCGGTCAGATTGACCCGCTTACTGGTGAATCCCTCGAGAAAACATCCGGTAGGTCTTGGACATCGGTGTTCAGCGACGAGATCGTCGAGATTGCTGGTAAGCGCAAAGACATCGTTGGCATCACCGGTGCGATGCTCATGCCGGTTGGTCTAGATGCAATGGCAAAGAAGTTCCCAGACCGCGTCTTCGACGTTGGAATTGCCGAACAGCACGCTGTGACCATGGCCGCGGGTATGGCCTTTGGTGGTCTGCATCCGGTGGTCTGCATCTATGCAACTTTCGTCAGCAGGGCTTTCGATCAACTTCTCATGGATGTCGCATTGCACAAGGCTCCTGTCACACTCGTGCTTGACCGTGCAGGCGTTACAGGCCCAGACGGTGCCTCACACCATGGCATGTGGGACTTAGCCACCCTGCAAATTGTTCCAGGCATCAGGATCGCTGCACCACGCGATGCCGAGCGTTTGCGCGAAGAGTTGCAAGAAGCGACAAACGTGGATGATGCACCTACCGTAGTGCGCTTTCCAAAGGGAGCTGCGGGAGCCGAGATAAAGCAACTTCGTCGCATGAATGATGGTGTCGATGTTTTGTATGAAGCTCCGAGCAAGGATGTTTTGCTAGTAGCCGTTGGAACCATGGCCGAAACCGCGCTCAAGGTAGCCGAATTGCTTGCTGCCCAGGGTATTGGGGCCACCGTGATTGACCCTCGTTGGGTTGTCCCAGTTCCTAAATCGGTGCTCGATTTTGCCAAGGTGCACCGACTAGTCGTGACCATTGAAGATGGAGTACGCGTTGGAGGAATCGGTACGCGAGTTCGGCAAGAAATGCGCGCTGCTGAGATTGATACCGCGCTAAATGAGGTTGGTTTACCCGACGAATTCCTAGAGCATGCTACTCGCGGCGAAATTCTAGAGCGAGTTGGCCTGACCGCACAGGCCGTAGCGCGCGAAATCGTCGCGCAGGTGGTTGGTTCTAAAGTTCCTCATGCTCGACCGCTTGAGAATTTTGACTCCCAGCAATCGGCTGATCAGTCAAACAGGCACTAAATTCTGCACTGACCAAATCAAGCTGCCAACCCCGCGCGCCACAGTTTCTCAAGAATTCTTGCACCTCGTCTTCGTATTTGATTTCAAGGTTCCAGGCCAGCTGCCGCATATAATCCGGGGTCAAAATGTTCTCGGTTGGCACGCTGTATTCGCCAGACAGCTTCGTCATGGCTGCTTTCAGCGCTTGCAAGCGAGCATCAGCCTCTGGATGTTTGTGAGCCCAAACACGGTGATTCGGAATGCCCTCTGATTTGATGCGCATTTCCGGCGGTTTAGGGTCCTTAAGCCCCTCATTAAGAGCCGCCCACCAAGTGTCGAGGTAAGAGCGCGATGCCCGCCCGGCAAACTTCTTGTTTGCCGACATTTCGCCTTTTGTCTTTGGCCGTGAAATGGCCAACTCGATAAGTGAAGAATCGGGTATGAGTCGCCCAGGCGAGACATCCAAGCGCTTTCCTAGTTCTTCCCTTGCCTGCCAGACAGATTTAACAACCGCGAATCCTCGTTCGTCGCGAATGGTGTTCAGGCCGCTCGCGCCGCGCCACTTGTCAACTTTTGCAGCCTTCGGAGCAAACGACAGAAGGTGATTGAACTCCTGCTCTGCCCACTCGAGCTTGTCTGCCCTGGTCAGTTCACCGAGTAGACGTTCCGCCAACTCTGGCAAAACGTCAACGTCTAGTGCTGCGTAGTTGAGCCAAGTTTCCGGTAAGGGCCTTGTCGACCAGTCTGCAGCTGAGTGCTCTTTCGCTAAAGCGAGTGACATCAGCTCTTGAACCATCGAACCTAATCCCACACGGTCCAATCCGAGTAATCGGCCAGCTAATTCGGTGTCGATGATTTTCGTGGGACGGAGTCCAAGTTCCGCAAGGCATGGGATGTCCTGAGTGGCCGCGTGCAAGATCCAAGGAATGCCGTTAATCGCAGTTGCGAGCCTGCTGAAAGCAGCAGGATCCTCGACACCGATGGCAATTGGGTCAATTAGCAGTATCGGCGAGTTGCGCCGGTGCAGCTGAATCAGATATGCCCTTTGGGAGTATTTGAAGCCGCTCGCTCGCTCGGCGTCGATGGCCAAGGGCCCATCTCCGGCTAACAAGTCTTTGGTGCCTATTTCTAGTTCTGCTGCTGTGTTGACTAGGCGAACGTCAGCGCATCTTGGTTTGTTTAGAGGGCTGGGCGCTGAAAGGTGTTCGTCTTCAGACATTCAGGCGACCAACATCCTCGTTTTGCAGCGGTAAGCCTGACATCATGCAAATCAGAGATTGCCATGCATGCATGTGTGCCGCGATGTTGGTGTCCATAGGGCTCCAAGACGCGCGTAATTCCAATTCGGCGTGCTGAGCTTGATTCGAAAGAGCCCCGAAACCAGTCGAGATTACTCGGGTGGTGGTACCTGCTTCGGCACTGTATGAAGCTTCGTTCGCGTCCAGTGCGGCCACCAACCAACTCCACGCTAGACCGGAGCTGTATTCATCCGCCCCGATTTCGGTTTCAAGCGGTGACTTTGCAAACGCAATCACACGGAAACGAGAACCCCATGCTTCCTGCGGCTCGTCGTCCCATAGCAAGACCAAGCGCCCTGTGCCAAGATCTATTTTTTCGTGAACCGAATCTGGTCTGACGTCGCAAGAAAACGCAACTGCATGCCTAGCCAGATTAGCTGGGGCATCTATCTCTTTAACGTCCAATTCGTTTCGAACGTCGCAGTCAAGAATCGACCTCAGAGCAATGGCAAATTCTGGGGCCACACCCGACGATTCCGTTGACTCACTCACATTGAAAAGGCTATTAGACCTGAGCCTCTGCGCCCTTTAGGCTCGCCGCCAGAGCGTAACAGCGCTGTTGTCTATCGCTTCAAACTGTTCAATTTGATACTCGCCAAGGCGCAGCACCTGGCCAGCAATGCGCTCTATTGATTGTTGTGTCGGAACACCTATGAAAGTGACCGTCAGGAAGAGTTGATCAACGACACCCAACTCCAAGAACTTGTTTAGAAGTGCAGGTCCGCATTCGCTCAACACCCGTGTGTGTATCGATTTGAGGTTCGCGATATGGCCAACTAGCTCGGCTTCACGAGAAAAATGAAGGGCACGCAGTTCACCATCGTTCGGACCACGAGTAAAAACGTAGGTCTCAAAATTCTTTGATTTTTTGTAGCCCTCATTCCGGGCCGTGGAACCGCCGATGACAACCGCGTCAGCCTGTGATCTGAGCTTCTTTAGGTGTGTCAAATCAACTTCGTTAGAAATGTCCCTGCTCGTTTTGTTTTCACCGAAGTACTTGCCGTCTTCGGTCATGTGAAAATTCGCTGCAAATCCAGCTTGAAGTTCGTACCAGGCGACTGCGCTCTTCACGTCTGCTTAGGTGACTTTCTCTCGCACTTGTCGCTTGATTCGATAAATCATCGCTCGCATACCTCTTATCCGAAGCGGAGAAACGGCTTCTGTGAGACCAATCTGATCAGGGAAATCATCAGACAGCGACAAAACGTCGTTGACTGGCTTGCCATGCAAAACATCGCTGAGAATGCCCGCGAATCCGCGAGTTGTGGGTGCTTCCTCAGGAGCCGTGAAGAAGACGCCAACTTGGCCATTTTCTACTTCGACGAAAAGAAAGACCGGCGATTGGCATTCCTCGACGCGTTCAAACAGGTCGGGATGCTCGGCATAACGCTCTGGTAGAGCTGGCAGGTTCTCTGAATACTCGAGTAATAGCTCAAGTTTCTCTCGGTTTGATCCCGACTTGAAGTCTGAAGCAACTAGTTCTGCCGCTTCGGAAACGCTGTTGGTCATCGGCGCGGAGCTGGCGCGTCGCCGGGTTCTTCCCCACGAACGATTGGAACGCCTACGAGTGAACCCCACTCCGTCCAAGATCCGTCGTAGTTGCGCACATTGTCAAAGCCGAGCAAAAACTTGAGAACAAACCAAGAGTGTGACGAACGCTCACCGATTCGACAGTAAGCAATGACTTCGTCGTTTGGATTTAGACCCTTCTCGCCTTGGTAAATCGCCTCAAGATCGGAACGAGACTTGAAGGTTTGATCCTCGTTCACAGCTCGACCCCAAGGAACTGATACTGCAGACGGAATGTGTCCGGCTCGCAGCGCTCCTTCTTGTGGGTAGTCGGGCATGTGCGTGCGTTCACCCGAGTATTCCTGTGGGCTTCGGATGTCCAGCAGAGGGTTCCCGAAGTGATCGAGCACGTCATCCCGGAAGGCGCGAAGAGTTTTGTCGTCGCGTTCAACCAGAGGGTAGCTGCTCGGTACTTTCAGTGTGGGTTCCTTGGTTAGCGAACGACCGCTTGCAGCCCAAGCCTCACGAGCACCGTCGAGCAGTCTCACGTCGGCATGTCCGAACAACTTGAAAACCCAGAGTGCATAAGCTGCCCACCAGTTGCTCTTGTCGCCATAGAGTACGACCGTTGTGTCGCGTGTAATTCCGCTGCGCTCCATTAGAGCTTTGAATCCGGCGCCGTCGACATAGTCGCGGGTGACGGTGTCGTTCAGGTCGGTGTGCCAGTCGATTTTGACCGCTCCAGGAATGTGTCCGATTTCGTAGAGCAGTACATCCTCGTCTGACTCGACAACTACTACGTCTGGATTGTCTAGATTTTGGGCAACCCAATCGGCTGTAACAAGTACTTCAGGGTGCGCGTATTCAAGAAATTTTGAGGTTGCATCTGCTGGGGCTGGCATCTTTGGCTCGTTCTCGTTCCAATAAACTTAGGGTACTCAAACTAGGTTAATCCAAGCCCTCCCGAATAGATACCGATTGGTAACAAATGGCCATAAAAGGCAGCTTCTTAGAGCTTTGCGCGCGCGAACCAATCGTGTCTGCGCAACAGATGCTTGCCGATTTGGTTCCTCCCAGAGAATTTCGGGATGCTTCGTTTGAAACTTATCGGCCTGCACCTTCATTTTCGTCACAGCAGGAGGCCTTAGACACGCTTAGGGAGGGTTTTCGTAAAGCCAAAACCAAGGGTAGCCGCGCAATCCCCGGCTTTTATCTCGATGGCGGTTTCGGTGTGGGTAAGACGCACCTTCTCGTCGCTCTATACATGTCTTTCAAAGGCAAAAAACTCTTTGGCAGCTTCTTGGCATATACAAGCCTGATTGGTGCACTGGGTTTCGCTGAGGCAATGCGTTTGTTTTCTAGATACGACTTGATTTGCATCGACGAGTTCGAGCTAGATGACCCAGGCAACACCATGATCATGTCCCGACTACTCAACGATCTAAGTACAAAGGGTGTTCTCTTCGCGGCCACTTCGAATACGCCGCCAAACGCCTTGGGGGAGGGCCGTTTCGCCGCAGAAGATTTCAGGCGAGAGATTCTGGGCATAAGTGCAAACTTCGAGATACTGAGAATCGATGGTGACGACTACCGTCACCGTCCGGTTGACGGGCACAGTGAAACGCAGACTTCCGAGCAGTTGAGTAGTTGGCTGAATCAAGTGGAAGTTGCCAGCCTGGATTCCTTTGACGCTTTACTCAAACACCTTTCTACAATTCATCCGGCCAAGTTTGCAAGGCTTGTCCAGGGCATCGACCGTATCGGTCTCGATGGCGCGCACAAGTTTGTTGACCAGGCGGATGCTCTGAGATTCGTGGCTTTTGTCGACAGAGCCTATGAAGCTCAGATCTCAATTAGGTCGACTGGGGTTCCCCTCACAGATTTGTTTACACCCGAAATGATTGCCGGGGGCTACCGCAAGAAATACTTGAGGGCGATTTCTCGACTTCACGCACTTGCCGAGTAAATTTCCTTAGCCTCGAGCCCTCACCTCGCTCACTTATGTTTTACAAACACGAAACATATCTGGCTACTTTCTGAAACTTTACAAATGTTTACTTACCTCATGCCCGCAATGACGGGGGCATTTGTTTTCGACAGAGAGGTAAACAAATGGAATCCGTTTTAGACCAGGGAAACACTACTTTCCTACTTATCAGCGCAGCCTTCGTGCTGCTGATGACCCCGGGCCTCGCCTTCTTCTACGGCGGCATGGTGAAGGCCAAGAGCGTAGTTTCGATGATGATG
Organism: uncultured Micrococcales bacterium; assembly: GCA_903935175.1. Taxonomy (GTDB): domain Bacteria; phylum Actinomycetota; class Actinomycetes; order Actinomycetales; family Microbacteriaceae; genus Rhodoluna. The sequence continues at coordinate 6,534 of CAIZQQ010000024.1, forward strand.
CTAAGTTTCGGCTCTCTCGGACTCGTCGGAGTGCTTTGGGTGCTGTACGGCTACGCAATCGCATTTGCTGACGGACCCTCGGATGTAAACGGCGGTGAGCAATTTGTTGGTATCGATGGCTGGTTCGGTATTGACCTAGCGAAAATAGGACTAGGGCAACCCTTCGCCGATGCAACTAAT
>CAIZQQ010000025.1 GCA_903935175.1 uncultured Micrococcales bacterium
GTAGGTGTCGTGGAACACGTCGAAGTTCTTGGCGATTTGGTTGCAGCGGAACTCGCTCGGCGAGTGTGGGTCGGTGGCTAGGCGCTGAATCGCGATTGCTTCGCGGCTCTTGCCTCGCCAGATCTGACCCCATGAGAGCAAGAAGCGCTCGGCAGCGGTGCGGCCATCGATAACCGGTGCGTCGGCACCTTCGAGGCTGAGCAGGTATGCCTTCCAAGCGATCATGATTCCACCGAGGTCACCGATGTTTTCACCAATGGTGAGCTCGCCGTTGACCTTGTACTCGTCGCCCAAACCGGCTGGGGTTAGTTCGTTGTACTGGTCGATTAGGGCCTTGGTTAGCTTCTCGAAAGCTGAGCGGTCTGCGTCGGTCCACCATGAGATTAGTGCGCCGTCGCCGTCGTACTTCGAGCCTTGGTCGTCAAAACCGTGACCGATTTCGTGGCCGATTACGCCACCGATGGCACCGAAGTTCACGGCATCGTCGGTCTCGAGGCTAAAGAACGGTGGCTGCAAGATTGCTGCCGGGAACACGATCTCGTTGAAGCCAGGGTTGTAATAGGCGTTCACGGTCTGAGGGGTCATGAACCACTCGTCGCGGTCGAGAGGCGAGCCAATCTTGGCGGCCTCTTTGTCGGTCTGCCAAGCGTTCGAGCGGCGAACGTTGCCAACTAGGTCATCGCGCTTGATGGTCAGGCTCGAGTAGTCCTTCCACTTGTTCGGGTAACCGATCTTCGGGTTGAACTTCGACAACTTCACCAACGCCTTGGCCTTGGTTTCGGCGGTCATCCACTCTAGGTTTTCGATGCTTACGCGGTAAGCCTCGATGAGCCACTTGACCAAGTCATCCATGCGGCCCTTGGCTGCAGGAGGGAAGTGCTTCTCAACGTAAATTTCACCGACAGCTTCGCCGAGCGAACCTTCGACCAGCTGAACGCCGCGCTTCCAGCGGGCACGCATCTCTGGCTGACCGGTGAGCTTAGTGCCATAGAAGTCGAAGCGGGTCTGCACGAATTCGCTGCTTAGGTATGGGGCCATCGAGTTGATGACCTGCCATGCCGTCCAGAGCTTGAGGTTCGCGAGGTTGGCTTCGTTGAACACCGATGCGATGCCCTCGAAGAACGATGGGGTCATGACGACCGACTCAAACAGGGTCTCGGCCGAGATCTGTGAGCCCTTCTGCCAGAGGTCCCAGTTGAAGGTAGGGGTGAGAGCCTTCAGCGCCTCGTACTTATAGAGGTTGTAGGTTTTCTCTGCGTCGCGGGTCTGCACAACATCCCAGTGGTGTTTAGCAAGCTCGGTTTCGAACGCCATGATCGCGCGGGCGTCGGTGTCTGCCTTGTCGGCCGACCAGCCGGCGTGCTGCAGCATCTGAGCCACGAACGGCACATAGGCGTCGCGGAAGTCTGCGTATTTCTCTTCGCGGTAATAAGACTCGTCTGGCAGACCGAGGCCGCCCTGGTACATGTTGACCAGGTAACGCTCCGGGTTGCCCGGGTCGTTGTTGACATACATGCCGAAGATGCCGCTGATGCCGTCGCGTGAGAATTCACCGAGCAGGTGGCAAAGTTCGTTGAGGTCGGCGTCGCTGATGCGCTTGAGGTCTGCCTCGATTGGTGCCGAGCCGAGCTCGTTCACGCGGGCTTCGTCTAGGAA
>CAIZQQ010000026.1 GCA_903935175.1 uncultured Micrococcales bacterium
CCGACTTTGAGGCGAAACGAGAGTCTTGGCGCCCCAAGACTTTGCCAGCCAAGGGAGCCTGATGAGTCAAATCACCGTCAAAGGTGGCAAGCCGCTAGTTGGACGTGTCGATGTTCGCGGAGCTAAGAACCTAGTTACCAAGGCCATGGTTGCCGCCCTGCTCGGCGATACCGCCAGCGAGCTTCGTCAGGTGCCGCACATCAGCGACGTTGAGGTAGTTTCGAGCCTGCTTCAGTTGCACGGTGTAAAAATCACCCACGACGACCACGGTGTTATGACTCTCGACCCAACCAACGTGAAGTCGGCTCGAATGGTTGACATCGATGCACACGCAGGTTCTTCGCGAATTCCAATCTTGTTCTGTGGCCCGCTACTGCACCAGCTCGGCGAAGCGTTCATTCCAGACCTAGGTGGTTGCCACATCGGCGACCGCCCAATTGACTACCACCTAGAGGTGCTGCGCAACTTTGGTGCGGTAATCGAGAAGCAGCCAAACGGAATTCGCCTCAGCGCCCCTGAAGGACTCAAGGGAGCCAAGATTTCGCTGCCTTACCCAAGCGTTGGCGCAACCGAGCAGGTTCTGCTCACCTCGGTTCGCGCCGAGGGCCTAACCGAACTTACCGGCGCTGCCGTTGAGCCAGAAATCATGGACCTCATCGCCATCTTGCAGAAGATGGGCGCAATCATTTCGGTAGATACCGATCGCGTGATTCGCATCGAAGGCGTCAAGACCCTCGCCGGCTACAGCCACAGTGCTCTATTCGACCGAAACGAAGCCGCCTCTTGGGCTGCTGCAGCGCTTGCTACCGGCGGAGACATTCTTGTTGGCGGAGCTCGCCAGCAAGAGATGATGGCTTTCTTGAATGTCTATCGCAAGGTTGGCGGTGCGTTCGAGATCAAAGACGAGGGCATACGCTTCTATCACCCCGGTGGTGAACTTTCACCGGTGGTAATCGAGACCGACGTGCATCCTGGCTTCATGACCGACTGGCAGCAGCCACTAGTCGTGGCGCTGACCCAGGCAACGGGTCTTTCGATTGTTCACGAAACCGTCTATGAGAACCGCTTCGGGTTCACCGACGCTCTCGTTCAGATGGGCGCACAGATTCAGATTTATCGCGAATGCCTAGGCGGCAACCCTTGCCGCTTCGGTCAGCGAAACTTCAACCACTCTGCGGTGATTTCGGGACCAACGCCACTAAAAGGTGCCGACATCCGCGTGCCAGACCTTCGTGGCGGATTCAGTCACATGGTTGCCGCTCTGGCTGCCGAAGGTGTGAGCAATGTCACCAATGTTCAACTAATCTCGCGCGGTTATGAGCACTTCTTGGCAAAGCTAGAAGCCCTAGGCGCCGACTTCACCTACACGGAGTAACGAGGCTGACCATGGCGAAACGTAAATCCGGCGAGTTCTTAAAGATGCCCAAGATTCACAAGCGCGAACCTAACTTTGTGACTCGAATTGTGGCGAACATCCTCGGTTTCTTTGTGCGTCTGATGTTTCGCATCGAAGTCAAGGGGCTCGAGAACCTGCCGAAGTCGGGCGCTTATGTACTGGCCGCCAACCACGTCACCTACCTTGACGCGCTCGCGGTGGCCTACATGGTTTACTTCAAGGCGCGTCGCACCCCGCACTTTTTGGCGAAGGGCAACCTTTTCAAAACCCCGATTGTTGGCGACATTCTGATTGCTTGCGAGCAGGTGCCGGTTTACCGCGGTGGGCATTCAAACCGTGAACCCATGGATGCAGCGCACGCGATTCTCGACGCGGGTCGTGTCATCACCATCTACCCAGAAGGCACTCTCACCCGCGAGCCAAACGGATGGCCGATGCGCGGCAAGATTGGTGCCATCAAAATGGCGCTAGAAAAAGACGTTCCATTCATTCCGATGGCTCAATGGGGTACCGAAAAAATTCTGCCGACCTACTCGAAGCGCTTTAGGCCGAACCCATTTCACCCCGTGCGCATGGTCATTGGTGAAGAGCTCGATCTGGGGAAATACCGCGGCCGCAAACTTTCGAATGCCGAATATGCCGAGGCAAACGAGCTAGCCATGCAGGCTATTACTCGTTTGACCGAGCAACTACGTGGCGCAAAAGCACCAGAAACTTTGTTTGACCCACGCGAAGCCGGACTAGCGGAGCACGGTAACTTCAAGACGGGTCCGAAGCCACAGGTAGGTGAACAGTGAGCAAGGTTGCCGTAATGGGTGCCGGTGCCTGGGGAACCACCTTTGCCAAGGTTTTGGCCGATGCCGGTTGCGACGTAATGTTGTGGTCGCGTCGCCCAGATCTGGCCGATGAAATCAATACCGAACACCGTAATGGCGACTACCTACCGGGCATTGAACTGCCGGCTGGAGTGACCGCGTCGGCATCGGTTGAAGAAGTGCTCGCCGGTGCATCTCAGGTTTATTTGGCCGTGCCTTCGCAGTCGCTTCGCTCAAACCTTGAACAGTGGGGGCCGCACCTGCCGGCCGATGCCATTTTGGTGAGCCTGATGAAGGGTGTCGAAAAAGACACCGGCCTGCGAATGAGCGAGGTAATCGCTGATGTCACCGGATTCTCGCTCGACCAGATCGCCGTGGTCAGTGGACCGAACCTCTCGCTTGAGATTGCAGCTGAGCAGCCGACAGCCTCGGTAGCGGCTTCAGCAAGCCTAGAAACCGCCGAGTTGGTTGCCAAGGCTTCGTCAAACAGCTACTTCACCACCTTCACCAACACCGACGTCATTGGCACCGAGTTTGGTGGCATCTTGAAGAACCTGATTGCCGTGGCCATCGGTATCGTTAACGGCGTCGGCTACGGGCAGAACACCAAAGCATCCATCATGACTCGCGGCCTTGCCGAGATTTCACGCTTTGCAGTGGCTCACGGGGCAAAGTCGAAAACCATGAACGGCCTGGCCGGGCTCGGTGACCTCATTGCCACCGCCGAGTCTCCACTCAGCCGAAATTTCAAGGCCGGCGAAATGTTGGGCAAGGGTTACCGACTAAATGAGGTGCTCAAGCGTCTTTCGCAGACCGCCGAGGGTTTGTTCTCGATTGCTCCGGTGCTAACCCTGGCCGAAGCCAAAGGTGTCAAGATGCCGATCGTTGAACAGGTTTATTTGGTGATGCAGGGCAAGATGCATCCCCGTGAAATCGCTCCACACCTAACCCACGAATCAGACGAGCCGCAGGGCGAATAATGTCGAAACTTCGCGTGCTGTTGTTATTCGGAGGCAGATCTTCGGAACACTCGATCTCATGTGCCACCGCGGCAGGCGTGATGGGCGCGATCGACCGCAATCGCTTCGATTTGGTGCCGATTGGCGTCACCAAGTCTGGGCAAATGGTGCCGGTTGCCGATGAGCCGAGCCGATGGGCGCTAACCAGCGGCGAACTGCCGGTTGTTGAGTTCGAAGGCCGCAAAGTAATTTGGCCTGATTTGGGTGACCGCGAGCTTCGCTTTGTTGACGAGCATGGTTCGATTCAATCGCTCGGTGTAATCGACGTGGTTTTCCCTGTGCTGCACGGCCCATACGGCGAAGACGGCACCATTCAGGGCTTCCTCGAGTTGCTCGACATTCCTTATGTTGGCAATGGCGTTTTCGCGTCGGCTGCCGGCATGGACAAAGAATTCACCAAGGCGCTGTTCGAAGCTGCCGGCATTCCGGTCACCCCACATGTGGTTATTCGCGAAAAGCAGTGGCTCGATGACCCCGAGAGCACTCTCGAAAAGGTAGCAAAGCTCGGCGGAACCCCACTATTTGTGAAGCCTGCTCGCGCTGGCTCTTCGGTTGGCGTTTCGAAGGTCACCAACATGGATGCGTTCGCCGACGCCGTGGCTCTAGCCCTCGAAAATGACAACAAGGTTGTCGTTGAGCATGGCCTAGTTGGTCGCGAAGTCGAGTGTGCGGTTCTCGGTGGTCGCCACGGTGCTAGGCCTCGTGTTTCGGTCGCCGGTGAAATTGTGGTGAAGGGTCGCGAGTTCTACGATTTCGATGCCAAGTATCGCGACGAGGCTTCGGTTGATTTGATTGTGCCGGCTCAACTTTCGGCCGACGAGCTCAGCCAAATGCAGGCGATTGCTCGACGCGCATTCGAGGCTATTGGCGGTAGCGGACTGGCTCGCGTCGATTTCTTCTTGACCGCCGACGGTTTCTTTGTGAACGAGATCAACACCATGCCGGGCTTTACGCCGCTTTCGATGTTCCCGTCACTCTGGCAAGCCAGCGGCATTGCCTATGCCGAGCTGATCAGCGAATTGATTGATCTCGCACTCGAAGCAAAACGCTAGAGAGCGCTTAGCCCTGGCAAACTTTGGCCGGGGTGGCGCGATTTACCGCATCGGCAAGTTCTTCTAGGGCTGTGATTCCCGAAGCCTTTCCTGAATCGACAATCACCTCGGTTGCCGGAGTTCTACCGAAGGTAACAAACCTAAAACTAGGTGCAGCGCTGTCGTCGACCAACCAATCAACCTCGCCGACGGTTACGCAGGGGAGCGCGCTCACTTCAACCGGCTCGATTCCACAACGCAAAATGACCGATGCGGGTTCGCCCCAAGCGCCCGTGGCCTGAGCGTTGGTGTTGCGCAACGGCAGCTCGCCGAGTTGGTCGGGTAGGCGAACAACTACCTCGGCGCATCCTGGATTATTGGCATCTGGGCCAGGCTCGAGATTCAAGGTTGGGGCGCAACCCGAAGCGCCAATCGCAAAAGCGGCTGCAAGGCCGAGCACTAGAAACGAACGCAAAATCTTCATCAAATACAGGCTACCTTTGAATGGTGAGTTTGCAGACGGTTGGCCAGTTGGGCGAGAACGAATCGCTTCGTCGCACCGTTTCGCGACTGTCGACCAGCGAGCACGCCATTGTGGGTTCGGGCGATGATGCCGCCGTGGTTGCCACCACCGACGACCGTTTTGTGGTCACCACCGACACCATGATCGAGGGTCACGATTTCAGACTCGATTGGTCTAGTTTCTATGACCTCGGCTTCAAGGCGGTAGCCACCAATCTCTCGGATGTCGCGGCGATGGGTGCCACGCCGACCTCCCTGGTTGTCGCAATCTCGGTTCCTCCGACCACTCTCATCGAAAACCTCGAAGCATTTGCCGACGGCCTGCGTGACGCCTGCCAGCAGCTAGCACCTGGCTGTGGCGTGGTTGGCGGCGACCTGGCCAGCTCAGAGCAGGTTTTCATCTCGGTAACCGCTCACGGGGCGATGCAGGGACGTGAGCCCGTTTTGCGCTCCGGCGCCAAGCCTGGTGACGTTATCGCCATTGCTGGCACTCTCGGTCG
>CAIZQQ010000027.1 GCA_903935175.1 uncultured Micrococcales bacterium
GCCTTGCGGGTGATGATGGTCACCAGCGGCACGGTTGCCTCGGCGTATGCATAAAGCAACTTCGCACCGCGGCGAATCACGCCGGCCCACTCCTGGTCGGTGCCGGGCAGGTAGCCGGGAACGTCGACGAGGGTGAGAATCGGAATCGAGAACGCGTCGCAGAAACGAACGAAACGGGCAGCCTTTTCACCGGCGTCGATGTTCAGAGTGCCGGCCATGGCCTTCGGCTGGTTGGCGATGATGCCAACGCTTGCGCCGTCGATGCGAGCAAAACCAATCAGGATGTTCGGAGCGAACAGTGGCTGCACCTCGAGAAACTCGTTGTCATCGACAATCGACTCGATGATGGTGTGCATGTCGTAAGGCTGGTTTGGTGAGTCAGGAATGATGGTGTCGAGAACACGGTCTGCATCGGTTACCTCAAGCGTGCCGGTCGGGGCATAACGCTCTGGCTCACTCAGGTTGTTTTCTGGCAGGTAAGAAAGTAGCGAACGCGCATAGTCGATCGCGTCATCTTCATCGCTGGCCAGGTAGTGGGCAACGCCAGAAGTTTCGTTGTGGGCACGCGCACCACCGAGCTCTTCCATGCCGACATCCTCGCCGGTCACGGTCTTGATCACGTCAGGGCCGGTCACGAACATGTTCGAGGTTTTGTCGACCATGATGACGAAGTCGGTTAGCGCTGGTGAGTAAACCGCACCGCCCGCGGCTGGGCCCATGATGATCGAAATCTGCGGAATCACACCCGAAGCCATGGTGTTGCGCTTGAAGATTTCGCCGTACTTTCCAAGAGCGATAACACCCTCTTGGATGCGCGCACCGCCCGAATCGAGAATGCCGATTAGTGGCACACCCGTGGCAATGGCTAGGTCCATCACCTTGATGATCTTGTTTCCGGCAGCTTCGCCGAGTGAACCACCGAAGATGGTGAAGTCTTGTGAGAACACGGCTACCTGGCGGCCGCCGATCGTTCCGACACCGGTGACGACCGAGTCACCGTATGGGCGGTTGCGCTCCATGCCGAAGGCAGTTGAGCGGTGGCGAACGAATTCGTCTACCTCTTCGAATGAACCGGCGTCGAGAAGCATCTCGATGCGCTCGCGGGCGGTCTTCTTGCCCTTTGCGTGTTGTTTGGCGATGGCTGCCTCGCCACTGGCTAGAACCGCTTCGTGGTAGCGGTCGCGTAGGTCGGCAAGTTTGCCTGCAGTGGTAGACATGTCATGTTTCGGAGTGTTCTCAGACATGAAGCCAACTTTAGTAGCCTGAAGCCATGAATCTAAAGAATGCGGGCTCACTGGTTGCCAGAATCGACTATGTCGAGAGCACCGGTTCGACCAACACCGACCTCGCTGAGGCAGCGGTTTTGTCGGCTGCCGACTATCCAGATTTGTCTGTTTTGTGTGCCGGTAGCCAGTCGAGCGGGCGCGGTCGCGCCGGGCGAGTCTGGGAATCAGCCGCCGGAGCGTCGCTGTCGCTGAGCATTTTGGTTCGCCCGAAGGGTGTCTCTCTAGAGCATTTTGGTTGGTTGCCGATCATGGCCGGCCTTGCAGCATCGCGCTTTGTCACGGGCGTTTTGCCGGGAGCCGAGGTTGGGCTCAAGTGGCCAAACGACGTTTTGGTTGGGGAGAACAAAATTTGTGGCGTGCTCAGCGAACTCATCGGTGACGGCAGTGGAGTTGTGATCGGCGTCGGGCTCAATCTGACTCAGTCGAAAGACGAACTGCCAATCGAGGCGGCCACCTCGCTTCGCCTCGAAGGCGCGAGCGTTTCGTTCGAGGCCGCGGTCACCGGTTTCTTGACCGAGTTTGTTTCTCTCTATGGGCAATTCGTGAACCACCGTGGCGATGCCACCGCGAGCGAACTTCGTCGCTCGGCAACTGCAAGTTGTCTTTCGATCGGTAGGCGTGTGCGTGTGATGTTGCCAGGTGACCAAACCCTCGAGGGGCGAGCGATTGAAATCGATGACTCTGGCCGGCTACTTATTGCCGTCGACGGTGAGCAACAGCTTTTTGCCGTCGCTGCCGGTGACATTGTTCATCTGCGACACAATTAACCGGTGAGCTTTCAACAAGAACTTGACCTAGCCCGAATCAGGCAGAGCCTTCGCGTGCTCTGGGTCGCCCAACTCGTGCTCTTTGCGGTGGTTTTTGGGCTTTCCTTCATGTCGGGTCGAGTGCTCGAAGAATGGCTAGCGATCACCATCAACGTGGCGGCCGGGGTGCTCATCGCCGCGTTCTGGCTGCTGCCGAGCATCCGCTATGCCACAACGTTTGTCGACATCACCAGCACCCGCATCATCTCGCGCGGCGGCCTGTTTGCGCGCGTGCGTCGCGAGCTGTCTTGGTCGCAGGTAACCGGCATCGAATACTCGCGCACCAAGGGCATCGTGATTTTGGCTGGCGAAGAACCGCCGTTGATTTTGACGCGGATGCCCCGAGCCAAAGCCCTCGCCGAAGAACTTCGCGCGACGCTGGCAAAATAGAACTTCGGAAAGGTTTGAACTTGGCGAAACGTGTAGGAGTCATCGGCGGCGGTCAGCTGGCACGGATGATGACGCCACCTGCCATCAACCTTGGTATCGAGTTGAAGGTGCTCGCCGAGGCCGAAAATTCTTCTGCTGTCATGGCCACCACGATGGTCGGCGACTACACCCAATTTGAAGTCGTGGCCGAGTTTGCCAAAACCGTCGATGTGATCACCTTCGATCACGAGCACGTTCCCCTAGAGGTGCTGCGCAAGTTAGAAGAAGCCGGAGTTTCGGTGCAGCCACCATCGCGCGCGCTGGCTTTCGCTCAGAACAAACTCGAAATGCGCGCACGCCTGTCGGCGCTGGGTTTGCCGATGCCGATTTGGGCAGCCATATCTTCTGCGGCCGAACTACAAGAATTCTTGAACGACAACGGGGGAGTTTGTATTTTGAAAACCCCAATCGGCGGTTACGACGGCAAGGGTGTGCGCGTCATCAACACCATCGAAGACGCCGCCGACTGGCTCGAGCCGGCGATGCTCGGCTCGGTTGGTGGCTCGTTGCTCGCTGAAGAGAAGGTCAACTTTTCGCGCGAGCTTGCGCAGCTAAGTGCCCGAACTCCGAGTGGCGAGTTTGCCACTTGGCCACTGGTGCAGACGGTTCAGGCGAACGGGGTTTGCTCTGAAGTGATGAGCCCGGCACCCGGCGCAGACCAGGCCACACTCGAGCGGGCCGCCGAGATCGCTCGCGGCGTCGCCGATGGCCTTGGCGTAACCGGCGTTCTGGCAGTCGAACTTTTCGAAACCCCGAACGGCCGATTGCTCATCAACGAGCTCGCCATGCGCCCGCACAACTCTGGCCACTTCAGCATCGAAGGGTCGACCACCAGCCAGTTTGAGCAGCACCTGCGCGCGGTGCTCGACCTGCCACTCGGCTCCACTGCACCAACGCAGTCGCACAGCGTGATGGTGAATCTTCTCGGGGTCGACGACAAGCACGATTTCGTGAGCAGCTACGAGCAGGTGCTGGCGCAGCATCCGAGTGCCAATGTTCACACCTACGGAAAGGCACCTCGTGCCGGCCGCAAGATGGGCCACGTAACGGTAGTTGGGCAAAGCTCGGCCGACGTTTTGGCCGAGGCACGGGCAACCGCCCAAGCCTTGCTTCAGGGCTAAAACGCCAGTCACGCCTAAAATTACGAAGGTGCCCGCAACTTTGGGTGCGAAAACTTTTTTGGCTTTGACCGCGAGGAGCAACTATGTCGAATGCGCAGGTTGGCGTAGTAATGGGTTCAGACTCCGACTGGTCGGTAATGTCTGACGCAGTCGCGGTTTTGAAAGAATTTGGCATCGAA
>CAIZQQ010000028.1 GCA_903935175.1 uncultured Micrococcales bacterium
AGACATGTGAAAACCCTAACTTGTTTGAATGCTGGTGACAGAAAGCGTGGAATCGGCCGCGAAATCGAGGGTCGAAGGCTCGTGCCCGGCCATGATTAGTTGCGCGCCGAGTGCGGCAATCATTGCGCCATTGTCGGTGCAAAGACTGAGCGCGGGGATGCGCAGCTCGATTCCTGCGGCCTCACAACGTTCTGCGGCCAGCTCGCGAAGTCTGCGGTTGGCAACTACGCCGCCGCCCAGAAGCAGGCGCGGCACGTTGTTGTCTAGACAGGCGGCCACGGCTTTGGTGACGAGAACGTCGACGACTGCCTCGCGGAATGACGCTGCCACGTCGGCTACCGAGAAATCTTCGCCCTTGGCCTCGGCAACTTCGACCCAGCGGGCGACCGCGGTTTTGAGGCCCGAGAACGAGAAGTCGTAGCGGTGCTTTTCCATGTCTTTCGGCAGGGTGAGCCCGCGCGGAAAACGAATGGCCTTCGGATTGCCGGTCGCGGCCGCCTGATCGATTACCGGCCCACCCGGATAGCCGAGACCGAGGAGTCGAGCAACCTTGTCGAACGCCTCACCGGCGGCATCATCGATCGTCTCGCCGAGCAGCTCGACATCTGAAACTAGATCGCGCACAAGTAGCAAAGAGGTGTGGCCGCCCGAAACGAGCAACGCAATGGTTGGCGTTACAACCTCGCCGCGCTCGAGTACGTCAACGCCGACGTGGCCAACGAGGTGGTTCACCGCATAAATAGGTTTGCCGGTAGCCACGGCGAGCGCCTTGGCTGCACCAACGCCAACCATTAGCGCGCCTGCCAAACCTGGTCCATTGGTAACGGCGATTGCGTCGATTTCACTCAGGCTCACGCCCGCGGTTCGAAGGGCCTGACGCAACGTTGGCTGCAACGACTCGAGGTGAGCTCGAGCCGCGATCTCGGGCACTACTCCCCCGAACCTCGCGTGAGCATCCATCGACGAGGCAATCACGTTGGCCAAAAGAGTGTTTCCGCGAACGATGCCAACGCCGGTTTCGTCGCAAGACGACTCGATGCCCAAAACCAGGGGCTCACGAATGGCCTGTTGGGCCAGTTCGAGAACCTTTGCGCTCAAGTCGGCTCGCATGATCACGGCATCGATACCCTCGGGTTGGTAGTAGGCGCGGCGCAGGTCGATTTGCACAAAGCCGAGGCTCTCATAGAGCTGTTGAGCAACGGGGTTGTCGGCACGCACCTCGAGAAACATCTCGCGAGCGCCACGCTTGGCCGCAACTGCGATGAGGCGGTTCATGAGCGCGCGACCAAGCCCCTTGCCGCGCTGCTCGGCCGTCACCGCAATGGTCATCACGTCGGCATGGTTGCCATCGACGACGCCTATGCCGGCATAACCAACAATTCGGTCACCCTCGAAGGCGACAAAGTAATTGCGATTTGGGTTGGGCGACAGCTCGGCGGACATCATCTGCTTTGGCCATGCGGTTGAACCAAACGAGGCGTGCTCGATGGCATAAATCTCGTCGAGGTCTGCCTCGACCGCAGGTCTCATTGCGAAATCCATCAGCTCACCGCCTTGCCGATGCGGCCACGAGCCTTAGGTTCGACGGCATCTGGGGCACGCAGGTAAAGCGCAGTCACGTCGTCGCTCACCAAACCGACCAGTAACTGCGACTGGGCAACTCGACCCAAAGCCGCCGCACTCATCGTGACGTCGGTGGTTTGCGCAATAATGCCACGCTCTTGAAGCAGGGCCTCGAGGTCGGCCGGCTTGGCCACCGCCGGTTCGGTCATGCGCGTTGGAATGCCGTGCGAATCAAGCCCCGAATAGAGCGTGAAATAAACCTCGCTGCGACGCGCGTCGGTTGTGATCAATAGCGGATGCTCCGCCGTCGCCTGCACACCTGCATCAAACGCGGCCAACGCCATCGCGTCGTGGCTCACCACCCCGAACAGAGGTCGGCCGATGCCTTCGGCGAAAGCCACGGCGGCTGCGATGCCGACGCGCAGACCGGTGAACGGAGCCGGGCCACGCCCGGCGACCACGGCGGTCAGGTCGCTGGCACGAACATCCGCGCGCTTTAAAACCTCTGCAAGCGCAGAGCCGATGTTTTCGGAGTGGCCCATGCGGTCATCCACGTTGATTTCGGCAAGCACACGATCGCCGACGACCACCGCGACGCTGGTACCGGTGGTGGTGTCGATGGCTAGAAAGGCGTTCACTCGGCACCGCCCTGGTCGATGCCGGCTGCAAGTGCCGAAAAGCGCTCGCGAGCATCCGCGCTTTCAAAACGTTCGCCAAAACCAAGCACCGTCACCTGACGAAGCTCTGATTCACCGGTATGGTCGCGCTCGATTTCGATGTCGAGAAAGTTGGTGGTGAGACCCTCGGCGAAACCGCGGCCCCATTCGACCAGCACAATCGAACGCGCGAGGTCGATGTCTAGGTCGTCGAACTCGGCCGGGCTGCCGAGGCGGTAGGCGTCGACGTGCACAAGAGCGACTGGGCTGGATGCTCGTTTGTGGGTGCGGGCGATGACAAAAGTCGGGCTCGAAACCGTACCGATTACGCCAAGGCCTTCGCCGACACCGCGGGTCATCGTGGTTTTACCGGCACCGAGTGGCCCGGTGAGCAGAACCATGTCGCCGGCTTCGAGCAGGCGCGCCAGGTTGAGCCCAAGTTGATGCATTGCTAGCTCGTCGATGACTTTGATGCTGGCAAGCGTGACGCCAAGCGACACCTATTCGCCTCCGACGTAAACGCGTTTGAAGCGGCCACCCATGCGCGTAACGATCTCGTAGTTGATGGTCGAGCAGGCTGCGGCGAAGTCGTCGACCGAGCTTGCGCCGGTGCGTGGGTCGCCGAACAAAACCACTTCGTCGCCAACTTCTACCAGGTCGTCGCCGACATCGAGTACGAATTGGTCCATCGCGATGCGAGCCAGAATCGGGTAGAGACGATTGTTGAGTAGCACTCGAACGTGGCGGGTGGCGTCGCGAGGCAAGCCCTCGGCATAACCGACCGGTACCAGCGCCAAAGTGGTTGCCCGCTCGGTCTTGTGCAGGTAGCCGTATGAGACGCCCTGGCCGGCTTCGACGCGCTTGACCTGAACGACCGAACTCTTGGCGGTCATCACCGGGCGAAGTCCCCACTCGCCGGCACGCCCCGCCGAGAACGGGTCGAGACCATAGAGCGCCGCGCCAACGCGAACCATCTCGTAGTGAGCGTCTGGGTAAGAAAGTGAACCGTCTGATGCGGTCAGGTGGCGGATGCGCGGGCTCAAGCCTGCATCGCGCGCCTCACCCACGGCCGCCTCGAACTTGCCGATCTGAGCCATGTCGTCGTGCTCGCTCGTGCTCGAAAGGTGGGTGAACATGCCAACCACATCGATAAGTTCGTTGGTCTGCAACTGCGCAGCCAGCTTAAAAACCTTGTGCCAGTCGATTTGTGCGGCCCCGTTGCGGCCCAATCCGGTGTCTACCTTCAGGTGGACGTTTGCACGAGTGCCAAGCGCCTCAGCAGCCTCGGCAACTCGCTCGAGTTGCTCGATACTCGAGAGCCCCAAATCTATGTTGGCCGAAACAGCTGCTTTGAAATCGTCCTCTGGGTGCTGAAGCCAGGTGAGCACCGGCACGGTAATCCCGGCTTCACGAAGCGCGAGAGCCTCTTCGTTGTCTGCCACGCCGAGGTAGTCGACGCCGGCCGACTCGAGAGTTTTGGCGATCTCGATCATGCCGTGGCCATAGCCGTTGGCCTTCACCACGCCCATTACCATCGCGCCACCGGCTCGCGAACGCATCACATCGAGGTTGTGCACAACTGCGTCAAGGTCAATCACTAACTCACGCATCACGCACCTCCTTCGGCAACGACCATGGCGATGGCTTTTCCGCCATCATGGCTAATCGATAGGTGCAGGTTTTCGATGCCGGCACCCTTTATAAAGTCTGCCGTAGTGCCGCTTGTCACGATAGACGGTTTGCCAAGAGCATCCTTGACGATTTCGACTTCGTGCCACCGCAAACCACGTGGGTCA
>CAIZQQ010000029.1 GCA_903935175.1 uncultured Micrococcales bacterium
ACATAAGCATGCGTCTAGGTTACCGCCTAGATTCAGACCATGACCGCAGACACAACGCTGGAGCAAGGAGACTTAGCCGGTGCCGCAAGCTAGTTTGCGCGCGCCTCGATAAAGACGATTTCGCCGATGTCGGCGGTTTCGCCGTCGGTAGCCTCAAGCCCCTCGAAGGCAGTCTTCTCGCGCACAAAGAGAACGGCCATTTTGCCCGGCTCTAGGTCTGGTGAGTTTTTCCACTTGGGTGCAATAACGGCCGAAAGATGGCCCGTGATGCGAATGTCGAAGTATTCGAACACCAGGGTCTTGCCGTCAAACTCGAGCACGGTCACGCCCAGCTTGGTGATGGCCTTGGGGTTTGCGCTCGAGCCCTTGACCACGGTGCCCGAAACACCGCCGTTGCCGTTCATCGGGCCACCGAGGCCGTTCACGCCGCCAACGTTCGCGATGCCGCCGGTCACCTCTTGGTTCGGGTCGTTCATCTGCTGCTGGCCGCCGGTTTCGGCTCCGGGTCTAGCCGCGGTTGGCACAGTGCTAAAGCTGCCAATGACAATCTGCGCGGCAAACGCGAGCGCGAGCAGCGGCAACCCGAGCCGCAGCGACATGTTGATTCGCTTGCGGGCCTGGCTGGCCATCCACTGCTGTTTATTCATTTGCGCCTAGTGCTCGAGGCCGATCTTGCGATAAATCTTTTTGGCCCACTTGGGTGCCCACCAGTTCAGGTTACCGAACAGGCGCATGAGCGCAGGCACCAAAAGCGCGCGGATGATCGTGGCATCGAGCAACACTGCAAACGCGATGCCGAGCCCCATCATCTTCATGATGCTAACGCCACTGGTGACGAACGCGAAGAACGAGACGGCAAGCACGAGTGCGGCGGCGGTGATGATGCGGCCAGACTTTTGCAAGCCCATGGCCACCGACTCGGTGGTTGAAAGGCCGGCGTCGTGCTGCTCTTTGATGCGGCTGAGCAAGAAGAGCTCGTAGTCCATCGAGAGTCCGAACGTGATCACGGCAATCAGCACGAGGCTCGAGGTGTCGATGGTGCCGGTGACCTGAAAATCGCCGAGCAAGAACTGCAGGTGCCCGCCGATGAACACCCAAGATAAGAAGCCGATGGTAGCGCCGAGCGACAAGAAGTTCAGCAGCACGGCCTTGATCGGCAGAATGAACGAACCGGTGAACAAGAACAGCAGCACGAGGGTCGAGATGATGATCCAGAGCAGCACAGTTGGCAGGTTGTGCTCGATGCCCTTTTGCGAGTCGGTATAGACCGCAGCTCCACCACCGATCAGCACCTCGTCGATGCTCACTGTGTCGATCGCGCGCAGGCGGTCGGTGAGCTCGAGGCCCGATGTGCCACGCGACTCGACGTCGTGAATGGCCACGATTCGGCGATAGTCGCCGGCTGCGTACTTGGTTGGGTCGAACGGGTTCGCAGGCGCGATTTGTTCGCCGGCCTCAAAATACCCCTCGGATGTTCGCACCGACTTTATCGAATCATCGGCACTGAGTGCCTTGGCGTACTCCGCCACCTGGTCGTCGCTTGCCCCCTTGAGCAGCACCTCGACCGGGTTGGCCTCACGGCCCTCGAAACGTTCGCGAATAATGTTGCTGGCCGCAACCACTCGGTTGTCGCGCGGCAAGATGCGGTCATCCACTTGGCCAAACTGCACGCCGTTACCGAGCGCAACCAGAGAGCCGAGGGCGAGCACGCTCACCAGCAGCACGCGAATCGGCTTTTGCATCACCGAGCGGGCAATGTCGG
>CAIZQQ010000030.1 GCA_903935175.1 uncultured Micrococcales bacterium
CGGCCTACATCGCCGGCGACCTCGCCTATTACCTAGACAAGCGTGGCCGCGGGTTCGACCGCTGCATCTACATGCTTGGCGCTGACCACCACGGCTATGTTCCGCGCATGATGGCTATGTGCGCCGCATTCGGCGACGAGCCTGGGGTAAACCTCGAAATCATGATCGGTCAGCTGGTCAACCTAGTGCGTGACGGCGAGCCGGTTCGCATGTCGAAGCGCGCCGGCACCGTTGTGACCATGGAAGACCTTGTCGAAATCGTTGGGGTCGACGCAGCTCGTTACGCACTCGTGCGATCTTCGATCAACTCACAACTTGACATTGACCTGGCCCTGCTCGAAAAGAAGACCAACGACAACCCGGTTTTCTATGTGCAGTACGCCCACGCTCGAACCGCGCAGGTTGCCAACAACGCGGCTTCGCTCGGCGTCGACCGCACCGAATTTGAGCCCGCCCTGCTCACCCACGCAAGCGAAGAAGAGCTTCTCGCCAAACTCATCGAGCTTCCTCGCGTAATGGCCACCGCTGCCGAGTTCAAAGAGCCGCACCGCATCGCCCGTTACCTCGAAGAAGTTGCCGGCGCTTATCACCGCTGGTACGACAACTGCCGCGTGACTCCAATGGGCGACGCACCCGTTGAGAGCATCCACCGCACCCGCCTGTGGCTGAACGACGCCGCAGGCGTGGTTTTGCGCAACGGCTTGAACCTGCTCGGCGTGAGCGCACCGGAGCGTATGTAGCCATGGCGATCTCTCCAGAGTGGCTCAAGAAGCCCAAAGACCTAAACCACGTGGATGCTGCGCTGTGGCCAACAAACCTGCACCGCTCGAGCCACGGTGAGTTCGAAATCGGCGGAATCGGCGTCACCGATCTTGGTGCGCAGTTTGGTACCCCGCTCTACGTGATCGACCAAGATGACTTTTTCGCTCGAGCCACTCGTGTAAAGAACGCACTTTCTGCAGCGGCTGTGTCGATCGGCACCAGCGCAAAGGTTTACTACGCCGGCAAAGCCTTGCTAACTACCGAAGTTGCCAGCTGGATTGCGGAACTCGGGCTAAACCTAGACGTTGCCTCGGGTGGCGAACTTGCCGCAGCACTTGCCGGGGGAGTCGAGCCGGCTCGCATCGGCCTGCACGGAAACAATAAGTCGCTTTCTGAAATCGGCCGAGCCGTTGCCGCTGGCGTCGGCGCGATTGTCATTGACAGCGAGATTGAACTTGAGCGCATCGCATCCACCGCCCAGGCACAGGGTCGTGTGCAACCGGTTCGCCTGCGCGTCAACGCCGGCGTGCACGCCCACACCCACGAGTTTCTTGCCACCGCTCGTGAAGACCAGAAGTTTGGCTTGGCGCGCTCTGATGTACCGCGGCTGGTCGAGCGCATCCGTGCCGAAAAGCACCTGAAGTTTCTGGGGCTGCACTCGCACATCGGTTCGCAGATTTTTGAAGCCGCCGGATTCATTGAAGCCGCTAAGCGGTTGCTTGCCATTCAAGCCGAGCTGTTGAAATTCGGCGAAGTGCCCGAGCTGAACCTTGGTGGCGGTTTTGGAATCAACTACACAACTGCCGATGAAGCTCCAGACATCGAGTCGATTGCACTCAAAATCGCTGAGGGAGTGGCTGCTGAGTGCTCCGAACTTGGCATTGACGTGCCAGTGTTGGCTTTTGAGCCGGGGCGCATAATTGTTGGCCCAACCGGCGTGACCCTTTACACCGTTGGAACCATCAAGGATGTCGCGCTTAGCGAAGAGGGCGCCGGTGCCGTGCGCAAATACGTGAGCATCGACGGCGGCATGAGCGACAACGCTAGACCAAGCCTTTATGACGCGGCCTATACGGTTCGGTTGGCTTCGAGATCCAGCAGCGCTGCGCCAGCCCTGGTGCGCGTTGTCGGAAAGCACTGCGAGAGCGGCGACATTGTGGTGCGCGACGACTACCTGCCCGCCGACATTTCGAACAACGACATTGTTGCAGTGGCAGCAACCGGCGCTTATTGCTCATCTCTTTCGAGCAACTACAACATGTTGACCCGCCCGCCAGTTGTGGCAATCATCCAAGGTCAGGCACGATTGATTGTGCGTGGAGAAACCGAGGCCGATTTGTTCGCTCGTGATGTGCGCTACCAAGAGCTTTTGAACTCCCCATCGATAACTGGCAAGGATTAATCGTGATTGACTATCGACCGCTTCGAATAGCGCTACTCGGCGCTGGCTCTGTGGGAGCTCAGGTGGCTCGCCTGCTGCTCGAGAACAAAGCCGAGCTCGCTGCGCGCGTTGGCGCAGAACTTGAGCTCATCGGTGTGGCAGTTCGCGACATCAAGAGCAAGCGCTCTGCCGACATCCCCGTCGAATTGCTGACCACCGATGCCGAATCGCTCATCGTTGCGGCAGACATCGTCATCGAAGTAATGGGCGGTCTCGAGCCGGCTCGCACCTACATTTTGCAAGCTCTGAACTCGGGTTCAGACGTGATCACGGCAAACAAGGCACTGCTTGCGACTCACGGCACCGAGCTTTTCGAAGCCGCCGAGCAAGTTGGTGCTCAGCTTTACTTTGAAGCTGCAGTAGCCGCGGCTATTCCGATCATTCGCCCGCTCCGCGAGTCACTCGCGGGCGACAAGGTCAACCGCATCATGGGAATCGTGAACGGTTCGACCAACTACATTCTTGACCGCATGGATTCCGCTGGGCTAACCCTCGAAGCCGCCATGGCCGAGGCCACCGAACTTGGTTACCTAGAGGCAGACCCATCGCTCGACGTCGAGGGTTATGACGCCGCACAAAAGATTGCGATTCTGGCAGCTCTCGCTTTTCACACCGAGGTTCCGCTCGACCGCGTCTACCGCGAGGGCATCACCAAGGTGACCAAGGCTCAGATCACCGCCGCGCGCGAAAACGGCTACGTGATCAAACTTTTGGCAATCGCCGAGCGTATCGATGCCGATGGTTCGGGCGAACAGGGTGTGAGCGCACGCGTTTACCCTGCGCTAGTTCCGCGCGAGCATCCGCTAGCAGCCGTTCGCGGCGCGTTCAACGCAGTGTTCGTCGAGGCCGAAGCAGCCGGCTCGCTCATGTTCTATGGCGCTGGTGCTGGTGGAGTTCAGACGGCTTCGGCGGTTTTGGGCGACCTGGTTTCGGCAGCCAAGCGTCACGTGGCCGGTGGCCCAGGTTTGGCCGACTCGGTTCACGCCAACCTCGAGGTTCTGCCAATCGAGCGCATCTACACCCGCTACCAGATCACCATTCAGGCAAAGGATCAGCCGGGTGTTCTTGCTCAAATCGCAAACATCTTTGCCGAACACGGAGTTTCGGTCGAGACCGTTGAGCAATCGGTCAACCCTAGCGAACCGGGCAAGACTCCAACCGCTAGTCTGATGGTTGGAACACACGAGGCCACCGATGCCTCGCTTTCTTCAGTTGTGAACTCTCTCGCCGCCAGCGAAGCCGTCGAGTCAATCACCTCAGTAATTCGAGTGGAAGGTCTCTGATGGCACATCAGTGGCGCGGCGTCATCCGTGAATATTTCGATCGACTAGATGTCGATGCGAGCACCCCGATCATTACGCTCGGCGAAGGTGGCACCCCACTAATTGAGGCTCCAGCACTCGCGAAGCTGGTTGGCGCTGCTCAGGTGTACCTAAAGGTCGAGGGCATGAACCCGACCGGTTCGTTCAAAGACCGCGGAATGACCATGGCTGTTTCGAAGGCCGTTGGCCACGGCGCCAAAGCCGTTATCTGTGCATCGACCGGAAACACTTCTGCTTCGGCAGCTGCCTACGCCGCCGCCGCAGGCATTGCCTCGGTTGTGCTAGTGCCAGAGGGCAAGATTGCGCTCGGTAAGTTGAGCCAGGCGGTTGCCCATAAGGCGCAGATTTTGCAGGTTCAGGGAAACTTCGATGACTGCCTCGACCTATCGCGCGGCCTTGCCGACAATTACCCAGTTCACCTGGTCAACTCGGTCAACCCAGACCGCATCGAGGGTCAAAAGACCGCCGCGTTCGAGGTTGTCGAACGCCTTGACCGCGCTCCAGACATCCACGTTCTGCCGGTTGGCAACGCCGGAAACTACTCGGCCTATTTCAAGGGCTACCTCGAAGAATTCAACCGCGGCATCATCAAGACCGTGCCAAAGATGTGGGGCTTTCAGGCCGACGGCTCTGCGCCATTCGTCTATGGCACCCCGGTCAAGAACCCAGACACCATCGCCACCGCGATTCGCATCGGCAACCCTGCCTCTTATGAGCTAGCCCTGAGCGCTCGCGAATGTTCGCTAGGTATGTTCGGCTCGGTCACCGATGCAGAAATCTTGTGGATGCACCGCTTCTTGTCTCAAGAAGTAGGCGTGTTCGTCGAACCTTCGTCGGCAACCGGAGCCGCGGGTCTACTCAAGCAGTCTCGCGCCGGAGAAGTGCCGGCTGACTCGGTAATCGTGGTTACCGTTACCGGTCACGGATTGAAAGACCCGATGTGGGCGCTCAAGACCGAAAGCGGCGAAGAGATCGTTCCGACCATCGTTCCGAACAATGCAGCCGAAGTGGCCGAGAGGCTAGGGCTCGCCTGATGCTAGAAATCGGTCGTCGCGTAACGGTAAAGGTTCCTGCCACCTCGGCAAACCTTGGGCCTGGCTTCGACACGCTCGGCATGGCGCTTTCGTTCTATGACGAACTTGTCGTAGAAGTCGTCTCGGCACCAACCTTCGTGGAGGTCATCGGCGAGGGTGCCGGCGAAGTGCCAACCGATGAGACCAACCTTGTGGTTCGCTCGATCGCACACACCTTTGCAAAGTTCGGCCAGCCGATGCCTAACCTGCGCCTGACCGCGCACAACAACATTCCGCACAGCCGCGGAATGGGCTCTTCTGGCGCAGCCGTGGTCTCGGGCATCATCGCGGCCAAAGGCCTGCTCACCGGAATCGTTGAGATCAGCTCGCAGCAATTGCTCGAATTGGCCACCGAGCTTGAGGGCCACCCTGACAACGTAGCTCCTGCTCTATTCGGTGGTCTCACCATCGCTTGGGAAGACGAGACCGGCCCGCACCACAAAAAGCTTTTCGTTCACCGAGGCGTCTCACCACTTGAACTGATTCCACTTACCAAGATGTCAACCTCGCTGGCTCGTTCGCTTCAGCCTGAGTCGGTGCCTCACGACGACGCGGTGTTCAACGTTTCGCGTTCGGCTCTGCTCATCGCAGCTCTCACTCAGAGCCCAGAACTATTGCTCGCCGCCACCGAAGACCGCCTGCACCAGGACTACCGAGCTTCAGCTATGCCAGAAACCGAAGAAATGGTGGCAACCATGCGCGAAGCCGGTCACGCGGCCGTAGTTTCGGGGGCAGGGCCGTCGGTGCTGGTGCTCTCGAGCGACCCCGGTCAGCGCATCCAAGCAGCCAAATTGGCCGCCGAGAAGTTTCCACAATGGCGTGCCCTTTTGCTTGCCGTTGACTTTAAAGGTGCTACTGTTGTGTTGCACCAAGATTCAAATGCAGGTAACGGCGGCCACTAGCCCCGACTGCGATTGGTGAAATCCTCGCAAATTATGCGATCACGCTAAAAAGGCGTGTTAGCGGGACTACCTCTAAACAAGAAACCGTCTTCCGCGAAACCTCAAGAAAGAGTTATTAAATAAAAATGGATGAAGTCCAAAACCAAGACCAGCCGGTGCGACGTTCACGTCGCGTAACCGCAGAAGCAGGCAGCGCTCCAATCGAAGCTGCCGCGCCAGCTACCACCGAAGCCAAGGCTGCACCTCGCCGCCGCGCCAAGAGCGACTCGGCCCCGGCCGATTCAGCACCGGCTGCCGACAGCGCACCTAAGTCGAGCGGTTCAAGCGAAGGCGACAACTCGGGTGAAAACTCGGGCGAGCGCAGCAGCAACGGCGGCAACAACCGCAACCGTAACCGCAACCGCGGCGACCGTGGCGACCGCAACCGTGACAACGGTGGCGAGCGTTCAGAGGGCGGCAACGAAGGCTCGAACAACTCGAACAACTCAAGCGACGACAGCGGTGACCGCAACAGCAACAACCGCAACCG
>CAIZQQ010000031.1 GCA_903935175.1 uncultured Micrococcales bacterium
ACTCTCGCCTAATCGTGTTTCAACGATTCAAGGCATCGGTTTTATCCGACATCGTTATCTTATTGTTACCAAACGACATTTATTCGGATTTGTTTGCGCGTGTTGCGCCTAACCCAATTTCTTGATCAGGTCGATCTCGCGTCCGGTCGTTCTTTGGTAGCGCATCGCGGTCTTTATGTTGCGGTGCCCAAAGCGATCCATCAATTCCATCGCGGTTGCGCCGGTCTTGCCCCACTCCGTAGATCCAAAAGCCCGGAACGAATGGAACCTGCCATCGAAGCCGGCGATCCCGCGAATCTTGCGCCACTTTCGGTCTAGTTGTAGCCGCGAGTAGTGTTCGGATGATCCTGGGGATTTTGTGAACAACAAGGCTTCGGGATGGATTGGGATCGTGCGCAAGTGTTCGACGACGATCCTGGACGCGCCAGGGGGTAATCCGACGACCCGCAGCGATTGCCATTTCGGGGGTCTCTCAACCGCTTGTCCGTCCACCCAGGTAACGGACTTGTTTACATCAACCCAGACGATGGCATCTCCGTCGATCTCGTCGATTGCTAGATCTGCCCGTCGAAGCGCAAGGACTTCACCCTTTCGCAACCCGCCCCAGGCTGCCAGGGCGATGATCGCCTTTAGATCTCCCTGGGCGACATCTAGCAAGATCTCCACTTGTTCAAGCGTCTGAACACTCACCGGCTTGTCTGGTTCGTAATTCGAAGCCCCTGGAATGTCGCAAGGGTTTTCGGCTATCCACTTTCGTTTAGCCGCGTATTTCATAAGCGTGACCAGGTGGCTATATGCTTTCGATGATTGGTTCGGGGTTGCCCTGCTTTTGGGTGATGTGAACCAGGCCTCAACCTTGCCGGGCGTGATTGCCTGGATCGGAACATCGGCAAGATCACTCATTACCTTTTCGACCAGTTTTTGATAGCCGGTTAGCGTGTTCGGACTTAGTGGCTGCCCGCGCTTCGTAAGTCGCAGCGGTCTCCAATACGCCCCCAGTTGCGCCAGGGTCATTCCGCGCGGGTCGATTTCGTTGGGTAGGTTCGCGGTGCCGGCGGTGGGGGATAGGGTGCCCGCGTCGATCTGCTTTTGGATCGCTGCCAGGGCTAATTCGGCTGCTGCCTTGTTCGGGTAGGTCTTTGATCCTGTAACCCTGGACTTGTTGGTGGGGTGCGTGTATCTGATCTGATAGCGTCCGCTAGGTAATTTTCTTGTGGATCCAAACCCGCGCTTGTGTCTGCCGCTTGCCATCTCTAGCCTTTCGTGCCCAATACGTGCCCAATACGTGCCCAATAGCGTTGAAATCTATTGATACTCAATGGTATCCGTTGGGTGAGACATTATCGGGGAAATCCGCGCCATTATTGGGCTAATGGGCTGCTTGCCCTTGTTCTGATTGACCAGGCGAATACTGGTGAATAGTGTTTCGATCCCAGTATCGACCACACACAGACCCTGGCTTAAAGCCGGGGTCTTTTTCTTTAACCGGATTCTCTGCTCGGGGGACTAGCTAGAGAGAACCGTCCCGCAGCAATGCTTCGAAGTGTCGGTTGAAAAGCATGTCGTCAGAACGCTTCGATCGCAGCAACTCGATGGCCTCGTCTGGGGACTTACCCGAAGAGACGAGCACGAGCGCTGCCACCAAGCCGCTTCGATTCTTGCCACCTTGGCAGCGAATCAAGACATTAGAGCCATTTTTCCAATAGGCGAAAGCCTGGTTGGCCAATTCACGAATTTTGGCAAACTCGTGTTTCGGTAGCCCGTTGTTCCAGTCATCCTCGAAAAAATATCTAATCTCAACAGCGCCGACAACCGGCGACGAGTGCTTGTGAAAGGTGAAGACATAGTCGAAGCCTTGGTACTCGCTGAAGTCTGGTGAAGTGTTTACCTGACCGTCTAAGCGAGGTGGAGTGCCGCCCACGCACAGACCAGGGGCGATCTCTGAATAGTCGCCCGAGTTCACGTCGCTGCTATAGCTGCGTTCCAACGAGCGAGCCAATGGCGTATGTAATGCCCATGGTGAGCAATGAGACAAATAGGTTTCTTAATATCGCTCGCACCGGTTTCGCCCCGCCAAGCTTCGCCCCGATCCATCCGGTAAGACCCAGCGAAAGCACAGTAGCGACGATCGTCACTTGGATGCGCAAATCAATCCAGGGGCCGGTGACAGCAATGAGCGGCAGGGCGCCACCCAATGCAAATGCGATGAAAGACGAAATTGCCGCCTGGGTAGGGGAGACATGGTTTTCGGAGTCGATGCCGAACTCTGCTTCAGCGTGTGCCTTTAGTGCGTCTTTGGCGGTTAGCTCTGTGGCTACGGCAAATGCGATTTTGGGGGATAGCCCTTTTTCTTCGTAGAACCAAGTCAGTTCACGAAGCTCCAACTCAGGGTTTGCTGCAAGCTCTTCTCGCTCAATTGCCAGCGCGGCCTTTTCGCTATCTTTCTGGGCGCTGACCGAGGCGTATTCGCCACCGGCCATCGAAATCGAACCAGCAACAACAGCCGCGACTCCGGCAATCAAAATTGCAGAGGAATCTGTGGTTGCACCGGCAACACCGAGCACAAGGCCAGAGGTACTCATGATGCCGTCATTAGCACCCAAGACGCCGGCACGGAGCCAGTTGAGTCGAGCTGCCATGGCAGTTCTCTGGAATTCTTGCTTAGCAAAAAGGGCAACGTCTTGGTTGCTGATCTCTGGTTCTGGTGCAGACATGCCACTACTCAATCGCAAGATACTCGTTCTGCCTAGCAAGGCACGCCTAACCTGCCGATTAGTATTGAGTTCTTAGCTAAGTTAAAGGGCAAAAGATGGCATTCTCAGTCTCGTGTGATGGTTCAAGCCACGACGTAGAACCAGGCGCTACCGGTTTCGATCTATTTGCCTCAAAGACCGTTGTCGCAATGCGCGTGAACGGCGAACTCAAGGATCTCGCTCACCCCGTTGCGTCCGGAGACACGATTTTCTCTGTTGAAGTGTCTTCGCCAGACGGTCTCTCGATCTTGCGCCACTCAACCGCCCATGTTCTTGCCCAAGCCGTGCAGAGCATCAACCCAGAAGCCAAACTCGGCATTGGCCCTCCCATCAAAGACGGCTTTTATTACGACTTTGATGTCGCCGAAGCATTCACTCCAGAAGACCTCAAGGCTCTCGAGAAGGCCATGGAGCGAATCATCCGCTCTGGTCAGCGCTTCGTACGTCGAGTGACGAATGAAGCGGATGCTGCAAAAGAGCTAGCCGCAGAGCCCTACAAGCTCGAACTCATCTCTCTCAAAGGTTCAGATCTCGGCGAGGGTTCGGCCGAGGTGGGAGCTGGCGAGCTCACCATTTACGACAACGTTGATCCGCAGTCCGGCGATGTGGTTTGGTTCGATCTTTGCCGCGGACCCCATCTACCAAACACTCGGATGATCGGCAACGGCTTTGCGCTCATGCGCACTGCCGCGGCCTATTGGCGCGGTTCTGAGAAGAACAAGCAGTTGCAGCGTGTCTATGGCACAGCCTGGCCTTCAAAAGATGAGCTGCGCGCCCACCAGCACCAGCTCGAAGAGGCAGCTAAGCGCGATCACCGCAGACTTGGTGCTGAGCTTGACCTGTTCTCTTTCCCAGAGGAGATTGGCTCAGGCCTTGCCGTGTTCCACCCAAAGGGCGGCATCATACGCCGCACCATGGAGGACTACAGCCGCAAGCGCCACGAGGAATCCGGCTACGAATTTGTCTACTCGCCGCACATCACCAAGGGCGGATTATTTTTGACATCCGGTCACTTGCAGTGGTATTCAGAAGGCATGTTTCCACCCATTCGGATCGACGAAGAGGTTGATGAGAATGGCGTGATTCGTAAGCAGGGTCAGGATTACTACCTGAAACCGATGAACTGTCCATTCCATAATCTGATTTTCAAATCTCAAGCGCGCTCGTATCGCGACCTACCGCTTCGCCTTTTCGAGTTCGGCACTGTATATCGCTATGAAAAGAGTGGTGTACTTCACGGCTTGACTCGTGCGCGAGGATTCGCTCAAGACGATGCTCACCTATACGTAACCCTTCAAGACATGGAAAAAGAACTCACGGATGTTCTTGATTTCATTCTTGGTCTACTTCGTGATTATGGTCTTGACGATTTCTACCTCGAGCTATCGACCAAAGAAGACGGTAATCCGAAGTTTGTCGGCGACCCAGAGATCTGGAAGCTCGCCACCGAGACCCTCGAGCGCGTTGCCACTGCTTCTGGCTTAGAGCTGGTGCCAGATCCGGGTGGCGCAGCCTTCTATGGACCGAAGATTTCGGTTCAGGCCAGAGACGCAATCGGGCGCACCTGGCAAATGTCTACCGTTCAGCTTGATTTCAATCTTCCTGAGCGGTTCGATCTCGAGTACACAGCAGCAGACGGAAGCAAGCAGCGACCGGTAATGATTCACCGTGCGCTTTTCGGTTCGATCGAGCGGTTCTTCGGTGTGTTGACCGAACACTATGCAGGAATCTTCCCGCCATGGTTAGCCCCGGTTCAGGTCGTTGGAATTCCTGTTGCCGACGAGTTCAGTGACTACCTCGGCCAGGTAATCGATCGACTTAGGGCAGCGGGAGTCCGAGCGCAACTGGACATTTCAGACGACCGCTTCCCAAAGAAAATTAGAACCCATACCAAAGACAAAGTTCCGTTCATGCTTATCGCTGGTGGCGAAGATCGAGATTCAAACGCGGTGTCTTTCCGATACCGAGATGGGTCACAAGACAACAGCGTCGCCATCGAGGATGCAGTCGAAAAGATACTCAGCGCAATCCGCGACAAGGTGCAGGTTTAGTGTCTGACAACCTCGAGAACGCCGCTGATTTTGCAGCCGTTCCCGACGCTTTTCAGCGGTTATGGACGCCTCATCGACTGGTATACATTCAGCAAGGGCAACAACCAGCAGACGATGAATGTCCCTTCTGTCTTGCGCCGTCACTTTCAGATGAAGATGGGCTAATTGTTAGGCGCGGCGAATATGCGTACGTGCTCTTGAACCTGTTCCCTTATAACTCTGGCCACCTCCTGGTTTGCCCGTATCGCCACATAGACACCTACGACAAGGCCTCAACCGATGAAGTTGCCGAGATCGCCCTACTGACCCAACAAGCCATGAAGGCCCTCCAGAACAGCTCTGGTAATCATGGATTCAACATAGGCATGAACCAGGGTGAGGTAGCCGGAGCAGGAATTGCCGCACACCTGCACCAACACGTCGTTCCCAGATGGGCAAACGACTCGAACTTCTTTCCGATCATCGCTCAAACCAAGGCCCTACCGATGTTGCTGGGTGAAGTGAGATCAGGGATAGCAGCGGCCTGGCCATCGAACTGACGCAACTTTTCGACTTTTTCGCGAATGCAATTACGCCAACCAAAATCGCCAAGTTAGACTTGGACACATGAGCGAATCTCAGAACAACAACGTAGCCACCACTCGAGTCAAGCGCGGTCTTGCCGAAATGCTGAAGGGTGGCGTCATCATGGATGTCGTCACGCCTGAACAGGCCAAAATTGCCGAGGACGCCGGCGCTGTAGCCGTTATGGCGCTTGAGCGCGTGCCAGCCGACATCCGTGCACAGGGTGGCGTTGCCCGTATGAGCGACCCAGACATGATCGACGGCATCATTAGCGCCGTTTCGATTCCCGTCATGGCAAAGGCTCGCATTGGCCACTTTGTCGAGGCGCAGATTCTTGAAGCCTTGAACGTCGACTACATCGATGAGTCAGAGGTGCTTTCGCCAGCCGACTATGTCAACCACATCGACAAGTGGAACTTCAAGGTGCCATTTGTTTGTGGCGCAACAAACCTAGGTGAGGCGCTACGTCGAATCACTGAGGGTGCCGCCATGATTCGTTCTAAGGGCGAGGCCGGTACCGGTGACGTTTCAGAGGCCACCAAGCACATTCGTACAATCAGTGGTGAGATTCGTGCCCTTGCAGCAAAGAGCAACGACGAGTTGTACGTAGCCGCTAAAGAACTTCAGGCCCCATACGAACTAGTCGTCGAGGTTGCTCGTTCGGGCAAGCTCCCCGTGGTTATGTTCACCGCTGGTGGCGTGGCTACACCGGCAGATGCTGCCATGATGATGCAGCTTGGTGCCGACGGTGTTTTCGTGGGCTCTGGAATCTTCAAGTCTGGCGACCCTGTCGCACGAGCTAAGGCCATCGTGAAAGCGGTCACGTTCTTCAACGACCCGAGCGTGTTGGCTAGCGTCTCCCGCGGTCTAGGCGAGGCCATGGTCGGCATCAACGTCAACGACATTCCTGCACCACACCGCTTGGCTGACCGCGGCTGGTAAATGAAAACCATTGGCGTTCTCGCCTTTCAAGGGGATGTTCGTGAACACCTTGCGGCTGTTGAGGCCTCTGGCGCCAAGGGTGTTGAAGTTAGAACTGCAGCAGAGCTCGCGCAGATCGATGGACTTATCCTGCCGGGTGGCGAATCAACCACAATCAGCAAGCTCGCTCGAATTTTTGACATGTTCGACCCGCTCAAGGCGACGATCGCATCTGGCCTACCCACTTTCGGAACCTGTGCGGGATTGATTCTTCTAGCCGATCGAATTCTCGACGGAATCGACGGTCAAGAGACGTTTGGCGGGCTCGACGTGACGGTCAGACGCAACGCTTTCGGGCATCAAACCGAGTCTTTCGAAACCAATCTTGCGTTCAAAGGTATTTCGGGCCCAGATTTGGTTGCTGCGTTCATCCGTGCCCCAATAATTGAGCAGGTTGGCCCCGAGGCAGAAGTTCTAGCGACATTGATCTCTGGCGCTGTCGTGGGCGTTCGACAGAAGTCGATTCTCGGCATAAGTTTTCACCCCGAAGTCACCGGTGAGTTCCGGGTACACCGCTTCTTCATCGACTCTATGGTGAGCGCTTAAGTTCAAGCCCAGGTTCAGTTAGTAGACTTACAGCGAAACTTGAAATCACTGGGAGATTCGCATGTCTGGTCACTCCAAATGGGCCACAACTAAGCACAAGAAGGCCGTTATTGATGGTCGCCGTGCAAAACTTTTTGCAAAACTAATCAAGAACATCGAAGTCGCGGCTCGCCTTGGCGGCGCCGATCTCGATGGCAACCCAACCCTTTATGACGCGGTTCAGAAGGGTCGAAAGTCTTCGCTTCCTAACGACAACATCGAACGCGCTATTAAGCGAGGCTCAGGTGTCGGGGCTGACTCGGTTGAATACCTAAACATCATGTACGAGGCCTACGGGCCAAACGGTGTCGCTCTGATGATCGAGTGTCTAACCGATAACAAAAACCGCGCCGCAGCCGATGTGCGCCTGGCTCTCAGTCGAAGCGGAGGAACGCTGGCAGATCCGGGCTCCGTGGCCTACCAATTCGCACGCAAGGGCGTGATCGTCGTCCCAGCCGAGAACACGAACGAAGATGCCGTGCTTGAAGCGGTGCTCGAGTTCGCTGTCGATAACGTCGAAGACCGTGGCGAGCAAATTGTCGTGACCACCGACCCAAGCGACATGGTCTCGGTTCGTTTGGCACTGCAGAATGCAGGAATTGACTACGAGAGCGCAGACGTCGAATTTGTAGCCTCTATGGACGTACAGGTAGATGCTGAAACAGCTCGCAAAGTCATCAAGATGATTGACTCGCTCGAAGACTCTGATGAGGTACAGAACGTCTACAGCAACTTCGACATGTCGGCCGAAGTCATGGCTGAAATAGAAAACGATTAAGTGACAGTAATTCTTGGGATCGACCCGGGTCTCACCCGTTGCGGCATCGGTGTTATCAACAAGGATTCTGCGCGCAAGCTGTCGATGCTGCACGTGAGCGTTGCCACTACTGACGCGAGCGCAGAGCTTGTCGATCGCATCGGGCACTTGAGTCGTGAACTTGAGACGGCTATCGAGAGTTACAAACCGGATCTCATCGCCATCGAAAGGATCTTTGCGCAGGCAAACCTTCGCTCAGTAATGGGCGTTGCGCAAATCAGCGGCGTGCTGCTCATGTTGGCAAGTCGCAAGGGCATCCCCGTTGTTTTTCACACACCATCAGAGGTCAAGTCGGCCGTCACTGGCAGCGGTAGGGCCGAAAAGGCTCAGGTTGGAAACATGGTTGCCAAGATATTGGGGCTTGCCGAGGCTCCTAAACCGGCAGATGCCGCGGATGCTCTTGCCATCGCCATCACGGCCGCCTGGAAGAATTTCGACGTGAACTTGACCGGTAACCCGGCTACTCCAGCCCAACAGGCTTGGGCCAAGGCTCAAGGCGTGGCTAGCCGCGTCAACCGACCCAAGAAGTAGGCTGGTCGGGTGATCGCAACTATTTCTGGCAAGGTTCTATCGACGCAGGCAAATTCGCTCGTGGTCGATTGCTCGGGTGTCGGTTATCTATTGCATGTCACCCCTCAGACTGCATCCAGCAACTCCGTCGGTCAGGGCATCTTGCTGCATACCAGGCTGATTGTCAGAGAAGATTCCATGACCCTCTACGGGTTCGAAGAGCCGGAGTCAGCAAACCTCTTCGACGCTGTCACAAGTGTTTCTGGAATTGGACCTAAATCTGGCCTCGCCATTATTGCCGCTCTGACTCCCGAGCAAATATCTGCAGCGGTTGAAAGCGAGAACGACGCAGTATTTCGATCAGTACCAGGCATTGGGCCAAAGACCGCGAAGCTACTTGTCGTAAGCCTCGCGGGAAAGGTGCGACCTTCGGGCGGTTCAGCAAGCACCAACCTTGCCGACGAGTTGGTTTCGGCTCTTGTCGGGCTAGGTTATGCCGAAAAAGTTGCTGTTCCAGCTGTGAAAGAAGCGCTCGCCTCTTCTCAAGAGAAGCCCGCGGCTTTGCGTATTGCACTGGCAATCATTTCTGGAAAGTCGTAGCAGCAGAGTGAATAACCTTGATGACGAGCTATTCCAAGAGGTTGACACCGCATTCGAAGCTTCACTTCGGCCGGTAACGCTAGAGGATTTTGTCGGTCAAGACTCGGTGCGTGAGCAAATTTCCCTCTTAGTTCAAGCCGCTAAGTTGCAAAACCGCGCGCCGGAACACATATTGCTCGCGGGTCCTCCAGGACTCGGCAAGACCACGCTTTCAATGATCATCGCGGGGGAGCGAGGGGTCCCGCTGCGCCTCACCAGCGGGCCAACCATCCAGCATGCCGGCGATCTGGCCAGCATCCTCACATCGCTAACGCCCAACGAAGTTCTGTTCATCGATGAAATCCACCGGATGTCTCGCGCTGCCGAAGAGATGCTCTATCTTGCGATGGAAGATTTTCGAGTTGATGTAATGGTGGGCAAAGGTGCCGGCGCTAACTCAATCTCGCTGGAAATTGCTCCGTTCACTCTTGTTGGTGCAACCACCAGATCGGGGATGCTGCCGAATCCGCTTCGGGATCGATTCGGTTTCACTGCTCATCTCGATTTTTACGAAACCGAAGAACTCTTGCAGATTGTCGAAAAGTCTGCGGTCAAGTTAGACGTGCGCCTAGACGCTGAGGCAGCTGCCGAAATCGCTTCTAGGTCGCGAGGTACTCCTCGAATCGCGAACCGTCTATTGAAGCGCGTACGTGATTTTGCTTTGGTTCATAATCACTCAGCGGTAGGGTTATCAGTCGCCCAAGAGGCGCTGAAACTATACGGGATTGACGAGTTGGGGCTCGATCGAATAGACCGCACGGTTCTCGATTGCCTTGTGAATCGCTTTGGCGGTAAACCCGTCGGACTGAGCACGCTAGCCGTAGCTGTTGGGGAAGAGCAAGACACTATCGACTCCGTTGTTGAGCCGTACCTGATTCGGCTCGGGCTGGTTATGAAGACTCCTAGAGGTCGCCAAGCCACCGCAGCAGCAATAAGGCACATGGGTAAAGGGGTAACACAGGGTTTATTCGGGTTTGACAACTTATAATCGTCTAAGTGTCTAACCCCATCTGGGTTACCTCAAGTTAGGTTCAATAATGGATTTTCTACTTCCAGTCCTGCTCATTGCGTTCATGGGTTTCATCCTTTACAACAGCTCTAGACAGCGCAAGCGCCAAGCCGCTTTGATCGAGGCAGCCTCGGTCGTTGGCACCGAAGTGATGTTGGGATCAGGAATCTACGGCACCATCACAGCAATTGACGGGGACCGCGTAACTCTAAAGTCTGGAAGCTCAACTCTTGTTGTAGCTAAGGGTGCGATCATGCGCACCGTGAACGTTGCCTCGGCTGTTCCAGCTGCTTCAACCGATGCCAAAGCTGCGCCAAAGACCGTAGCCAAGAAGACGCCAGCAAAGCCGGCAGTGAAGAAGTCAGAGAAGTAAATGTCATCCAACGGTCTAGTTAAGGCTTCTCGCAAGAGACTAATCAACCTATTCTTTGTGCTGATCGCACTCGTCGGTGTAATCGCTTGGGCCGAAAACACAGGTCGAAACGCCTCGTTCGCTCCACAACTAGCGCTTGACTTGCAAGGTGGAACCGAGATTATTCTGGCTCCGAGTTTGGCAGATGGAGCCGTGCTTCAAGAGGGTCAACTAGAGCAAGCCGTAGAAATCATCAGACAGCGTGTTGACGCAACGGGTGTGAGTGAATCTTCGATCCAAACCCAGGGCAGTGGAAATAATGCCGCGATCGTTGTCTCCATTCCTGGAACCCCAGATGAGAGCACTCTCAAGCTGATTAAAGCCAGCGCGCTCCTCGAGTTCCGACCTGTTCTTGCAACATCTATGGCGACCAACAGTGCTGTTGGTGGCGATGGTTCTAGCGCAACCCCATCAGCTCCTCCCGCATCAGCACCTATCGCTACAAGCAGCGCGAAGCCGAGTAGCGGTAGCGACCTCAACTGGGTTTCAAAGGAGATTCAGGCCGAATACGACGCCCTCATTTGTCGCTCGAGTGCCGATAGCCTCGCCGCCGACTTTAGAGAGCCTGGCCAGGTCGATGACCCGACCGTTCCATTGGTCACCTGTGACCGCGAGGGTGTTATCAAGTACATTCTTGGCCCAGTCGAGATCTCTGGAAGCCGAATCGAGGATGCCTCGGCAGCCGCTCGCACAACCAACACTGGTGCGGTGCTCAACGAGTGGGCTGTGTCTCTAGACTTCGACACTGAAGGAACCAAGGAGTTCGCTGCCGTCACCAAGCGTCTCTACCCGCTAACAGAACCTTTGAACCAATTTGCTGTCACCATTGACGGCTATGTAATCACCGCTCCGTCAACGAACGCAGTCATTACCAGCGGCCAGGCAGAAATCACCGGTTCATTTGATCAGACCAGCTCAAAAGAGCTTGCTGACCAGTTGAAGTATGGTTCGCTACCGATCGGCTTCGAGGTCCAGAGCCAGTCGAACATCTCGGCAACCTTGGGTACCTCACAGCTCTACAACGGTTTGCTCGCTGGTCTCATCGGTTTGATTCTCGTTGTCATTTACTCGCTGTTCCAATACCGTGCACTTGCGTTGGTCACTATCGGATCACTAATCGTTGCCGCCGTACTCACCTACCTGGTTATCGCGGTTCTGTCTTGGCGACAGGGATATCGTCTTTCACTCTCGGGCGTGGCTGGCCTTATCGTCGCAATCGGTGTTACGGCGGACTCGTTCATTGTTTACTTCGAGCGTGTTCGTGATGAGCTGCGTGAGGGCAGGCCGCTTACCTCTGCGGTTGAAACCGGATGGTTGAGAGCCCGACGAACGATTTTGGTATCTGATGCCGTGAACCTTCTCGCTGCTGGAACTCTCTACGTTCTTACAGTTGGAAACGTTCGAGGGTTTGCATTCACGCTCGGTCTCACGACATTGATTGACCTTGCCGTAGTTTGGTTGTTCACACACCCACTGCTACAGCTATTGGCTCACACCAAGTTCTTCAGCAGCGGTCACAAGTGGTCTGGCTTCGATGTTCAAAGCGCGGCCGTCTACCGTGGCCGTGGAGAATTCAAAGTTTCAGCCCTGGTCTCAGAGGGCAAGGCAAAGAAAGCGTCGGGCGAGGCAATCAGACGTCAAACACTCGCCGAGCGCAAAGCCGCTAACGCAACTAACCAGAAGGAAGTCGACTAATGGGACGCTTTTCTAAGTTCGGTAACTCGCTCTACACCGGCGAGCGGTCTATCGACTTTGTTGGACGCAGAAAAATCTGGTACAGCATCGCAGCTGTTGTGTTACTGCTCTCAGTCCTTCTTCCTACACTTCGCGGCGGGTTTCACTTTGGCATCGAGTTCAGAGGCGGTTCGGAGTTCAGAGTTAGCCAGGCGGCCGGACAGGGAACCGATTTGGCCATCTCGACTATCAAATCGGTGGATGCCGAGCTCAACCCGATCGTCACAACCGTTGGCGCTGGCGACCTACGCATACAGACTGAAAAACTGTCTGACGATGCCAGCGAAGTTGTCCGCACCGCTTTGGCTAACGCCTACGGTCTTGAGTCAGCAGACGTTTCCAGCTCTTTCATTGGCGCTTCATGGGGTGAAGAGGTAACGGGTAAAGCAATCGCCGGTCTGCTCTGGTTTATGGCCCTGGCAGCAGTACTGATGGCGTTGTACTTCAGAACCGTGAAGATGTCGATTGCCGCAATGGCAGCGCTCGCTCATGACCTTGTTGCAACCGCAGGAATCTACGGCGCGCTTGGTTTCGAAGTGACGCCAGCTGCCGTAATCGGCTTTCTTACGATTCTCGGTTACTCGCTCTATGACACAGTTGTTGTCTTCGACAAGATCAGGGAAAACACCGAAGAGGTCGAGTTCAGCGAAACTGCGACCTTCAAAGAGCGTGTAAACCTGGCAATCAATCAGACCCTCGTTCGCTCGATCAACACAACTATCGTCGCTGTTTTGCCAGTGGCGGCAATTTTGTTTATCGGAGCTTATTTCCTAGGGGCGGGAACCCTGAGAGACATCTCTCTAGCACTCTTTATTGGAATGCTTGTGGGTACGTATTCCACCATCTTCATCGCGGCACCGCTTTACTCGCAGTTGCGCGAGGGTGAGAAGAAGTTCACCAAGGCTGCTACGAAAGTTGTGGCAGCTCGATAGTTCGCTTTCATTACCTAAACCCCTCTCGAGACCAACTCCGAGGGTTTTAGTCTTAAACTACCTGAATAAGAGGATGTTGTATGAACGATTCGACGCAGACCGGAAGTATCGGTGCGCTAAGAAACGGTCTCTCACGTCTGTTCAATCGATCGACCGCGTATTCTGCAGAGGTTTCTGAACTGCTCAAAGTGGTCAAGTCAAACCATCCCAAGGCCGATCTTTCACTCATCGAGCGTGCTTTTGTAGCCGCGGATTTAGCGCACACGGGTCAATTGCGAAAATCCGGCGAGCCTTACATCACCCACCCGCTTGCCGTCGCACGAATTCTTGCCGATTTGGGTATCGGGCCGGTAACCCTAGCCGCAGCTTTACTACACGACACCGTCGAAGACACCGACTACAACATGGAACTACTGCGAACGGATTTTGGCGATGAAGTCGCAATGCTCGTCGATGGGGTTACCAAGCTCGATAAAGTGAAATTTGGCGACGCGGCACAGGCCGAGACCGTTCGAAAAATGGTCGTGGCGATGTCGCGCGACATCCGCGTTTTGGTCATCAAGCTCGCTGACCGTCTGCACAACGCGAGAACCTGGGGTTTCGTACCGGTCGAGTCGGCACGTCGCAAGGCACAGGAGACCATCGAGATTTATGCGCCTCTGGCACATCGACTGGGAATCAGCACAATCAAATCAGAACTCGAAGACCTGAGCTTTGCCGTTCTGTACCCAAAGGTTTATGAGGAAATCGTCAACCTAGTTGGGCAAAGGGCACCTAAGCGGGATGAGTTTATCGATTCCGTCATTGCTTCAATTGAAGAGGACCTAAAGGAGATCAAAACCAAGGGCAAGGTAGATGGCCGCCCGAAGCAGTTCTATAGCATTTACCAAAAAATGGTGGTGCGCGGTCGCGAGTTCGACGACATCTACGACCTCGTTGGCATTCGGGTGATCGTGAATTCCGTACGCGATTGCTACGCGGTATTGGGAGCTATTCACTCACGTTGGAATCCTGTGCCTGGGCGATTCAAAGACTACATCGCGATGCCGAAATTCAACCTCTACCAATCTCTGCACACCACCGTCATCGGCCCAAAGGGTAGACCAGTTGAGATTCAAATTCGCACACAAGAGATGCATCAGCGTGCGGAATTTGGTGTGGCAGCGCACTGGAAGTACAAAGAACTTGCCGGTCGCACTGAGAACAACGAAGAAGACCTGGTCTGGGTCAAGCACCTAACCGATTGGCAAGAAGATACCCAAGACCCTAAGGAGTTCCTAGATTCGCTGCGTTTCGAAATTGGCGCAAAAGAGGTTTACGTCTTCACTCCAAAGGGAAAGGTTATCGGGCTTCCATTCGATGCAACCCCAGTTGATTTTGCTTATGCTGTGCACACCGAGGTTGGTCACCGCACCATGGGAGCCAAGGTAAATGGTCGATTAGTTCCGCTTGAGACAGCCCTAGTTTCTGGCGATGTTGTTGAGATTTTCACCTCAAAGAGTACCGATGCGTCTCCAAGTAAGGATTGGCTGGGCTTCGTCAAGTCGCCACGTGCTAAGAGCAAGATCAAAGGGTGGTTCAGCGCTGAGCGCCGCGATGACGCCATTGAGCAAGGTAAAGACCTGCTTGCCAAGGCGATGCGCAAGCAGAATCTTCCGCTGCAAAGATTGATGCAGGGTGAAGGTTTGGTCAAGGTTGCTTCAGAACTGAAGCTTGAAGGCGTGGAAGCCCTGTACGCAGCGATTGGTGAGGGTCACAACTCAGCCCAAGCGGTTGTCGAACGTCTTGTCTCAACTCTGCAGGATGACGACGAAGAGATCGAGCCGGTTTTCACCGTGCCTACGCGCTCGTCGGCTGATCGAGCACGTGCCGATAACTCAGCAATTCTGGTTAGGGGAGACGCCGACGTTATGGCCAAACTGGCTAGATGTTGCACTCCGGTTCCAGGCGACGAAATCGTTGGCTTCGTAACTCGGGGCTCGGGAGTATCAGTTCACCGATCTGACTGTCGAAATGTGGTTGATCTCAAGAGACAGCCAGATCGCATGATGGAGGTTGCTTGGGCCACCAGTGGCAAGAGCTTGTTCTTGGTCCACATCCAGATCGAAGCCCTAGACCGAAGTGGTTTGCTATCGGACGTGACTCGAGTTTTGTCAGAACACCACGTGAACATTCTTTCGGCGAGCGTTTCAACCCGTGCTGACAAGGTTGCACTCAGTAGATTCGTATTCGAGATGGGCGACGCCGGCGTCATGGAGCATTTGCTTAATGCTGTTCGAAGAATCGATAACGTCTATGACGTCTATCGAGTGAAAAACTCGAACTAGGCCGAAGCCTTAACGACTTCGAGCCAAGCCTTACGAGCTTCGAGCGCTTGCTTTGCTGATTCAATCTTTCGTGCATCCTTGGATGCTTGCGCAGCGTTCAGCTCGGCCTCAAGCTTCGCAATCGAGGTTTCTAACTGCTCAAGTACGGAATTTGTTCTCGCCTTGGTTGCTGGATCTGACTTGCGCCACTGATCGTTTTCGAATTCGCGAACCTTTTTCTCGATAGCCTTTATGCCGTCTTCAAGGGTGCGAATGTCTTCTCGGGCGACCTTTCCCGCCTTTTCCCAACGTTTTTGGATCTCAGCTAGAGCGCGCTTTGCATCGGCTAAGTTCTTCGCCGGGTCGATCTTCTTGGCCTCTTCTAAAAGCGCTAGTTTTGCTTGCTTGGCCGCAGCGAAATCTTGAGCTAGTTCAGCGTTCTTAGCGGCCTTTGCCTGGTAAACAATGTCACCGGCAGCCTTGAAACGAAGCCAGAGAGTGTCGTCGGCTTTGGAGTTCGATCTGCCACTTGCCTTCCAGGAGTCCAAGAGCTTGCGGTACTCCATCGACTTGTCATCTGAAGAGGTCGCGAGTTTCTCGGCCGCCTCAACCAAGGCAATCTTTCTCGATTTGGCTTCTTTGTTGGCAGCGTCTGCCTGAGCAAAGAAAGCACGTTTAGCCGATTCGAACTTGGTTCGTGCGGTGCTAAATCTTTTCCACAACGCGTCGGCTTCTGCCTTAGCGACGCGAGCACCACTCTTTTGAGCAAGCTGCCAAGCGTCAAAAAGTGCTGCAAACTCGACGCTTGCAGTCTTCCAAATAGTCTTTGTGTGGTCGCTGTTAGCGAGAGCCTCTGCCTTGAGTACGAGTTCTTCGCGTTTAGCGAGTGACTCTGCCGAGGCGGCAGCATTGGCCGCCTTTTTCGCCTCGCGCAGGCTGTCAAACGCTGGCACTAAGGCAGCAACTCTTGCTTGAAGCGCAGCGAGGTCACCGACGACATTCGCCCCAACTAGTTCAGCTGCGATCTTGGCATGCGATTTCTCGACACTCTCGACATCTGCACCTGAAGCGACACGTTGCTCAAGGATGCGAACTTGGGTGGCTAGATCGTCAAATTTGCGCATGAAGAATGCAATGGCCTCTTCAGCAGACTTACCGGGCATTTGCCCGACTTTCCGCTCAACTCCAGCCTCGATGATGAAGACGTTACCGTCACTGTCTGCGTGGCCGAATGGTGTCGTGCTCATCTATTTGTTCCTGTCGATTACTTGACTGAGAGGCGGGTTAGAACTGCTGGTGAAACTGGCTTGCCATCGGATGCGCCGCCAGCGACACCCTGAGCGGCGACGCTCAGAACGCCCTGTAGGCCGTCGGTTAGACGGCCGAATACCGTGTAGCCGCCAACCTTGTCGCTAGGAATTGTGGAGTTTGAGTAGACAATGAAGAATTGTGAGCCGTGGCTGTTTTCGTCCCCGCCACGTCTTGCCATCGCCAGAACTCCGGCTCCGTAGTTGTCATCGGCGGGTGCGTTCTCGATTGGACCGAATTCGTAACCTGGCCCTCCAGCACCCGTTCCATCAGGGTCACCGCACTGCAGAACGTAAATTCCGGCAGTCGTGAGGCGGTGACAAGTGATTCCCTCGAAGAAACCAGATTTGACCAGAGATATGAAGCTGGCAGCGGCCTTAGGTGCGTTTTTCCCATCAACGATGAAATTCATCTCGGTGTCGTTAAGCGTCATTGAACCGGCCCACTCGCGGTTCTCTGCAATAGCAGCGTCAGGAGCTGTTGCCGTTTTACTCGGAGTTGGCTGCGTCGAAGGACTAGCTGACGGCGTAGCTGTGACGCTTCCCGGGCCGGCCGAGAAGTAGACGAACTGAGCAGCAACGGCGACAACCACTGCAACCAAGGAAATTAAGATTGAGTTGCGGTTGTCCTTTTTACGAGTGGTGCGAGTGTCGTTTTCTGCAATCGTTTTCACTTCGTAATTTTTTATGCGTTCGGCAGCTGCCTTCGATAGCTTGTCTTGCTTGGCCAAAATTCCTCCGTCTTAGAACCTGAACAAGTCTATACAAGCGAAGGGCGCAGACCATCAAGAGATAAAGTTTCAAGTGTGGTGAACCGAGAGCGATTTCTTAGTCCGATGCCCCTCGCGGCGCGTGTGCGACCGGAGCGAATCGAAGATGTGTTCGGCCAAGCCAACATCCTCGCCGATGGAACCCCATTACGTCGGCTAATCGAGAGTAAAGACGCAGGGTCAACCAGTCTGGTGCTCTGGGGGCCACCGGGTGTGGGTAAGACAACGCTCGCGCGACTTATCGCCAGCACCCGCGGTGCGGGGTTCAAGCAACTCAGCGCCATTTCGGCGGGCGTCAAGGAGGTGCGTGAAATAGTTGAGGAGGCCAAGAAGAGCGCGCTATACGGAACAAAGACCGTGCTGTTTCTTGACGAAATTCATCGATTCACAAAATCGCAGCAAGACTCCCTTTTGCCATCTGTAGAGTCTGGTGACATACAGCTAGTAGCAGCAACCACCGAGAATCCAGCCTTCGCTGTTATTCAACCGCTACTCTCTAGATCTTTAACCCTCAGCCTGACACCTCTCGCCGACTCAGAAGTTATGCAGTTGCTTACTTCTGCACTGCAAGACCCCAGGGGATACGCTGGCGAAGCTACCTTAGATGCCGATGCAGCCGGCGCGATCGTTATACGAAGCGGTGGAGACGCTAGGCGAGCGCTTACCGTGCTTGAGAGCAGTGGTGCCTGTGCTTATGAGCGCGATCCGGTCGCGGAAACCGTTCGCATCACACTCGCAGACGTCGAAACATCAACATCGAGAACGGCCAGCATTTACGACCGAGCTGGTGACGCCCATTACGACATAATCTCGGCATTCATCAAATCGGTGCGGGGCTCGGATGTCGACGCAGCCTTGTTTTATTTGGCACGCATGATCGACGGGGGAGAAGACCCACAGTTCATCGCGAGAAGACTCATCATCCTGGCTTCTGAAGACGTAGGCCTAGCAGACCCGACAGCCTTGAACCTGGCTGTTTCAACAGCGCAAGCGGTGGCCTTGATCGGTATGCCCGAGGGTCGTATTCCACTCTCACAAGCGACCATTTACCTAGCGCTTGCCCCGAAATCGAATAGCGCTTATCAGGCAATTAACGCGGCACTTCAGCGCGTGCGAAGCGATGGCGCAGCATCCGTGCCTATGCATCTTCGCGGTACCGGCTACGCTGAGGCGGCAAATCAGGGTCACGGGGTCGGCTACAAGTATTCTCACGATTCGCCTGGTGGGGTTATCGAACAAAGGTACTTGCCCGAAGAATTTGGGGAAGTTAGCTTTTACAAACCCAAGGGGCTCGGCAAGGAAGCCGAACTAGCGCCTCTGTGGGTACGTCTGAGAGGAATAATCCGAGGAAAATAACTAGAAGTTTGCTGTTGAGTCCTGCTAAACTTGCAAAGTTGCCAACCTTGGTTTTTGATCGCGGCTGTGAGAAAACCAAACAGGTAGACACCTAATAGCCGGGGTGTCGTTGGCTTGAAGCATTGAGCGTCTCTAACTCAAAGCATTTGACCGCTATGAACAATTTTTGAAAGGACCACGTGTCTAAGACATCACGTACCCGAAGCAAGACTCGCTTGTCGCGAGCTCTTGGTCTAGCTTTAACACCAAAGGCCGCCAAATACCTAGAGAAGCGTCCATACGCTCCGGGTGAGCACGGTCGCACCAAGCGTAAGGCTGACAGCGACTACGCCGTTCGTCTTCGCGAGAAGCAGCGTTTACGCGCACAGTACGGAATTCGCGAGGCTCAGCTACGCAACGTGTTCCGTGAGGCAAAGCGCGCAGATGGCCTAACCGGTGAAAACCTAGTTGAGCTTCTAGAAATGCGCCTCGACGCGCTTGTTCTTCGCGCTGGCTTCGCTCGCACCATTTCACAAGCACGTCAGATGGTTGTTCACCGCCACATCCTCGTAAATGGTGAGCGCATCGACCGCCCGTCGTTCCGCGTGAAGCCAGGTCAACTAGTACACGTCCACGCCAAGAGCGAGGGCATGGAACCCTTCCAGGTTGCAGCTGCAGGCGGCCACGTAGACGTCTTGCCTCCAGTTCCTGGATACCTTGACGTTCAGCTAGACAAGCTTCACGCGACTCTAGTTCGTCGACCAAAGCGCGCGGAGGTCCCTGTGACCTGTGAAGTGCAGCTTGTGGTTGAGTACTACGCTGCGAGATAGTTAGTTCTTGAGGAGGCCTGATGAACATCGGTGACATTGCAGCCCTAATTGCTGCCATTGCATTTGCGGTGCTTGCGTTGGCTGCTGCGGTCCCACTGCTAAAGCTGGGTCGCACTGTCGACGAACTCTCTAACTCAGTTAAAGAGTTGACCGAGGGTGTCGAACCACTGCTCTCAGGCCTCAACGAGACAATCACTGAAACCAATAAGCAACTAGTAAAACTCGACAACATCACTACCAATGTCGAAGAAGTAAGCCTCAACATCGCATCACTCAGTGCCGTATTTACGCAGGCCGTGGGCGGACCGCTAATGAAACTCGCGGGTTTGGGCGTCAGCCTTTCGAAGTTACTTAAAGGAAAGAAGTAGGTCGCGAAGATGAAAAAGATGTTTTGGTTGATCACCGGCTTGACCGCCGGAATCGTTATCGCACGCAAGATTGAACAGAACCCAGCTGCCAAGGCTGTGGCCGAAGACCTAATCAAGAGCGGCAAAGAGCTTGCCGGAGCCTTCATGGACGGATTTGAAGAGACTCGTTCTGAGAAGCCTGTTGCCACAGCCAAACCTAAGGCAACGGCAGCCAAGACAGCGGCCAGAAAACCTTCAGTTAGAAAGCCAGCAGCGAAGTAACCATGAAAACCGCCGAAATTAAACGGCGTTGGCTTAGTTTCTTCGAAAGCAAAGGTCA
This sequence comes from uncultured Micrococcales bacterium, assembly GCA_903935175.1. GTDB lineage: Bacteria > Actinomycetota > Actinomycetes > Actinomycetales > Microbacteriaceae > Rhodoluna. Next base: position 20,223 of record CAIZQQ010000031.1, read on the forward strand.
CACTGTTGTTCCATCCGCCTCGCTAATCAGCGAAGACCCAACGCTTCTGTTCACCGTTGCCGGCATGGTCCCATTCATTCCTTACATGAGCGGTCTTGTGCCTTCGCCATACAAGAGGGCAACCAGCGTTCAAAAATGTGTGCGTACCCTTGACATCGAAGAGGTCGGCAAGACCACCCGCCACGGAACCTTCTTTCAAATGAACGGAAATTTCTCTTTCGGCGACTATTTCAAAAAAGAGGCAATTGCTTTTGCCTGGGAGTTCCTAACCTCTAGCCAGGATGCGGGCGGTTTGGGCTTCGACCCGCAAGATCTTTGGGTGACCGTTTACAAAGACGATGAAGAGTCGATCGACATGTGGCGCGAGGTCGCTGACATCCCTCTTGCACGAATCCAAAAGCGTGGAATGGCAGACAACTTCTGGTCAACGGGTCAGCCTGGCCCTTCAGGACCATGCAGTGAGATTTACTACGACCGTGGTCCAGCCTATGGTCGAGAGGGCGGCCCCGAAGAAGATGAAGACCGCTACATAGAAATTTGGAACCTAGTTTTCATGCAGTATGAGCGTGGCGCTGGTGGCGGCAAAGAAGACTATCCAATTCTCGGAGAACTCCCGAAGAAAAACATCGACACGGGTATGGGGCTCGAGCGAGTGGCATTTTTGATGCAAGGCGTCGAGAATCTCTACGAGATTGATGAAGTCAGACCAGTTCTAGATCTTGCTGCCAAGTTGGCCTCAAAGACATATGGCGCAAGCGTCGAAGATGATGTTCGCCTTCGCGTTGTCGCCGATCACGTGCGATCAGCATTGATGCTGATTGGCGACGGCGTAACACCTGCGAATGATGGTCGCGGTTACGTGCTGCGCCGACTTTTGCGTCGTGTCGTACGATCAATGCGCTTGCTAGGAGTTGACGCTCCCGCGTTTACCGAACTGTTTACAGCTTCAAAAAACGCTATGGTTGAGTCTTACCCAGAGCTTGAAGGCGAGTTTGAGCGCATCGTTCGAACTGCGGTAGCAGAAGAAGAGGCGTTCTTACGCACTTTGACTTCTGGAAGCGTGGTCTTGGATGAGGCAGTTCAGGCAACTAAGCAGACCGGCGCATCGCAGTTGAGCGCAGACACCGTGTTCTTGCTGCACGATACCTACGGATTCCCGATCGATTTGACTCTAGAAATTGCCGAAGAGCAAGGTCTCGGTTTAGACCGAGATGCCTTCAAGGCGCTTATGCAAGAGCAAAAAGACAGAGCGAAGGCGGATGCTCGCGAGAAGAAACTAGGCGGTACCGACCTCTCTGTTTATTCGGAATTCCGCGCCGTCGGCGAGACCAAGTTCACCGGCTATGAGGAACTTGAGACTCAAGCCAAGGTGCTCGGGCTAATCAGTGACGGCTCATCGATTAGAACTGCCAAGCAGGGCGACATCGTTGAAGTGGTGTTGGACCAAACTTCTATGTACGCCGAATCTGGCGGTCAGGACTCTGACTCCGGGCTCATTCACGGCGACGGCTTCTCACTCGAGGTGCTAGATGTTCAGAAGCCCGTGAAGGGGTTGGTGTCACACAAGGCATTGGTTCGCTCGGGAGAAATCTCAGTTGGTTCCAAGGCCGTAACAGCCGTTGATCACGAATGGCGCTTGGGAGCCTGCCAAGCTCACTCGGCTACGCATGTGGTTCACGCCGCCCTTCGTCAAGTACTCGGCCCTACAGCGCTTCAATCTGGTTCTTATAACAAGCCGGGTTACATGAGGCTCGACTTCTCTTGGCAGCAGGCACTCTCTGCGGCTACAAAGTCAGAGATCGAAGAGGTATCGAACCTCGCGATTCGTGGAGACTTGGCTGTGAGCGCTCAATTCATGAGCCTTCCAGATGCTCGTGAGTGGGGCGCCGTGGCGCTGTTTGGTGAAACCTACGACGAGTCGGTTCGTGTAGTCCAAATTGGCGGACCATGGTCGCGAGAACTTTGTGGTGGCACGCACGTTAGTCGCTCATCCCAGATCGGTCTCGTCTCTGTGATTGGCGAATCTTCTGTTGGCTCTGGATCAAGACGACTCGAAGCGTTCGTTGGAATTGAAGCAATTCGGTCATTGAACGCAGAACGGGCGCTGGTCGCTCGCCTTTCAGAGGGCCTTAAACTTCCGAAAGAGCAAATTGAAGAACGAATTTTTGCAACGGTTGATGAATTGAAGGCAGCTCAAAAACGCTTGGCTCAACTTCAGTCTGCAAACCTCGCCGAACTTATCCCGGCCGCAATCGCGAATGCGACCAGTGTTAACGGCACTCTAGTAGTCGAGATTCAGCTTGGTGAAGTTTCCGACTCCAACGATCTACGCACCCTGGCCTTCAACGCTCGTGACCGTGTGAGCACAGACAACGCGCTGGTAATCGTGACTGCAACGTCTTTGGATAAGCCATTGATTGGAGCAGCGACCACCGAGGGATCGCGCACATCAGGCCTAAAGGCCGGTGCCCTGGTTCGAATCGCTGCATCAATTCTCGGCGGCGGAGGTGGAGGCAAAGACGACTTTGCACAAGGCGGAGGAACCGACATCTCAAAGCTAGGCGAAGCGGTAACGGCCATCAAGGCGGCGATTTAGCCTCATGCAACGCGGGCGCAGGATTGCCTTTGATGTTGGCAACGCCCGCATTGGAGTTGCCATCTGTGACCCCGACGGCATCTTGGCCACACCGCTTGAGCGCATCGACAGAACTGGTGACGAGTTAGAGCTTGTCAAGAGTCTTTTAGTCGACTATGAACCTGTTGCGATTTATGTCGGGCTTCCTCTTTCTCTAGAAGCCAAGTTCACCCAGTCAACCTACGATGCGCTCTACTTTGCCGAGGATATCGAGACCATTACGACGACGCGAGTACGGCTAGTCGACGAACGCTTGAGCACAAAAATGGCCCAGGCTAATCTTCACGAAGCAGGAAGAAATACCAAGAACTCTCGGGCGGTTATCGATTCAGCAAGCGCTGTAGAGATTCTCGAGAGAGCTTTGGATGTTCTCAAGGCGGGCAGAGAGGCAGGGAAGACGGTAGATGCCATCAACGAAAGTCTTTCTTAGGCGCCGAATTGCGCTTATCGCCATCATTCTGCTTGCACTAGGCGTAGGCGGACTGTTTGCCAGAGATTCAATTCGGTCCTGGTACGAGATGTCTATTGGCGCCGATTTTGCTGGCTCCGGCTCCGGCGAAGTAGTAGTGACAGTGCTACCGGGTGAATCTGGTGAGGAAATAGCTCAGTCCCTCGTAAGTTCTGGTGTTACAGCCAGCTTTGCTCCGACATACCGAGCTCTTTTGGCCACGGATGGTCTCTTTTTTCCGGGTGATTACAGCCTAAAAAGGGGTATGAACGCAAAGTTGGCAGTTGACGCGTTGCGTGATGGCGCCAATCGCGTCGAGAAACGAGCGTTGATCAAAGAGGGTTACCGCGCGTCCCAAATATTCAAAGTTCTCAGCGAGAAGTTCGACGTGCCGGTCTCAGAATTTAAGGCCATCCGCCCCGCAGACCTCGACTTGCCAAAAGAAGCAGTGAATCTTGATGGTTACCTGTTCCCGGCCACCTACAGCTTCTCGTCGAGTGACACTGCCTTGACCATGCTCAAGGCAATGTGGCAGAGAATGCAGCAAGAACTCGATTCTCTCGGCGTCCCAGCGTCGCGCATCCATGAAACCCTTACCCTTGCCTCCGTCATTCAGCGTGAAGGTCAAACGAGCTCTGATTTCAAAAAAATGTCGAGAACATTCATGAATCGAATCGACATTGGCATGCCCCTTCAGAGCGACGCCACCGTGTCGTACGCCTTTGACGGGAACACGTTCTTGACCACGGACGAAGAACGGGCCGACCCAAACCCTTGGAACACTTACAAATACCCTGGGCTTCCGATTGGCCCAATTGCCTCGCCCGGCAGTTCTGCCATCGACGCCGCACTAAATCCAGATGCTGGTCCCTGGCTCTACTTCTGCACCGTGAATCTCAAGACTGGTGAGACGGAGTTCAACGAGACCTACGCTGGTCACAATCGCTCGGTGGCGAAGCTACGTGCCTGGCTTAGGGAGAACCCAGATTGGAAGTAAAAAGATTCGCAGTACTCGGAGACCCGATTGATCATTCTCTGAGTCCAGTTATTCATCAAGCTGCTTACAAGGCTCTGGATCTAAGTTGGCAGTACTCACACATAAAAGTGAACGAGCAACAACTGTCGAAATTTCTTTCAGAAGAGATTTCTGAATATGCAGGTTTCAGTCTGACGATGCCTCTAAAGGATGAATTGGGCAGAATCGCCAACGAACGCGGATGGCAGATTGACGAAGCAGCGGTTCTACTCGGATGCGCCAACACTCTCTTACGTCATGATGACGGTCGGATCAACGTTGCCAACACCGACCTCGTGGGCGCAAAGAAGGCGCTGGAAGTGCTACCCACTTCCATCACTTCCACAGCGGTCTTGGGGTCTGGAGCCACCGCCCGTACTTTGTCACTTGCAACCCTTCAGGTTTTTGGCGAACTTGAATCGCTAACGGTGTTTTCACGCCGGCCTGAACCTGCTCGGTTGATTGCGAGCTTGGTTCAACAGACAAATGCTGCAGTTAAGTTCGAGTGGTTACCGATTGAAGCTGTGGCGGACTTTGGTGGAGCAGATTTGACTGTCAACACGTTGCCTTCAACGGTTTCAAAGACAGTAGAAGTTGACCTGTCCTTTTCGAACTCCTTCGTGTTTGATGTCACCTACGATGGCGGCGAGGATTCGCCCGCCTCGCAGTGGCCATTAGAAAATCGGGTGGATGGTCGCACCATGCTCGTATATCAGGCAGTTGAACAGCTGCGACTATTTGGCGCTTTCAGCGAGGGTGATCGCAACGTATCTGAAGAAGAGGTTGCAAGCGCCATGTTTTCAGCAATCTTGTAGAGTTACCCGCTAAGAGCCGTAACTGGGTCGTTCCATGAGAGAATTGACAGATGTTACGTTGGCTCACCGCAGGTGAATCTCATGGCCCAGAACTTGTCGCAGTTCTCGAAGGGCTTCCGGCTGGTGTGCCGGTTACTACAGACTCCGTTCAGGTTGCTTTAGCGCGCAGACGACTTGGTTTCGGTCGTGGGGCGCGTATGAAGTTTGAAAAAGACGAAGTAAGTTTGAGCGGTGGCGTGCGACACGGCAGCACAATGGGTGGCCCGGTTGCGATAACAATCGCCAACACCGAATGGCCGAAGTGGGAACAGATCATGTCTGCCGATCCGGTCGATGAGTCTCTCTTGACGGGCGCACGAGCCGAGGCTCTTACCCGACCGCGACCAGGTCACGCAGATTTCACTGGAATGCAGAAATACGGGTTTCTAGATTCTCGCCCGATCCTAGAACGGGCAAGTGCCAGAGAGACAGCGGCCCGGGTTGCTCTGGGTTCCGTGGCAGCATCATTCCTATCTGAGCTTGGCATTCGCTTGGTGACTCACACGGTTGCCATCGGCACCGCATCCGTGCCCGTTCTTTACTCTTTCCCAACTCCAGACGACGTTGATTTGATTGACGAAAACCCGGTCAGAGCCTTTCATTCCGAATCCGGCGAAAGCATGGTTGCCGAGATTGAGCAATGCCACAAAGATGGTGACACCCTCGGTGGTGTTGTTGAAACTCTCGTTTACGGCTTACCACCGGGCCTCGGCTCATTCGTTCATTGGGACCGACGTCTCGACTCGCAGTTAGCTGGAGCACTAATGGGCATCCAAGCGATAAAGGGCGTTGAGGTTGGTGATGGCTTTGAGACGACCAGGCGTCGCGGTTCCGTAGCGCACGATGAAATCATCCGAGATGAAAACGGTGTTGTACACCGCGCCACAGATCGCGCCGGGGGAATCGAAGGTGGCATGTCAAACGGTGAGATTCTTCGGGTGCGAGCTGCGATGAAGCCAATCTCAACCGTGCCTAAAGCTCTAGCAACAATCGATGTGAGCACGGGTGAAGACGCAAAGGCTCACCACCAGCGATCCGATGTTTGTGCAGTACCAGCCGCTGGAATCGTTGCAGAGGCGATGGTCGCGCTAGTTCTGGCTAACGCCGTGCTTGAGAAGTTTGGTGGCGATTCAATTACTGAAACCAAGCGCAATCTCGAAAGTTACATAGCGTCGATTCCTGAAGTGCTGCGAAGCACCAACGCCAATGACTAACAAACCAGTCGTGCTGGTCGGACCCATGGGTGTCGGTAAGACGACCGTGGGCAAGAAGCTAGCCAAGCGACTCGAGCTGCCTTTTGTTGACACCGATGCAGTCATCACAAAGAACCATGGCGACATAAGTACGATTTTTGCCGATCACGGCGAACCAGCATTTCGTGAGATTGAATCGGACGTTTTGGTGTCACTCCTTAACGAGCCGGCTGTCATTTCAACGGGTGGTGGCGCGGTGCTGCACGAGAAGTCGCGTGAAGCCTTATCGCTCGCGACGGTCGTGTACCTGAGCACTGATGGTAAGCACATAGCAAGTCGCCTGAAGGGCGGTAACCGACCGCTGATCAAAAATGGCATTTCTGATTGGCGCCAAATCTACAACAGCAGAAAACCTCTTTATGAGCAGGTTGCAGATTTTACGGTTGACACCTCAAATTCGAGTCTTTTGCAGACGATTGACGCAATTTTGGAAGGTTTGAATAAGCAAAATGCAAGCGCATGACACCGTTAGGGTTTCAGGGGAG
>CAIZQQ010000032.1 GCA_903935175.1 uncultured Micrococcales bacterium
GATGACCACACTCATGCAAGAAGTTGGCGCGCAGCCAGAACAATTCGTTCTGCTCTCTGAGCACCAACCTCGAACTGCTGGAATCGCTCGAGTGCTCGGAAACTTGAGCGCAGAGTTGCCATCCGAGCAGGGCGGGTTGCAGCGTCGCGACTATGTCTCGGCTCGAGAACTGATCGAGACCGACGAATCGCTCGAGCGTCACGTTTTCAATACCTCGCAGGCCGAAACCGCCTGGATGGCGCGTCGCCTGCGTGAGCTATACCTCGACGAAAACGTGGATTGGTCTGAGATCGCCATTGTGGCTCGATCGCGCGCCATTCTTGAAAGCCTCGAGGCGGCGCTGGCAGCCGAGTCGGTTCCGGTTTCTATACGCCTAAGCCGAAGCGCACTTCGCGACGAATTCGCCTCGCGCGCCCTGCTCGACCTAGCCGAGCTAGCGGTTAGCCAAGAAGGCCTAACCGTCGAAGATGCCAAGCGCCTTCTTGCCTCGCCATTTTGTGGCATCGACTCACTCATGCTGCGCAGATTACGTCGGTCTCTTCGCCGCGCTGAAATCGAGGCCGGTGGCGACCGTTACACAGACGAGCTCTTGCTCGAGCTTTTCGTCGCTCCTGGCACGGCAGCAACCGTGAAAACCCACGAAGCAAAGGTGGTCAGCCGCTTTGCACTCAAGTTTGCCGAAGCACGCAAACTGGTCACCGAAAAAGCCAACGTCGAGCAATTGTTCTGGCACTTCTGGCAGGGCAGTGATCCCAAGGACCAGTGGCCAGAACAATCGCTTGCACTCGACGACGTTGGCGCGCAACTCGGCCGCAACCTCGATGCCATCGTCGCGCTCTTCGGTGCGGCAAATCGTTTTGTTGAGCGCTATCCCGAAGCCGAAGCATCCGTCTTCATCAATCAGCAGCTGCAAACCGACCTACCCGAAGACACCCTGACCTTCAACGACCGTGATGACAGCCGAGTTTCACTGCTAACGCCGGCTGGGCTAATCGCTAAGCGCTTCAAGGTCGTCTTCGTGGCAGGGCTGCAAGACGGTGTTTGGCCAAACCTCAAGCCGAGATCATCGCTGCTCGGTGCAACCGCATTGGCCCAGTTCGCCTCGGGTCGCACCGAAACGGTTGAAGCTGTCGCCAAAAACGAACTGCCCGATGAATTGCGCATGTTGCACAAGGCGGTTGGAGCAGCCAGCGAGCGTTTAGTGGTCACCGCCGTCGAATCCGAAGACGCGCAAGTTTCAACTTTCATGAGGTCGATGTTTGGAGTCATTCCAGATACCGAAGATTTCGTCAAACCCCAATACACCCTGCGCGGAATGGTCGGCTCGTTGCGTCGTCGACTTACCGAGAGCAACGACCCGATCGAGCGCCTGGCTTGCGCGCTAGGTTTGGCACGCCTTGCGATTGAGCAAACCCCAGGCGCGAATCCGGCTAACTGGTATGGCCTGCTGCCAATCTCTACCGAAGAGCCACTCACCGACCTTGACGAGACCGACTCTGAGGTTTACATCAAACCTTCACAACTCGAGTCCTTCATTTCTTGCCCGCTGCACTGGTTCATGAACGAACACGGTGCCACCGACAGCAGCTTCGAGGCGAGCCTCGGAACCTTGATTCACTCGGTTGCCGAGCACGAAGAAGGTAAATCCGAAACCGAACTTCTAGAGCTTCTCGAGCAAAAGTGGTCGGTGCTCGAGTTCGAGGCCGATTGGCTCGAGGCCAGAGAAAAGCGTCGCGCCAAGCGCATGATTGGCAACCTAGTTCGCTACATCCAGCAGGTAAGCGAATCTGGCGGTGAAGTGCTTGCCCGTGAAGCCAAGTTCAACTTCAAAATTGGTTCGGCTCGCATTTCGGGCAAGGTTGACCGAATCGAAAGATTGGCCGACGGCAGCATCATGATCGTTGACCTAAAAACCGGCACCGAAATCAGCAAAGACAAGGCTCAAGAGCACCCACAGCTCGGTCTGTACCAACTGGCGTTTGCAAATCACGCCTTTGACCACATCGACGGAATCGACTCGGCATCGGTGCTCGGCGGCGCAAAGTTGGTATTCGTGAATGACAAGAGCATGTCTGAGCGTCCTCAAGATTCGCTGGGCCAGAACGACGAAAAACGAGAGCACTTCGAAAACATGGTTGCCTCGGTCGTTGAAGAAATGGCGATGGGCAACCGGGTGTTCGTAGCCAATGTCGGCTCGCACTGCAGCGACGAGCGCTCCTATGGCAATTGCAAACTGCACCTGGCGAAGGCGGTGACCTATTTTGAGTAGAACAATCAGCGCTAACGAAGTTTTCTTGAGTATTCAAGACCCTGCGAAACTTGCCCAAAACCCGAACATGCGACTAACCGATGAGCAGCAGAAGGCCGTCGAGGCTCCACTAGATGCTCCCGTGCTCGTTATCGCCGGTGCTGGGTCTGGCAAAACCGAGCTCATGTCGATCAGAGTGCTGTGGTTGATCGCGAACTCGCTTGCCTTACCTCAAGACATTTTGGGTCTCACCTTTACTCGCAAAGCAGCTTCAGAGCTCGCCAAGCGCATCAACAACGGCATCGCCAGGCTCGAGCAGACCGAAATCTGGCCAGCCGAATTGGCTAGCACCGGTTATTCGCTGCCAAACATCTCTACCTACAACTCTTATGCCAACACTCTGTTTCGCGATAACGCCCTCGCGCTCGGGTACGAGCCCGAGGCAGCACTGCTCACCGATAGCAGCGCTTATCAGTTGGCCAAAAAGGTTGTTTTGAACTTTGGTAATGAGTTGGGCGTTCAACTAGACGAAGTCGAACTAACTCTCAAGACTGCAATCGACGGGGTTCTCAAACTCGCCGCCGAGTTGAACGACAACCTCGCCACCGGCGAAGATGTTGCCGCTGTGATCGCAGATTTGAAACGTCAAATTGCCGCGGTTCCAACTAAGAAAGAAAAGCTGGCGGCTAGCCATTCCGAATTCTTTGCTGGAGCTTTCAAGACCGAAGTGCTGGTGCTGCTGGCCGAGCAATATCGTCGCGAAAAACTCTTGCAGGGATTCGTTGACTACAGCGACCAGGTGGCATTGGCCGAACGCGCCGTTCGCGAAATCGATAGCTTGCGCGACACCGAACGTGAACTACACAAAATCGTGTTGCTCGATGAGTACCAAGACACCTCCTACCTGCAAACCTCGTTCTTGCGGGCTCTTTATGCAGATCATCCGGTCTTTGCCGTCGGCGACCCAAACCAGTCCATTTACGGCTGGCGCGGGGCTAGCGCAACCAACCTGAACGAATACGTCGAAACATTCAGCACCAACAAGGCAAAGCCGGTCACTCAACTCAAGCTTTCAACTTCATGGCGCAACCCTAAGGTTGTTCTCGACATTGCCAACGTGATTTCGCAGCCTTTGGCCTCGTTAGCGCCGTTTCAGGCCGAACGTGGAATTGCTGCAACCGAAGTGGTTCAGCTGCAGGCCCGAGACAAGGCACCAGAAGGCAAGATTTTGGTCGATTGGCAAGAAGACATCGTGTCTGAGGCCAAGGGCGTGGCTACCTGGGTTAAAGACAAACTAACCGAGAGCAATGGTCAGGCATCGGCAGCTGTGCTCTTTAGACTCAAGGCGCAGATGGCCCTGTTCGTCAGCGAGCTTGAAAACCAGGGGCTCGACGTTGATGTCGTTGGTCTTGGTGGGTTGCTCGAAATGCCAGAAATCATCGACCTGGTCAGCGCCCTCAAAGTAGTTCACTCACCTTCGGCCGGTGCCGCGCTAGTTCGGCTGCTGGCAGGTCCACGCTGGCGAATTGGTGCAAAAGACATTGCCCGACTGCACCGCTATGCCAAGTCGCTTGCCAAGAAACAGTCAGAAGGCATCTGGGATCTAGTCGAGGGCAACCTAGGTTCTGATTACGATGCTTCGATTGTCGATGCGCTCGACATTTTGCTTGACAGCAAACTCGAGTCGATTTACTCAATGTCTCAAGACTCGATGCGCCGCCTGCGCGATGCCGCAACCCTATTGCGTGAACTCCGCTCTCAAACCGGTTTGGCTCTGGTCGATTTTGTGAAATACGTAGCCAAAGAACTCC
>CAIZQQ010000033.1 GCA_903935175.1 uncultured Micrococcales bacterium
AGTTGACTCCCCCGGCCTATTGCTGGCTCGAATCAACCTCTTCGGCTCGGGCGATGCGATGGATGAAGCGCTCAAGAGGTGGCTCGGCGAATAGTCGCAGCCGACTCGTAGGTCTTAATCGACATTTTGTGCCTGCCTGTGAATAGTTTCTGCGCGCATTCACCACTTGCCCCAAACTCTTCGCGTGGTAATCAAGATAAATCCGGCGCGGGTGCCAGTTTGGCGCAGTCCCACTAGCTTGCAGCTCGGGCTGGGGAGCACCTCGATTCGGCTCGACAACCTAACCAACCCCCAAGAACAACTGCTGCAGTTGCTCTATCGAGGGGTGGCCGACGCAGCCATCGATGATGTGGCGCGTGATGTCGGAGCATCCAAGTCAGAAACCGCCGCACTCGTTGCGAGAGTGGCCCCGGCACTCATTCAAGTCGAAGAAAAAGCCTCCAAGCGCCCGGCCGAGCAAGGAGTTTCGGACCCGTTCATCGCTCAGGCGTTCGCCGAAATCATCCGAGCTAGTTTTTCGACCGACCGCGATGGTGCTCTGGTTTTGGCGAATCGCGCCAGCAAACGCGTTTTCATAAGCGAACTAAACCGCGTCGGTCTGGTTTTGCTACAGGCTTTGGCAACGGCCGGTGTCGGTGAAATTTGCACCGAAGATCGAGCGGTGGTCAATGGTGTCGATGTTGGTGCACTCGGATACTCACAAGCCGACCTCGGGCGCACTCGAGTCGAAGCGGCACGCGATTTGTTGGCACGGTCTCGGCAACCGGCCAAAGTGAGCCTGGCTCGAACATCCGATTTTGCGGTGACGATCGCAAACCATCTTGTTTCGAGTGAGGCAAACCCGGCCGTTGGCCAGAATTCGACTCCCCGCCTGATGGTCGAGTTGAGCTTCGACCAATCGCGCATTTCACCAGTGCTCATCGCGGGCGTGACCTCGTGCCTCGACTGTCGAATCACGAACGAGTTGGAGGCCGACGAAGGTTGGGCGGCGATGATGACCCAATTGAAGTTTCGAACCGAGAGGTTAGACGATTCGCAAACCGCTCTGCTTTGCGCAGGCCTTGCGCTAGAGAGAACACTGAGTTGGGTCGATTCTGGTGCAATCGGCGACAACCAAGCCACAATCATTGATCATCGAACAGGCCGGTTGAGTCAAGAGGTCTGGCAGATCGACCCGGACTGCCGGTGCCAACAATCGGAGGTCGAGTCGACTAGGCGGTAACGAGTTTCAAGAAACGAGAAGGTTCGCGCTTGCGACCACCTGGCACATCGGCGCTCGGGTATGAGAGCGAAAGTTGCTTTCGCGCTCTGGTGACCCCGACATAAAACAGCCTGCGCTCCTCGGCGATTTCAGTTTCGGTCTTGGCGTAGCCAATCGGCAAGTAGCCGTCGGTCAGCCCAGCCAGATAGACGACATCCCATTCAAGACCCTTTGCCGAGTGCATGGTCGCCAGCGTAACCGCGGCCTTGACCGGCTCGTGCTGCGAACGCACGCGCTCTTCGAGTTCTTTCGAAAAGTCGGAGAGGGTCAATTCTTCGACTTGCTCTTCGAGAATCTGCATCAGAGCGTTGAGCGCTTCCCAACGCTCATAGGCGGCTCCGCGTTCTGCCGGAGCGCTGGTGGTCCAGCCGAGGGAACGCAAAACCTTCGACACCGCTTCAAAACTTGGGGCGTCTGGCGAGCTCAGCGCCTCGACTCTAAATGCTGCAAGGGCCTGCTGAACATCCTGGCGACTGAAATAACGCTCGCCACCGCGCACCTGATAGTCAATGCCGAGAGCCGATAGAGCGTGCTCAATTGGCTCGGCCTGCCCGTTTACGCGATAGAGCACGGCAATCTCGGCCGGGCTGATGCCTTGCTCGAGTCGGTCTGAAATCGATTTGGCGATTGCTTTCGCCTCATCGGCCAGCGAATCAAACGCGCGGATGAGCGGAGCAGTGCCGAGCGTGCCCTGCGAGACCAGCGGGCTCATGTCGGTCGCATCGCGGGTGAGCTTGTTCGCGAACGAAACGATTTCTTGGGTCGAGCGGTAGTTTCGGGTGAGCGAAACGAGAGTTGCCGATTCGTAACGGTTGGCGAAGTTGTGCAGATATTCGCTGGTCGCACCGGTGAATGAGTAGATGGTTTGGTTTGGGTCGCCAACCACGCATAGATCCTGGTGGTCACCCAGCCACAGGTCGAGCAGTTCGTGCTGCAGTGGCGAAATGTCTTGGTATTCATCAACGGTAAAAAATCTGTACTGCTGCTGCACGTGGGCTAGAGCTCGTGGTTCGGCCCGCAACATACCTAGCGTCAGAATCAGAACGTCTTCCCAGTCGAGCCGGTTCGATGAAATCTTGGCCTCTTCATAACCGCGCTGAAGTTGAACAAGCACCTCGGCACTTAGGCCCGCCACCTTCGGTCTACTCGCGGCAAGCTGCTCATAGTCATCGAGCGAGATCATCGAAAACTTGCGCCACTCGATTTCTGCTGCGATGTCTCGAATGGCCGCGGTGTCGAACTTGAGTTTTAGCGAATCGGCCACCTGAAAAATGAGCTTTGCCTTTGACTCAATCACCGAAGGCGCTGGGATGCCCGCAAACTGTGGCCAGAAATACTGAAGTTGCGCAAGCGCTGCAGCGTGAAAGGTCTTCACAGAAACCCCGGTGATGCCCAGCTGGCGTAGTCTGGCCCGAAGTTCGCCGGCTGCTCGGTTCGTATAGGTGAGCGCAAGAATTCGGTTCGCCGCAAAGTAACCCTTGGCGATGCCGTAGGCGATTCGATGCGTAACCGTTCGGGTCTTTCCGGTGCCTGCCCCGGCAAGAATGCAGGTTGGTCCAACCAGTGAGATAGCGGCTTCGCGCTGTTCGGGGTCGAGCCGCTCGAGTATCTGTTCCGCCTGCAACTTAGGCTCCGGTCTCTGTCGCAGAGACTAGCTTTTCGCCATACCAACGCTCGATTATCGCGCGAGCAATCGAGATTCGATTCGGCAGTAGCATTTCGTGCGCTGCTGCGCCTAGTTCTTCTCGGCTAAACCAACGAAGCTTTTCAATCTCGATGCCGTCGGCGACCATGCTCGGTGATGAGTCACTAACCCGAGCACTGAAACCAAGCATTAGCGAA
>CAIZQQ010000034.1 GCA_903935175.1 uncultured Micrococcales bacterium
CGATTGCCTTGTTTAGGGTGCTCTCAAACTCGCCGAAACTTTCAACTCGGATGCTCGCCGCAGCCGCCTTCTCACCAAGCGGGTTGAACCCCCAGTGGTTCGGTTTCTCGATGAACACGGGTGAGCGCCCGGTAACCAGCGGATACTCGACCAAGAACGAGATTCCGTCGGTGAAAAGCAGGTCTGCGGCCAGCATTAGCGATGCATAAGAACTTGTCGCGTCGATTGCGGTGTTCGGCAGGGCATTCCACGAGGTTTTCCAGCCGCCCAGCTGGTCTTCGGTCATGTAGTTCTGGCTGGTTAAAGTGCCAAACATATACGGATGCGGGCGCAGCACGAAGTCGATGTCGGGCCGTCGCTTCGCGAGCTCAAGCATTTGTTCACAGATTTCATTGAAGACCCCAAAGTTGAGCCAGCCTTCGCTAAAAGTGTGGTGTGGACCCCAAAGCACACGGAATGCGCGCCCCTCCGAAGAGTCAACGCGCTTGTGGTCAATTGGCCAGAAAGGTTTTTCTGATTTCGCCTTAGCAATCAGGGCGTCAACCTTGGGCGTGCCGGTGAAGTGAACGTGCGATCCGCCCCGCTCGGTGCCTTCGAAGGCTTCTTTAGCGTCGCGGTCTTGCAAAAAGATGAGGTGGGCTAGGCGGTGAGTGCTCTGCCTGAACAGGTGGGGTGCAACACCTCGGATGCCCGGCTCGTTCACCAGCGGAAGCGAAAAGTATGGCACGTAGCAAACGCGAGCAATCGAGATGAGTTTTTCGATGCGGTAAGCCGGCTGGTAGTTCTTCTGCCACGGGTAGTTGAGAAAAATGTAGTCGGGGTTGATGTCGCCAAGACGCTCGAAGCCGTCGTAAGGGTCGGCAAAGTCGAATCGAAGATGCTCGACGCCTTGGCTGGTCAGGTATTCGCTGACCTTCGCTTCATCGCCGAACTCATCGTCGCCGGTGAGCTTGCGAGGAATGCTAACGACGATCGGCTCAAAGTCGGGCGACGCGAGCATTTTGCGATAGAGCTCGTCTAGGGCATCCCAGGCTTCGAAGTAGAACGTTAGAAAGACAACGCGAATGCGTCGACCCACTACTTGATTCCGTTCTTCTTTAGTAGCGCAGCGACATTGCTCTGCTGTTTTTTCATCCAGTTGATCGAGCGGGTCTGCTCAGCGCGCACATCCGCGTTTGAAAACTCGCTGATTAGCCCGGCCGTGTTGAACATGAAGGTCGATAGCTTGCTTGCAGTTGCCTTTGCCGAAACTGCTTTGAGCTCGGTCAGATAGAGAGTCTTGCAAGGCTTGTAGTCGAGGCATTTTTGAAAGAGCATGCCGCGCGGAATCGCAGGCTTCTTGTGGCTCTGCATTACCCACGGGTAGCCGACTTCTTTGGCATCCATCGCGAAGTAATAAGAGTCAGCCTTGACCGGGGTCTGGCGGTTTTCGCCGAAGGTTTGGTCGACACCCCATGGAATCATCGTGAACTTGCCGCGGTCGTTGCTGCGCCAGAAGTGGTTGTTGATGATCGGGCCCGAGTAGCCGTCCCAGTGGCCCAAGAAATTCTCGACCGCAAACTGGCGAATCAACTTAGCGCGATCGGTGTAGGTGTCCATCGCCTTCCACCAAGCCGCCCCGGTGGTCATGTTGGCTACTTCGATGAGTTTGCCGAGGTCTTTTTTGTCTGGAGTGGTCGACCAACCCTCGTCGACTAGGTAAGGCCCGGTGAGTTCACCACCGCGGTCGTTGCCATACATAAGGTCTTTGAAAGCCTGGGCTTCATAAAGGTGCTGAGTTGGGTCGCCGAAGCGCTTGCTCAAGAAAATGTCGTCGATGGTTTCAACGTTTAGGTAGAGACCCTTAAGTGTGCCGTTCACATAAACCTTGGCGTAGCCGGTTTTCGGAGCGGGTATGCCCATCGAGTTGAATAGGCGGTATGCCGAAGCCTCGTGAATGAGAGAGCCGTCTTGAGTCATTGCATTGAGAGTCATCACCTTGAGTCCCAAGAATCGCTGCCCCTTGAGGTTGCTCCAGTTGAACTTGAGTTTGAACGAAGGGCGACCGCTCAACTTTTCGAGTGAGGTCGAACCCTTTAGTCGAACGCCGGTAGAAAACTTGCCGCTGGTTCCGCCAACCGACCGAAGCTCAACCTGAGCCATCGTGTAGTCCTTTGGGGCTTTATTTAAGTTCGAGATGCTCGCCGAATCGAGCGTGATGTAGACCTCGTGAATGAGGTTGCCATTATAGAAGTCACCCAGAGACTGCGCAGCGTGCGCCGGCGGCACGGCAATTGCTGCCGCGATGAGCCCGAGGCTTAGAAAGAATGACCATACTGCTCTGGATAGTTTTCTCATGATTGGCAACTAGTCTAACTTTGTGAACAATATTGAACAGTACATACCTTTTATTCTCAGCCTTCTCTTAGACCTAGTTTCGGTCTTTCTTTTGGCGTACGTTTTCTACTACCGTCGCCACCACAACCGCGACATGCTCGTGGCCATCGCCATGATCAACGTCACGCTTTTCTCGCTGGCCGGCGCCCTTGCTTCGTTCACACTTTCGCTCGGCGTGGGCTTTGCCCTTTTCGCTGTGATCTCGATTATTCGCCTTCGCTCAGACGAAGCCGGCTGGATCGAAATGACCTATCTATTGGTTAGCCTTGCCACCGGTCTGATTCTCGGCCTTCCAGGCTTCTCACTCTTTCAGCAGGCTATCTACGCGTCGGTTCTAGTTGCCGCAATGTTTGCTCTCGACCACCCGCGCCTGCTCGGCAATTCGAAGGTGCGAAAGATAAATATCACCCTCGACGGCACCAACCTCGGCGATGACCTCAAGGCCCGCGTCGAAACCATGCTCGGTCGCAGCGTAGACGAAGTGACCATCAAGTCGGTCACCGCAACGCCGCCGGCAACGAAGGTTGAGATTCGCTTCAAAGAGGCGCTCCAACCGACGCAAAACGCTAACTCATGACCAAGCCGAGTTACCAATACACGCAGCACCCGCACGTGGAGAAGCGTAAGGCGAAGCATCCGAGCAAAATGAACGCGGATGTCTCGGCGCAACCGCTTGACCCAAACAAGCTGACCATCAACCAACGTTTTGGATTGGCCATCACCAAATCGGTCGGAACCATGTGGGCCGCCTACGCGTTTCTTGCGATTAGCCTGATCAGCCTGCCGGCAGTGCTAATGACCGGCGACACCATGATCATCGTGGCCTGGGTGGCGCAAACCTTCTTGCAACTCGTGCTTTTGCCAATCATCATCGTTGGGCAAAACCTTCAGGCGGCGAAAGCCGAACACCGGGCAATCGCAACCTATGAAGATGCCACTGCACTGCTTGCCGAAGCCAAAGAAATCCAGACCCACCTGACCGACCAAGACAAGGTGCTTAGCCACTTGATCGACAAAATGACCGCACTCGAGGCAAAACTCGAGGCTGCTCAACAGGCCACCAAGCGCACCAAGTAACCAATGCGTCTCGTTATCGCCAAGTGCACCGTTGATTATGCCGGTCGCCTCACCGCACACTTGCCGCTAGCCAACCGCCTGCTGATGCTCAAGGGTGATGGTTCGATTTTGGTTCACAGCGACACCGGTTCATACAAGCCGCTCAACTGGATGAACCCGCCCTGCACCATCACGGTGCAAGAACCCGAGGCCGAAGCGCTTGAGGCTGGCGTGATCGAGGTTTGGAGAGTTTCGCAAACCAAGACCGCCGACATTCTTTATGTGTCGATTCACGAAATCATTCACGAACTCGATCACCACCTGGGTGAAGAGCCTGGCCTGCAAAAAGACGGCGTCGAGGCTCACCTTCAAGAACTGCTCGCCGACCAGCTGCAGCTTTTCGAAGAAGGCGCGACCCTGATTCGCCGCGAGTATTTCACGGCCATTGGCCCGGTCGACATCCTCTGCAAAGACGCCGCCGGCCAAACCGTGGCAATCGAGATCAAGCGACGCGGCGAGATCGACGGCGTCGAGCAACTAACCCGCTACCTCGACCTACTCAACCGCGACCCACACCTCGCCCCAGTTCGCGGAGTTTTCGCCGCCCAAGAAATCAAGCCACAGGCCCGAACCCTCGCCGAAGACCGCGGCATCGAATGCCTGGTGCTCGACTACGACGCCATGCGCGGGCTCGAAACCAACTCCTCGCG
>CAIZQQ010000035.1 GCA_903935175.1 uncultured Micrococcales bacterium
CAACTACACCGTCGACCTAGTCGCAGTGTCGAACAGCCAGTCACTAACCGTTGCAGCACCTGTGGTCACTCCAGACCCAGCCGCATCGGTAGCACCTACCAACTAGTAGTCGGTAGCTTTCCTCCTTCCTTGAATAAAGCAAAAGACCCCCGAGTAATCGGGGGTCTTTCTGCATGTTCAGGGTGAGGTTACCCGACGGCCTCTTTGCGACGGCCACGGGTGTGGGTTTCGTTGCACTGCACGTTGGCAGGGTCTTCGAAGCAGTGGTCGCACAGCAGCACCAAGTCTTTGCAACCAAGGTTGGTGCAGTTTCTGAAACTGCTGGTCGGGCCGCTACAGGCTTCGCATTCACCGATGGTCACAGCATCCGGTGTGAAGTTAATGTTCAGGCGGTCGTCGAACACATAGAGCGAACCCTCCCAGAGTGACTTGTCACCCTGCGATTCGCCATAGCGAACGATGCCACCGTCGATTTGGTAAACCTCTTTGAAGCCGCGCTTGATCATGATCGAGCTGAGAATCTCGCAGCGAATGCCGCCGGTGCAATAGGTGACGATCGGCTTGTCTTTGATGTCGTCGTACTTGCCGCTCTCGATGTCGCGAATGAAGTCGTGTGAGGTTTGAACGTCTGGAATGATGGCGTTCTTGAACTTGCCAATCTTTGCCTCGAAAGCGTTGCGACCGTCGAAGAACACAACATCGTCGCCGCGTTCGGCAACCAGGGCATCAACCTGGGCTGGCTTTAGGTGCTTGCCGCCGCCGACTACGCCGTTGGCATCCACGATCACTTCGTCGGGAGCGTTGAACGCCACCAGCTCTGAACGCACGCGAACGCGAAGTCGCGGAAAATCATTGCCGGTACCGTCGGACCACTTGAAATCGATCTTTTTGAAGCCCGCGTACTCCTTGGTCTGGCGCACGTACTTCTTTAGAGCCGACATGTCGCCACCGAGTGTGCCGTTGATTCCGTGCTTAGAAATGAGGATGCGCCCCTTGAGGCCAAGCGACTCGCAGAGGGTCTTCTGCCAAAGCTTTAGCGCTTCGGGGTCGGCCACTGGCGCGAACCCGTAGTACAGGATGATTTTTTGTAGTTCCACTCTGACGATTTTAGCCACCTATAAAAGAGGTGCGAAAAAACTTTCTCCTAAATAGTTGCATTATTGCTACATAGTAATTATGCTATGAGCCATGGGACGTAAACCTAAAGATCAAGAAGAGCGGGTAATCAACCGCATCGAAGAACTTCGCCTCGCGGCCGGCATCTCGCGTCAGCAGCTAGCCGACGCGGTCGGAGTTCACTACCAAACCGTGGGTTACATCGAGCGCGGCGAATACTCGCCAAGCCTGGTGCTGGCCCTTCAGGTCGCTAAGGTGCTGAAAGCTCCCGTCGAAACAATCTTTTCTTTAGAGGAGGAAGAAAACTAATGGCAGTCAAATTCAGAATCGGTAACTGGTTCATTGTCGGAGTAGACAAAGACTCAGCAAAAACTCCGTCTAAGCAAGTCGATGAGATTATCGAAAAATACGAAGATCAAATCGAGTCAAACTTAAAAAACTGGGTCAAGAATGATCGCTTTTTTGACGGGCTCAGAAACACTTACGCTCGCGTCGTGCTGATTCTCTTGACCTGGCTAACGCTATTCGGTTTTGGGTATCTGGCATTCAATTCCGAAGCGTTGACGCTTTGGTACGTTATGTCGCTGGTTTTACTGGGCGCCCTACATCAACTCTCGGTTCGGTTTGTTTTCAACTCAACGACCGATCAATGGTTCAGCTTTCGCGTGTTGAGTATCGACTCTGACGAATTGGTCGATGAATACCAACGCGCTCGTCGGGATCGCGCATTTCACAGGGCATACCTAAACGTAGGTTCGGTGGCGACCGCCTTGTTCACCGCATACGTGGTCTATCTGGTTCTACAGGCTTCAAATGACGCCGGATCATTCGCATTTCCATCCGTTCTGAACTTTAACTTTCAGCTTTCACTCTCGCAAACAATCGTGCTGGTGGCTGGTGTAACCGGATTCTTCACGCTACAGAAATACATCGCGTGGGGTTTCAAGGGCGAACCGTTCCGAAGCAAAAATGAACCGAACGAATAACTTGAATAGGATAAACGCATGACAATGAAGCCAGGCCTAGACGTCGAGAACTTCGACCTAAACACCCGCCCACAAGACGACCTATTCCGTCACACCAACGGACATTGGCTCGACACCTACGAGATTCCCGCAGACCAGGCCGTTCACGGCTCGTTCTACATGCTGCGCGATGCTTCTGAAGAAGCCGTCAAGCAAATTCTCGAGGATGCTCAGACCAACCCTAAGCCGGGCGTCAGCCAGCAAATCGGTGACATGTATGGCTCGTTCCTAGACGAAGCCCGCGTGAACGAGCTCGGCTCGGCACCAATCGAGGCAGACCTCAAGCGCATCAGCGACGCCGACCTCAACGAACTTTGCCACCTGCTCGGTGAATTCTCACGCGATGGCATCAGTGGCATCTTCGGCATGTATGTCAACAACGACCCGGGCAACCC
>CAIZQQ010000036.1 GCA_903935175.1 uncultured Micrococcales bacterium
CACGCTCGCGCAGATGGTGTGACGGTAGCCAGGCACCAGCTTGAAGTTTGAGTGGGCACCACGGCGAACGATTTCGGCCTCGGCGATGGCATCGAGTTCGACAGTGGTTACCCCAGGCTTGATGGCCTTGCGCACCTCGGCCAGGGCGGCAGCTGTGATTTCACCGGCCTCGCACATGCGAATAATTTCGGCATTGGTTTTGATTGTGTAGACAGAACGAGACAAGTTACTCGAACCTAGTTTGCGTAACCGCGGGCGTCAAGCGCTTCAACGATTCGGCCGGTGACCTCATCGATTGCGCCGAGGCCGTCGACCATGATGACCAGCCCGCGCGAGGCGTAGACGCTGGTTAGCGGTGCGGTTTCGGCTTCATAAACTTCGAGGCGGCGACGAATGACATCTTCGGTGTCGTCGGTGCGGCCCTGTTCGATGGCGCGGTTTAGCAGGCGACGAACAATTTCGTCGGTGTCTGCGGTGAGCAAGATGACCGCGTCGAGAGAAGTGTCGTGCTCGTCGAGAATCGAGTCGAGTTCGCTGACCTGGTCGGCGGTGCGTGGGTAACCGTCTAGAAGAAAGCCGGCAGCCGCATCATCCATGTTCAAACGGTCGCGAACAAGGTCGTTGGTCACGCTGTCTGGCACATATTCGCCGCGGTCCATGAACGACTTGGCAAGCTTGCCCAACTCGGTCTCGTTTTTCACGTTGAAGCGAAAAATGTCTCCGGTTGAAATAGCAGGGATGCCGTAGGACTCGGCTAGGCGAGCGGCCTGGGTTCCCTTGCCGGCACCCGGAGGGCCGATCAAGAGAAACCGGCTCACTTCAGAAGACCTTCGTAGTTGCGCTGCTCGAGCTGTGCGTTGATCTGCTTGACAGTTTCAAGACCCACACCAACGATGATCAGAATCGAGGTTCCACCGAATGGGAAGTCTTGGCTTGCGTTCAAGAAGGTGAATGCGATCAGCGGAACCAGAGCGATCAAACCTAGGTAGATCGAACCCGGCAAGGTGATGCGCGAGAGCACGTATTCGAGGTATTCGGTGGTTGGGCGACCAGCACGGATGCCCGGAATGAAGCCACCGTACTGCTTCATGTTGTCGGCGACCTCTTCAGGGTTGAAGGTAATCGCGACATAGAAGTAGGTGAAACCGACGATTAGCAAGAAGTACAGCGCCATGTAGAACGGGTGGTCGCCGTTGGTTAGGTAGTCAGACACGAAGGTAACCCAAGGTGCCACGTTGCCTTCGGCGTCTGGGCGGTTGAACTGAGCGATCAGCGCTGGCAAGTAAAGCAGCGACGAGGCGAAGATAACCGGCACAACACCGGCCATGTTGACCTTGATCGGAATGTAGGTTGCCTGGCCACCGTAGGTGCGCTTGCCAACCATGCGCTTGGCATATTGAACTGGGATGCGGCGCTGCGACTGCTCGACCATGATCACGAGTGCCACTACGAACACACCGACGAAGATAACTGCGGCTAGAGTTTCCCAGCCCTTGCTCGACTGAATGCCCAGCAATGACGATGGGAACTTGGCAGCGATCGAGGTGAAGATCAGAAGCGACATACCGTTTCCGATGCCCTTATCGGTGATGAGCTCGCCCATCCACATGATTAGGCCGGTACCGGCGGTCATGGCCAAGATCATCAAAACGATGGTTGGCCAGTTGGTGTCGATTAGAAGCTGGCTCTGACAGGTGTTACCGAAAAGGGCACCTGGCATACGCGCCACCGAAATCAGGGTGGTTGACTGCAGAACACCTAGAGCGATCGTTAGATAGCGGGTGTACTGAGTCAACTTCGCCTGACCAGAGGCACCCTCCTTGTGGAGGGCTTCGAAGCGTGGAATAACTACACGAAGAAGCTGGGTGATGATCGATGCGGTGATGTAGGGCATGATGCCCAGAGCAAAGATCGATAGCTGTAGCAAAGCGCCACCACTGAACATGTTGACGAGCTCATACAAACCACTGGTGTTTGCATTCGCCGCAATACACTTCTGAACGTTTTCGTAATCTACGTTCGGGGCAGGAATGAACGAGCCCAGACGGAAGATTGCGACGATCGCAAGTGTGAACAGCAGTTTGTTTCGAAGATCCACAGAGCGGAAAATGCGAACGATGGCGCTAAACAACTGTCAGCCTCCTGGTAGCTAAGTTGGTGGTTACTCGGTTACCGAACCACCAGCGGCAACAATCTTCTCGGCTGCAGAGCGCGAGACCTTGTCGACACTGACGTTCAGTTTAACTGAGATGTCACCGTTGCCTAGAACCTTGACCGCCTCGTTCTTGCGAACGGCGCCCTTGGCTACTAGATCGGCTACGGTCACGTTGCCACCCTTAGGGTAAAGCTCTTCGAGCTGAGCAACGTTGACAACCTGGAAATAAACCTTGGCTGGGTTCTTGAAACCGCGAAGCTTAGGGGTGCGCATGACTAGACGAACACCACCACCTTCGAAGCCCGGACGAACCTGGTAGCGAGCCTTAGTACCCTTGGTACCGCGACCCGAGGTCTTACCCTTCGAACCTTCACCACGACCGACACGAGTGCGGTCTTTCTTCGAGCCGTCAGCCGGACGAAGGTGGTGTAGCTTCAGCAGGTTGCTCTTTGGCTTTACCTCGGCTGGCTTCTTAGCGGCTGGCTTTGCAGCAGCCTTCGGAGCAGCAGTCTTTGGCTCGGCAGCTTCTGCCTTAGGTGCGGCCTTAGCGGCAGCGGCCTTCGGAGCAGCTTTCTCAGCAGCTTTCTCAGCAGCAGGCTTAGCGGCGGCCTTTGGGGCAGCCTTTGCGGCGGCTGGCTTTGCAGCAGCCTTCGGTGCTGCCTTAGCGGCAGCTGGCTTCTTTTCTTCAGCCATTAGTCGATCTCCTCAACCTTTACTAGGTGTGCAACCGTGTTAACCATGCCGCGAACCGAAGGCGAGTCATCTTTGACAATGATGTCGCCGATGCGCTTCAATCCGAGGGTGCGCAAGGTTTCGCGCTGGTTCGGCTTGCCACCGATTTTGCTCTTTACCTGGGTTACCTTTAGACGCTTAGACATTAGGCACCTGCCTTGTTCTGCTCACGAAGGATGTTCGCCGGAACGACATCCTCGACTGGTAGACCACGACGACCGGCCACTGCTGCTGGCTCTTCTAGACGCTTTAGGGCGTCTACGGTTGCGTGAACGATGTTGATGGTGTTCGAAGATCCGAGCGACTTGCTAAGCACGTCGTGGATTCCGGCACACTCTAGAACGGCGCGAACTGGACCACCGGCGATAACACCGGTACCAGCAGATGCCGGGCGAAGAAGTACAACACCGGCAGCTGCCTCGCCCTGAACAGGGTGAGGAATGGTGTTACCAACGCGAGGAACGCGGAAGAAGCTCTTCTTGGCTTCTTCTACACCCTTAGCGATGGCTGCTGGAACTTCTTTAGCCTTGCCGTAGCCGACGCCGACCATGCCGTTGCCGTCTCCGACCACAACTAGTGCGGTGAACGAGAAACGACGACCACCCTGAACCACCTTTGAAACGCGGTTGATGGTGACAACGCGCTCCAGGAACTGGCTCTTGGTCTCTTCGCGGTCGCGACGCTCGCCACGTGGGCCACGTTCGCGGCTGCCACGGCGTGCTTCACGCTCGCCAGCCTCAACCTGCTGAGCAGGTGCGGCTGCGGTTTCGGTTGCGGTTGCTTCAGTTGACAACTCTTGCTCCTTGATTGGTTCGCTCACAGGCTCAGTCCACCTTCACGTGCACCGTCTGCGATCGCGGCAACGCGACCGGCGTACTTGTTACCACCGCGGTCGAAGATGACCTCGGTGATGCCAGCCTTCTTGGCGCGCTCTGCAACTAGCAGACCGACAGCCTTCGACTTGTCTGACTTGTCGCCGGCGTGCTTGCGCAGGTCGGCTTCCATGGTCGAAGCAGAAACCAAGGTGACGCCCTTGGTGTCGTCGACAACCTGAACGAATACGTGGCGTGCTGAACGCGTTACCACTAGACGTGGACGCATTGCGTCACCGCTGATCTTCTTGCGAAGACGTAGGTGGCGACGTGCACGGGCGGCAGCTTTGCTCTTACCGCGAGTCCTTGAAGTTAGTCCCATGTTTACTTACCTGACTTTCCGGCCTTGCGACGCACAACCTCGCCAGCGTAACGAACACCCTTGCCCTTGTAAGGCTCTGGCTTGCGTAGCTTGCGAATGTTGGCGGCGACTTCGCCCACGGCCTGCTTGTCGATGCCGTGAACAGTAATCTTGGTGTTTCCGTCAACCGAGAACGAGATACCAGCTGGTGGCTCGACGGTGATCGGGTGAGAGTATCCGAGAGCGAACTCTAGAGCGTTACCCTTGGCGGCTACACGGTAACCGGTTCCAACGATTTCGAGGCCCTTGGTGAAGCCCTCGGTTACGCCCTGGATGTTGTTGGCAATCAGGGTTCGGGTTAGACCGTGCAGCGAACGAGCTAGACGCTCGTCGTTTGGACGGCTGACAACAACAGTCGATTCCTCGAGCGCTACTGCGATAGGTTCAGCGACGACGAGTGACAAGGTGCCCTTAGGGCCCTTAACCTCGACGGACTGACCGTCAATCTTTACTTCGACTCCGGCTGGAACCGGAATCGGCAACTTACCAATACGCGACATCTGTGATTACCAAACGTAGGCGAGAACTTCTCCGCCTACTCCCTTCTTCGCAGCTTGGCGGTCAGTAAGAAGACCGGATGAAGTAGACAGGATGGCGATGCCTAGGCCGCCGAGAACGCGAGGAAGCTCGGTGCTCTTCGCGTAAACACGAAGACCTGGCTTTGAAACGCGCTTGATGCCAGCGATTGAACGCTCGCGGTTTGGGCCGAACTTTAGGTCGACGGTGATGGTTTTACCCACTTCAGCGTCGGTGACCTTGTAGTCAGCGATGTAACCCTCAGACTTCAGGATCTGTGCAATGTTGCCTTTTAGCTTGCTGTAAGGCGCACTAACGGTCTCGTGGTGAGCCGAGTTGGCATTGCGCAGCCGGGTCAGGAAGTCTGCTACCGGATCTGTCATTGTCATTTGTTTTTATTTCACTTTCCTCAGCGGTTTCCGAAAGGCTTACAGGCCTTCGGACCTACCTGATTAGTTGGTCTTGAAGGGGAAGCCCAGTGCGGTTAGGAGTGCACGGCCTTCTTCGTCATTACCTGCGGTGGTGACGATGGTGATGTCCATGCCGCGTGCGCGGTCAATGGCATCCTGGTTGATCTCGTGGAACACGGTCTGCTCGGTTAGGCCGAAGGTGTAGTTGCCGTTTCCGTCGAACTGCTTGCTGTTTAG
>CAIZQQ010000037.1 GCA_903935175.1 uncultured Micrococcales bacterium
CGCCCGGGTAAAGGCGAGTTGCCTTCTTGAATGACACTGATGCCATGATTTCTCCTCACCGGCAGGTACGTGCCGGACGATCCGTAGTGATGGAACCCTCAAACCGGCGGCCTGAGGTACTTTTTATTATCGCATTTGCTACCGCTGGTTTAGACTGAAACTCCCCGAACGTCACGCAACTGTGACCTACACGCAAGGAATCTTCCATGTCTAGACTTGACAAGCTTTCAAGGTCGCAGCAGCGAGACGCAGCACGCGAAAAGGCTCGCGAAATTCGTGAACAGCACAAGAAGGCTGAGAAGGCACGTCAATTCGGTTTCGCAGGTGGAATCGTGGCTGCCATCCTGATTCTGGGTGGACTAATCGGATGGGCAGTGGTTACCGCGGGGCCAACCGAGATTGCCAAGCCAACCAACATGAGCTACGACAACGGAATCCGCATCGGTAAGAACCTCGAAGCGTTCACAGCAACCAACAAGCCGACCACCGAAGACGTGCCGGTCATTTCGGTCTACATCGACTACCAGTGCCCGTTCTGCGCAAACTTCGAAAACTTCAATGCACCACTGATTTCGAGCAAAGTTGCTGCCGGCGAATGGATCATCGAATACCACCCGATTTCATTCTTGGATGGTGGCGGTTCGCCTAACGAATTCTCATCACGCGCGGCTAACGCTGCCGTCTGTGTCGCCGAGTTCTCACCAAACCAGTTCATGGCTATGAACAATAAAATCTTCACGAGCCAGCCGCCAGAAGCAACGGCAGGGCCCGAAGACAACGAACTTGTATCGTTGGCCGAATCGGTAGGCGTATCAAATCTCGACAAGATCCGAAGCTGTATCAAGAACAAAGCTTTTGACAAGTGGATCGGTGACACCACGAGCGACACACTAGGTGCGGTGGCTCCTGGCACTGAACTAGTAGTTGACAGCACACCGTTTGTGGTTTTGAACGGCATGCGATACAGCGGCAGCGCAGAAGAGATGGCAAACCCGGCTCGCTTTGAGCAGTGGGTTACTAGTGTCTGGGCTCAGAAGTAGTATTAAGCCAAGATAACTAAAGGACCCTAGGGGGAACGCATGTTCGCAAAGTTACGTTGGATAGCGATTGCACTTGTGGCAACGCTTGCGGCATTCGCAGGCGGAACCATTAGTGGGACCATCCAAGCCCAAGCCGTGAGTGCGCAAAGCTTCACTGTCACCGGCCTTGGCTCAGACTGCCTAGACGGTTACAAGAGCTACCTAATTTATGACTACACAGAAGACGAATCAGATGCTTGTTCATTCGAAGTCAGGGTGACTTCGCCGAAAACCAAGCGCGTGGTTCAGTTGCAGTACTACTTCGAGGGTAAATGGCAAAACGGGGCGTCATCCGTTGTGACAAATTCCAGCACGGGCAAAGCAAAGATTAAGCCTTGGTCTACTTATTTCGATGAGGAACTGGAAGAAGACTTCTGGGCAGATGGCGTATATGTCTTCCGCTTCGTCTCAGCAAAGTCTGGCTCTCAGAAAGCTTGGACAAGTTCAAACTTCGTGATTGAGTTCACTCCGGTCGAACCCGACGATAGCGAATACCTAGACGAAAACGGTTGCATCATCGACGAAGAGTACTGGGACGACCTAGACGAGACCTGCTACCCGCTCTACTAGTGGTCGGGTGGCCGTGCAGCACGGCCTCTACTCGGATGCTCGCCAGCAGGTAAGATTTACTCTGGCTTGATCAACTCTTGCCATGCCGACTTGGCGCAATTGGTAGCGCACCGCTCTTGTAAAGCGGGGGTTGTGGGTTCGAGTCCCATAGTCGGCTCAGATCAAGTACTGGCGACTTCGGTGTCGCTACCTAAGGCTAAGCGCCGAGAATCGAAAGCGCTTCGTAAACCAAGAATCCTGGCCAGAGAGCTGCCTGCACTAGTCCTAGAGCGCCGTCCCAAAAATCGACCGCGGTTGAAACGTAGTAGACGGCCGCACCGATGAATCCGATGAAGTAGAAACCTCCAGCGCTACCGGTCGCCACGTTGATGTTGTTGGTGTTTTTTGCTTTGGTGTTGTTTTCTTCAGACATAACCGCAGTCTAGTTGCTACTCGGTGCTTGAGAAGGTAATGCTGACCGAGTTAATGCAGAAGCGATCGCCGGTTGGCGTCTGAGGTGCGTCTTCGAAAACGTGACCCAGGTGGCAGCCGCATTTTGCGCAGCGCACCTCGGTGCGAACCATGCCGTGGCTGCGATCTTCGATTAGCTCGACAGCATCGCCGTCTTGAGGTTCGTAGAACGAAGGCCAACCGCAGTGCGAGTCGAATTTGGCATTCGAGCGGAACAGTTCGGTTCCGCATCCCTTGCAGGCATAGATGCCGACGCGGCCTTCTTCGAGCAGTTCGCCCGTGTAGGCACGCTCGGTGCCAGCCTCGCGCAGCACGTGATATTCGAACTCGCTGAGTTCTTCGCGCCACTGCTCTTCGGTCTTCTCTACTTTGTAGCCCATTTCGAAACCTCTTTTGATTGATGTGGTCTAACTTTGCGACCACCCGTGTCAATATTAAGTACCGCAGTCGCGGACCTAAGAGATATAAGTTGATTACATGGCCCAAAAGTTCCCGAAAGACGAGTTTGACTCGGCTACGGTTCACGGTGGCCGTCACCGTGCGCGCCGAACCAAGCGAGACCGGGTTAGAGAATTCATTCGAGTTTTAGTCGTCGCAACAGTGGTTGGCCTCTGTGGCATCGTCGGTTTGAAAATCATCGACGGGTCTGTGGTGATCGATCCTTCAGAGCTGGTGCAGGCTTCACCGAGTGCATCCACGTCTTCGGTAAAAGCAACCGGAGTAACCATTCTTGACGCCACGGGGCAAGATGGCCTGGCTTCGAAGGTCGCGCACAAGCTGCTGGATGCTGGCTGGAATGTGCTTACGGCCGACAATCTTGCCGGTACCTCAGTGCCCGAAAAAACCCAAGTTTTGATTTCTAGCCCACAGTTTGAGGCAGCCTCAAAGAGCTTGCTCAAAACCCTGGGGGAGTACGAAGTGCAGGTTTCGGTCGGCTATTCAGACCCAATCACCGTCGTTTTGGGTGCCGATTTCAAGTAGCCGAGTTATAACACCTTGATAAACGAGCAAATTTCTTTTTAAAAAGGCTTGGTACTTTACCCTCTATTGCGAATAGGGTTAGAGAAGTCGACTAAGAATTATCGCTTTGATGATTCACATAGCAACTTCGTGGTTTCTATGCGGCTCGGTTGTGGCGTTGCCACGATCGATTAATTAGGTAACAGGAGTATGCAATGGCAACAGGAACCGTAAAGTGGTTCAACGCCGAAAAGGGCTATGGATTCATCACTGAGGATGGCGGTGCAGAGGTATTCGTACACTTCAGCGCTATTCAGGGCGATGGCTACAAAGAACTTCGCGAAAACCAAAAAGTTGAATTCGAAATCAAGGCTGGCGACAAGGGTCCTCAGGCTGACAAGGTCAACGTTCTAGGTTAATCGCTTTCGTAACCACAGATGCCGCTCTCGAAAGGGAGCGGCATTTTTGTGCCCGGATGTTCGCCAAGGGCGCTCCACAGGCGACGCGGCGCACTTGCACTCTGGTGCCTAGAGTGCTAATAATGGATTAGCACTCAAAACCCTAGAGTGCTAACCAACCCATTTCTGAACCATCGGAGAAAAACCAAAAATGGCAAAGATCATTAGTTTCAACGAAGAGGCCCGTCGTGGCCTAGAGCGCGGATTGAACATCCTCGCCGACACCGTGAAAGTTACCCTTGGCCCACGTGGCCGCAACGTCGTTCTCGAAAAGAAGTGGGGCGCACCCACCATCACCAACGACGGTGTCTCGATTGCAAAAGAAATCGAGCTTGAAGACCCGTTCGAGCGCATCGGCGCTGAGCTCGTCAAAGAGGTAGCCAAGAAGACCGACGACGTCGCCGGTGACGGTACCACCACCGCAACCGTTCTAGCCCAGGCACTTGTTCGCGAAGGTCTTCGCAACGTAGCAGCCGGCGCTGACCCAATTTCACTGAAGCGCGGCATCGACAAGGCTGTTGCAGCCGTTATCGAGCAACTATTCGCACAGGCCAAGCCGGTCGACTCGAAAGAGCAGATTGCGGCAACCGCATCTATCTCGGCAGGCGACACCCAAATTGGTGAGCTAATCGCCGAGGCTATCGACAAGGTTGGCCGTGAAGGTGTTGTAACCGTTGAAGAGTCGAACACTTTTGGTATCGAGCTACAGCTCACCGAAGGTATGCGCTT
The DNA here is from genome assembly GCA_903935175.1 of uncultured Micrococcales bacterium. Lineage (GTDB taxonomy): Bacteria > Actinomycetota > Actinomycetes > Actinomycetales > Microbacteriaceae > Rhodoluna. Next base: position 4,247 of record CAIZQQ010000037.1, read on the forward strand.
TGACAAGGGCTACATCTCGGCTTACTTCGTAACCGACCCAGACCGTCAAGAAGCAATTCTCGAAGATGCCTACGTTCTAATCGTGAACTCTAAGGTTTCTGCAATGAAAGACCTTCTTCCAATCGTTGAGAAGGTCATTCAGACCGGCAAGCCATTGCTAATCATCGGTGAAGACATCGAAGGTGAAGCACTCACCACTTTGGTTCTCAACAAGATTCGCGGAATCTTCAAGTCTGTCGCCGTGAAGGCTCCTGGCTTCGGCGACCGCCGCAAGGCAATGCTTCAAGACATCGCGATTCTCACCGGTGGTCAGGTTATCTCAGAAGAGATCGGCCTTCGCCTAGAGACCGCGACCCTCGACCTACTCGGTCGCGCCCGCAAGGTAGTCATCACCAAAGACGAGACCACCATTGTTGAGGGCGCTGGCGACGAGCTAGCCATCAAGGGCCGTGTTGACCAGATTCGTAAAGAAATCGAAAACACCGACAGTGACTACGACCGCGAGAAGCTACAAGAGCGCTTGGCAAAACTTGCCGGCGGTGTTGCAGTGATCAAGGCTGGAGCAGCCACCGAGGTTGAGCTGAAAGAGCGTAAGCACCGCATCGAAGATGCAGTGCGTAACGCGAAGGCTGCCGTTGAAGAAGGTATCGTCGCCGGTGGTGGCGTTGCCCTAATTCAGGCTGGAAAGGTTGCATTCGAGAAGCTAGAGCTAACTGGCGACGAGGCAACTGGTGCAAACATCGTTCGCGTTGCCATCTCGGCTCCGCTAAAGCAGATCGCCATCAACGCGGGTCTTGAGCCAGGTGTAGTAGCCGAAAAGGTTGCCTCACTAGCTTCGGGCATGGGTTTGAATGCAGCGACCGGCGAGTATGTTGACATGCTCAAGGCCGGAATCAACGACCCTGTAAAGGTGACTCGTTCTGCACTTCAGAACGCGGCATCGATTGCAGGACTGTTCTTGACCACCGAGGCTGTCGTTGCCGACAAGCCTGAGCCAGCGTCTGCACCTGCAGCTCCTGGCGGAGGCATGGACTTCTAGTTCAAAAAAGAAAAAGGGCGAAGCCATAAGGCTTCGCCCTTTTCTCTTGCTCTGACCAATAGTGAGCAAGAGACTCTGGGATTAGCGAGGGGAGGCGCTCACCCAGAGGGTCTTTAGCTGAACAGTCGAGTGTTTGCACTTTCGACGTCAGAATATTGCGTGGCTGCATGTGCCAAAGCCTGACCAATCTGACCCAATTGGTCTGAAACCGTAGACTCGGTGACGCGCCACCGGCTAACCAGTTCTTGGAATGAGTTGGCGGCCACACCCTGCCAAGAATTTTGCAACCCTTGAAGCTGCGAGTGTAGGTTGTCGATTTCACCGCGTAGGCGACCGATGGTTGATTGAATGTTGCTATTTGCCGCGAGCACTTGTGCTGCGTCTACTGAAAATTGCGTCATGCGAAGATTCTGCAATCAATTTCGTTCGCTGTGCGAGCGAAAAACAAACCTGTGGATAACTTTTTAAAGTTGTGGCAGTCGCACGCTGAGGGTAGCTCCGCCGCCCTTAGTCTCGCTGGCTTTGATGGTTCCGCCGTGCTTTTCGATCAAACCTTTAACAATCGCAAGGCCAAGACCGCTGCCGCCGGTTTCTCTGTTTCGCGAGTTATCAGCACGATAGAAGCGTTCAAAAACCTTGTCGCGAAGCGACTTAGGTATGCCCTCGCCGTTGTCGCGCACTTCGATAACCAGGCTTCCTGCGTCATTGCCTGCCGCCACAAAAACCGGCTTATCTTCTGGCGAGAAGCGCGACGCATTGGCCAATAAGTTGATCAAGACTTGCTTGATTATGTTCTGGTCTACTTTCGCGACAAGCTTCGACTCGTCTTCAAGTTTGAGCCCATTCAGATCAGTCAAAACTATTTGGCGGCGATACTCGGCAACCGATAGGTCCTTCGCGGCATCCCTGCACAAGGCGAGAATGTCTGTCTCTTTTAGTTCTAGAGGCTTATCTTCCTCAAGCCTGGCCAGCGACAACAAGCTTTCGACCAACGAGGTCATGCGCACGGCTTCGGATTCGATTCGCGTCATCGCGTCGTCGAGCTTGGCTTTGTCAGACAGAGCACCCATTCGATAAAGTTCGGCGTAACCACGAACCGAAACCAACGGGGTACGCAGTTCGTGGCTGGCATCGGCAACGAATCGGCGCATTTGCTCAAGGGTTTTGCCACGAGCATCCAAGGCGTCATCGATTGAGTCAAGCATTGTGTTGAGCGACCGGTTTACTCGTGACATCTCGGTTTGCCCCTCGAGACGAAGAAGGCGCTGACTGGTGTCGCCGGCTGCGACTGCGGCGGCTGTGCGCTCAACCTCTTTGAGGGGTCTAAGGGCGCGTGTGATGGTCAACCAGATCGCCATACCGCTGAGTATCAGCAAGAAGACGCCAAACACCAGACCAACGTTTCGATACTGATTCATAAGCCCGTTGTTGGCGTCGGTCGGTAGGGCAACAACTACCGAACCAGGAAACGCCTGCGACGGGGCGGCGATCAAACGCCATCCGGCCCCCTCGTTCTCTTGGATGAATTGCCCGTTAGTGTCCACCTCGAAAGGTAGACCCTTGGTCGATAGCACGGCTTGCAGGTCGAATTTCGAAATATTCGGGAGTTGGCCATTTGCGGTCGTCGACGATGAGAAGGCCAACTGAAGTGAACCCGATCGATCCAAGAAGGCAATGTAATAACCGCTAGGCAGGTTTGGCAGGCGCAACTGCCTGGTGGCAAGGTCTTGTTCAACCGTGAGGGGGCTTTGTTGGCGCATTACCTCAACGGTCGAAATCAGCACGGTGTCTTGATTCTGGTGAAGATATGTTCTTAGTAGCGCCATTGTTCCAACGCTAGAAACAATCAACAGAAGACCGATCAAGGCAACCGAGAGGGTCGTCAGTTTAGAGCGCAGTGAAATGCGCTCCCAAACGTCGGTTCCCTTTTGGCGCAATTACTTTTCTTTCTTCGTGCTCTTATACATGTAGCCAACGCCGCGCTTCGTGACGATAACTGGCTCGCTGGTAATCGGGTCTAGCTTCTTTCGCAGGTAACTCACATAAGATTCAACGATTCCCATTTCGCCACCAAAGTCATATTCCCAAACATGGTCGAGAATTTGTGATTTGGTGAGAACGCGGTTGGCGTTTGACATTAGAAATCGCAGCAGTTTGTATTCGGTTGGCGAGAACTCGACCAGTTGGCCATTTACGAAAACATCGTGGGCGTCTTCGTTCATCGAAATTTCTCCAACCTCGATGACGCTGTCAGAAGTTTCGATTTTTTGGGTTCGACGCAAAATCGCGCTAATTCGAGCCATGATTTCATCAAGGCTGAATGGCTTGGTCATGTAGTCATCGCCGCCGACTGTGAGCCCGGTCACCTTGTCTTCGGTTTCGTCACGAGCGGTTAGAAACAACACCGGGACGTCAATTCCCATCGAGCGAAGCTTCTTGGTGACCGCAAAACCGCTCTGGTCTGGAAGCATCACGTCGAGAAGAATGATGTCTGGTTTGCCTTTTTCGGCAGCCACAACCGCGTCACTTCCGTTACCGACCGCATAGACCGAGTAACCATTGAAGCGAAGGCTGGTGGTGAGCAGATCACGGATGTTCGGCTCATCGTCAACGACTAATACCTTGATGGGTTCATTTGCCATATGCCCAGCATCCTAACCTTGGCTGTGAGATTGCTGTGAGCCACCTTAGAGTCGGTGGGGATTTACTTGAGCGCCGCGCTAGAGCTGCTCAGCATCCAAGATTTCATAGCTGTAACCCTGCTCGGCCAAAAAGCGCTGACGATTCTGGGCAAAGTCTTGGTCAACGGTGTCCCTTGCGATGATCGTGTAGAACGACGCCTTGCGCCCATCGGCCTTCGGCCTAAGCAAACGACCAAGGCGCTGAGCCTCTTCTTGGCGCGAGCCGTAAGAGCCCGAAATCTGAATCGCGACCGATGCTTCGGGCAGGTCGATAGAGAAATTGGCAACCTTCGAAACAACCAGGGTTGGTTCGACACCTTCGCGGAAGGCCTGGAACAGTCGTTCGCGCTCATCAATCGGGGTTTCACCGGTGATGAAAGGTACTCCGAGCGCAGCTGCCACAGTGTAAATCTGGTCGAGATACTGGCCGATGATCAGGGTTGGTTCGCCAACGTGCCTGGCGAGCAGGTCTTGCATGACTTTAATCTTCACGGGCGAGGTGGCAGCGATGCGGTAGCGGTCGTCTTGGGCCGACATCGCGTAGTCGAGTCGCTCTTCATCTTGCAGGTCAACGCGCACCTCGAAACAGGCTGCCGGAGCGATGTAACCCTGCGCCTCAATCTCTTTCCACGGGGCGTCAAAACGCTTTGGGCCGATGAGTGAGAAAACGTCGCCCTCTTTACCGTCTTCGCGAACCAAAGTGGCGGTCAATCCAAGACGCCTGCGAGCCTGAAGGTCTGCGGTCATTTTGAAAATCGGTGCCGGCAGAAGGTGAACCTCGTCGTAGACGATCAGCCCCCAATCTTTGGCATTCAGTAGAGCCAGGTGGGCGTATTCGTTTTTGCGCTTGGTGGTCAAGATTTGGTAGGTGGCGATGGTGACCGGCTTCACTTCTTTTACCGAACCTGAGTACTCGCCGATGTCATCTTCGCTGAGCGACGTGCGCTTGAGCAGCTCGGCCTTCCACTGTCTGGCCGACACGGTGTTGGTCACCAAGATCAGTGTGTTGGTTTTCGCAACCGTCATAGCGGATGCGCCAACGATGGTCTTACCCGCACCACAGGGCAATACGACCACACCTGAGCCGCCGTCCCAGAATTTCTCGACAGCGAGCTTTTGGTAGTCGCGAATCTTCCAGTCGGTTTCGGTCAACTCGATCGGGTGCGGGGTGCCTTCGGTGTAGCCCGCTTGATCTTCGGCCGGCCATCCGAGTTTTAGCAATTCTTGTTTTACCGCTCCGCGCGCCCAGTCTTGAATGCGAAAAGCGGTTTCGCTGATGCGCCCGCCGAGCAGGTCGGCCATTTTGCGGTGGTGGCCGGCTTCGACCAAAATCGCTGGGCTATCAGAGGTCAGTTCGAGCCCGCCGTCTTCGGCCCGCCTGATGACCAAGCGGCCATAGCGAGACATTGTTTCGACGATGTCGGTGCGCACCGAGGTTGGCACCGCGAACTTCGCGTAGCGGTCGAGAACTCCAAGAACGAAATCGGCGTCGTGACCGGCGGCACGCGCGTTCCAGAGACCAAGTTTTGTGATTCGGTAGGTGTGAATATGTTCGGGAGCGCGCTCGAGCTCGGCAAAAACGGCCAAATCGTGTCGGGCATCAACCGCATCGGGGTGATCAACCTCAAGCAGAGCGGTCTTGTCGCTCTGAACGATTAGTGGTCCAGTCATCCTTTTAGCCTAGTTTCTATCGCCGACATGCAAAACCTAGGTCAGTTCTAGTTTGGTGATGTTGGCCAGCGGCAGGGTGCGCTCAATGTCGGCCTTGCGGTCGCGACCTCGCAAACGCCCGTTCGCCAAACCGATCGGCTCGAGCACGAATTCGTATTCGCCACCATCTCGACCGACATAAACCACTCGGATGTTCGCCTTGTTCTTGATCGCCAACTGAACCTGGCGCAACTTGGTGTCATCGTCGCTCGAACCGGCCGAACTGTCGGCGGCTCGAAGTTTCGCCAGCGTCACCTCGATCGGATTCACCGGCGACACGGCCAGCGCACCAAAGGAAATCTTTTCTGGCGAAACAATCTTGCCCTTCGCCGTTACTCGCACCGCGAGGTGCCCATTTTCACGCAGGGTGTAGTAGGCGACATCCGTGCTGAATTTTGTGAACAGCCGCAGTTGCTCAATCTGACGCAAACCCAAACTGCGCAGGCGCAGATCGTTGGCAAGTTCGATTGCGAGCGCGGGTTCGTGAACTTCGATAAAGCTCGAGGCGCCCGACTCATCGGCAACTACCCGCAGTCGACCGAAACGTCTTGCGACATCTGCCAGCAGGTATTCAACGGGCTGGGGCAGCGCCTTTCCTGATAACTCGACGAGTGTCGATTGAACGTGATCAACATCGACACCGGTTTCAAGTGCGTAGCTAAGGCTGAGTGCGCTGATTCTGAAGTGGCTGGCTAACCCAACCTTGTCGGCTTCGAGAAAAGTGCGAAGCCTTTTTTCTACCTCTAGGTTTAGCGGCCCGGGAGCTACCACCGACAGGTCGGCCTGAACGATGATTCGATTTGAGGTCGCCGGAAAGTGCGTGCTGATCGCAAGTTGGGCGGCCTTGGCTTTACCTTCGATTACGTTTCCAAACCATGGTTGCGGCAGGCCGTGCGAAGTCAGCCCAATTGCCTCGGCGAAGTCTGCAAGCCGAAGCTGCTTCGATGCAACCAGAGTGTCGCTCAGCGGGTAGATCCAAGCCAAACTTTGTGCCAGCGATACCGAATCCAAATCGGCAAAGTGAGCTTTCAGGTCGCCGTTTGCCTCTGAGCCAAGCAACGCGAGCCAGGTGTCGCACAAAGCTTGCCAGCGCAATTCGGTGGTTGAGCTAAACCAGGCGGCCGCGTTTGCACCGAGAACCCAGCGGCTGTCTAACGAGGTGACCACCCCGGCCAGACGCGCGATTTCCCAAAGCTGCTTCACCTGGTCGCCATCAATGCCGAGGTGTGCTGCGAACAACTTCACCTCTGGCAGCGCTAGCCCCTGTTTACCAATCTCGCGCAGATACCTGTGCTCTAGTTCGTAAGCAAATTCCGAGATTGCCAGCACGGTCAAAAACGCACGGATGCCGCTATCGGCAAGGTCTTGAATTGAGGCCGATTTGGTTGCTTTTGTGGCAACCGGATGCTCCGCCGGCGAACAGCGTTCACGAATGAGTTCAGCAAGCTTTGCATCGGCCTTGATGCGATCGAGTGCCAGTTCGAAGGTGGGATCTGGTGACGTTGCCGTTTCGGAAGTTCCGTCGTTTTCCAAGTTCGCAAGGAGGTTTTGGAGTGTGTCGCGATTAGCCGAGGTAAGCCACGCATCTTGAGCTTTGGTCTGTAAAAAACTTGACGCTAGGTCGAAGAAATCTTTAGCGGGGGAGGCGTTAATCTGGCAGCGCTTGACGAGCCGAGCGATCTCTTGATCGCTCAATGCTCTTAGCTGTTCGGCAACCCGAAGCACGTCGCTCATTGCCCGTAAACCTCGATGGGTTAGTTACCTTCGCGTTTGCGACGTTTTGCGCCAACTATTGCTAGCGCGATGATCAACAACATTCCGATCGGCAACCCGATGAAAGGAAGCAAAGGAAGCAACACCGGAAGGCTCGTAGCCCCCATGGCGTAGGCGATAAGGAGGGCTGCAATGGTGAGCAGCGATAGGCCGATGACGCCGATAGCCATGAAAGCCAACACGTTTTCGGCTCTAGAGGTTGTTGATGTTTCTTTAGGTTTAGCCATCCTTCTAGGATACCTTCAGCGCTGAGCCCGGTGGAAGGTAAACTGATGGCTGATTGATTGAAAGAGGTGGCCCATGCCAACCGGCAAAGTGAAATTCTTTGATGACGCTAAAGGATTCGGATTCATCGCATCCGACGAGGGCGACGAGGTTTACTTGCACGCGAGCGCGCTTCCGGCCGGTATCACCAGCGTAAAGCCAGGCTCACGTGTCGAATTCAGCTTGTTTGACGGCAAACGTGGACCTCAGGCCACCTCGGTGCGCATCCTTGAAGTACCGGTCAGCCTTGCCAGTCGTTCGCGCAAGCCTGCCGACGAAATGGCCGTGATCATTCAAGACCTCATTCGTTTGCTAGACAACCTTGGTGCTGGCTTGAACCGTGGCAAGCAGCCTGAATCGGCTTCTGCAAAGAAGATCGCAGGCTTGCTGCGCAAGGTGGCAGACGAACTGGATGACTAAACCAGACGCAAAACGCTTTCTCGAAGTTGCCCGTGCGGCCGCTACCCAGAACGCAGGAGAAAAGGCAGTATCAAACTTTGTCGAACTGATCGACGAGGGAGATGGCGCTTATTCATTCGTGTTCGAAGCCAAGCTAGAGGGTTACCAGGGCTGGCTTTGGTCGGTGACGCTATTTGATAGTGGCGACGAATCTCCAACAATCTCTGAAGTGGTTCTTTTGCCCGGAGAGCAGGCGCTGCTTGCACCTGCTTGGGTACCTTGGTCAGAAAGGCTTGCCGACTGGAAAGCCCTTCAGGTAGAGCTCGAGGCCCAGGCAGCACTTGAGGCTCTAGAAGCCGGTGAAAGCACTGAAGACGATGACGAAGACGAGGATGAAGACGATGACGAAGACCTCGACGAAATCGAAGAAGATGAAGACGGCGAAGCCCCAGAGTCTGAAGACGTAGAACCAGAAGATTCGGCGAGTGCTGAGCTAGCGCCGACCGACCTTGAACCAGGCGAAGACGCCGAGGATGATTCCGAAGATGCAGCTGGTAAGCCACCATTGTTTGCCCGCTGGGGTCGCCGTCGGAACAAGAACAAAAAGCGCTAGAACCAAAGCCCAGGACACGATTCCAACCACAACCACGGCACGGGCGTTCGTTTTTAAAGGTGCCGGGTCTGGCTTTCTATCTTCTTCTTTGACGAAAAACTTCATGGTCAAAAACTAACCGAGTTGTTCTACGACAAAGTCGATGGCTGAGGTGAGTTGTTCCACCTCGTGCTTGTCAGTTGCTGCGAAAGTTGCGACGCGTAGCTGGTTTCTACCCAGCTTTCGATAAGGCTCAACATCTACGATTCCGTTTGCTCGCAACGTTTTGGCCACTGCCGCCGCGTCAACCGATTCGTCAAAGTCGATTGTCACGACAACCTGCGAGCGATGCTCCGGGTTGCTCACGAATGGTGTGGCGAAGCTCGACTTTTCTGCCCATTCGTAAAGGTGATCTGAAGCGGCTTTGGTTCGTGCCGCTGCCCAGCCGAGGCCGCCGTTGTCGTTCATCCAAGTAATTTGCTCACCGAGCAAGAACAACGTCGCGATTGCTGGCGTGTTCAGGGTTTGGTTCAGGCGTGAATTGTCGATCGCCGTTTTTATGCTCAAAAACTCTGGGATGTAGCGGTCGGATGCCGCGATTTCTTCGGCGCGAGTGATTGCAGCCGGTGACATCAGCGCAAACCACAGGCCTCCGTCTGAAGCAAAATTCTTCTGCGGTGCGAAATAGTAAACGTCGGTTTGCAGTGGGTCGAAATCGATTCCTCCAGCGGCCGAGGTTGCGTCGGTGAACATCAGAGAGTCGGGATGCGCGCCAGCAACTCTCTTGACGGGGGTGACCACACCGGTGGATGTTTCATTCTGGGCATAGGCGTAAGAATCGACACCATCTTCGGCCACCATTTCGAGGCGCGAGCCGGGTTCACCATTGATAACGGTTGGCTTGTCGAGCCACGGGTTGGTTAGGGCCGAGGCAAACTTCGCGCCAAATTCGCCGTGCACCAAGTTTTGAGCCTTGCGGGTCACTAGCGAGTACGCAGCGACATCCCAGAAAGCGGTCGAACCACCGTTGCCGAGAACAATCTCGTAGCCGGCCGGGTTGTGAAATAGATCTAGAAGCCCGTCTTGTACGCGCTTGACCAGGTTCTTAACCGGTGCTTGGCGGTGTGAGGTTCCCATGAGTCTGGCGCCCTCCGAGGCAAATGCCTGCAGCTGCGCATCACGCAAACGAGATGGTCCGCAACCGAATCGTCCGTCGGCTGGCAAAAGTGAGGAGGGAATCAGAATCTCGGGCATAGGTCAAGTTTACCGCCACCTCCTGTTAGTGCCTGTATGGGGTCGCGCCCTAGTTGCTTGATAATAGGGAAAAGAGCATTTGGAGGTGAACCGTGACTGACTTGATTGACACAACAGAAATGTATCTGCGCACAATTCTCGAACTCGAAGAAGAGGGTCAGGTTGCGCTTCGAGCCCGAATCTCTGAACGCCTCGGTCACTCTGGCCCCACCGTTTCTGAGACCGTAAACCGAATGTCTCGTGACGGGCTAGTGACAATCGCCGATGACCGCCACCTCGATCTCACCGAGAAGGGGAGGCTTGAAGCGGTTCGCGTGATGCGAAAGCATCGATTGGCTGAGCGGTTGCTTGCCGACGTTATCGGTCTCGAGTGGGAGTTTGTTCACGAGGAAGCCTGCCGCTGGGAACACGTGATGAGTGAGCAGGTCGAGCGCAAGATCATTGGTCTTATCTCGTCACCGGATCTCTCTCCATACGGAAATCCGATCCCTGGGCTCGAAGAACTCGGTTTTTCACCGAACCCGCTTTTTGTCGACGGCGTGGTGTCGCTGCCGGCGGTGCTCGCAAACGCAGGTCGTGCATCCGGTTTGATTTTGCGAAGAATCGGTGAACCGATTCAGATCGACCCAGAGTTTCTCAGCGAGCTAAAAGCCATCGGCTTGGTTCCTGGTGCAACCATTAGCGCCGACCACATTGATGGCCGAATATTTGTATCGCTCGACGGCCAAGACGCCGGGTTGGCCCTTGACCACGACCTAGCTGCACATTTGTTTGTGGAGTCAGCCAGCTAAAACCACCTAACATCCAGCGGTCGGCAGATTCACAGGGACGGTTTGGTGCATTGAAGCGAACCGCAGGTAAACTTTAGGTATTGCAATTCACAAACCTGAATTTGCAGTCGAATCTGAATTGTTTCTTTTCTCGTAATTCAGATTTTCTAAACGATGAGTTTCGATACGAGAGTGGCTCGAAGAGTTACTGAAACTTGGAGGTTTGCCTTGGCCCAAAAGCCCGGTGGTCGCAGACGCGCAAACGTGAAGATTAACGTCTTCGAGCAGTTTGAGTTGCGCAGTCGTAGTTCGGTCGAAGCTTCATTGCTTGCTAAGCAAGAACGCTCGATTCGTCGCGCCGATCGCAGAGCCGTTCGTTTGGCTGCCAAAAACGCTCCCGCAGTGGTTGCTGTCGCTCAAGATGCTTTGACTGGAGCCAGTTTCATTGTTCCTGCAGTGCGCACAACTTTGACCGCAAGGCTAAAGCCGGTTCGCGGCTACCTGACCATGTTGGTTTTCTCAGGCATGATGGCAACTTCAGCTTTGCCTGCTTATGCCATGAGTCCCGAACTGGCTGCTTTTGCTGGTGTCGGTTCGCTCGACCCTAGCCTGCTAGCGGCGGATGCCGAAACACAGGGCCTAACCGTGACTCAGATCGGTTTGCAGAACTACAAGCGAGGCACGGCCAAAGACATTTCGGCCGAAGAACTATTCCGTCAGCAAACCATCACCGCCTACCGTGACTACGCCGGCCCAACTGCCGAAGACTATCTACTAAACCCTCCGTTCCCGACTTACAACACCGAAAAGGTGATGCAGGTTGCTGCCAAGTACGTTGGTGTTCCTTACGTCTTCGGTGGAGAAACCCCAGCTGGTTTTGACTGCTCGGGCTATGTGAAATTCGTCTTCTCGCAGTTCGGTATTGCCCTGCCTCACTCGGTGAACGGCCAGGCCCGCATGGGTAAAATCATCAACCCAGAGGATGCTCTACCGGGCGACCTCGTCATCATGAACGATCACAGCCACGACGGTATCTACGCTGGTAACGGAATGTTCTACCACGCACCGCTTCGCGGCGACAAGGTGAAGCTAGCTCCAATCTTCACTCCAAAGCACTATTTTGTGCGCTTGGGCATAGACGGCTAAAGCCTACAAGTCACGAGTTTTTTCGATACCAAATCGTCACGTTTTGTTGGCGTTTCATTCATGGCTGTCAAAGATTCTGGGCGTAATCTCTTGCTAAGTAGTGCAATCGTTTTCTCGGTTAGGAGGAGTTGATGACTTTGCAGAGCCTGCCCGCCAAGCATGTTTACCAAATGCGTCAACCCCATCAGTCCTGCCGGGCTTACATCGAAACCGCGCGCCGTCATTTTTGACGGCGCGTTTTTTGTTTCTCGGCTGCCCTACCCACCGAAAATCCAGAAATCCGTCTGGATGACTTCGAAAGGTTGATTCGTGCGAACACTTGTTTTAAACGCCGGTTACGAGCCACTCGCAGTGGTGTCGTTTAAACGTGCACTGATTTTGGTGCTGAACCAAAAGGCCACCGTTCTTGCCGGAGCTGGTGACTTACAGGTTCACAGTGCCACCAAAGATTTCACACTTCCATCAGTGATCTTGTTGCAGCGCTATGTGCGCGTGCCGACGACCCGCAAGGTTCCGGTATCGCGCAGGGGAGTGTTGCGTCGAGACGGCTTCAGGTGCGCTTACTGTCAAAAGTCGGCCAACACCATTGATCACGTTCAACCCAAGTCTCGAGGCGGCAAAGACACCTGGGAAAACCTAGTTGCCTGTTGCCTGAAGTGCAACAACGCCAAGAGCGACAAGACCCTTGCAGAACTTGGCTGGGAACTTCGTCATCAACCTCGGATGCCCCAAGGAATTGCCTGGACCGTGCGCGGAGCCGAGCGATTTGAACCTGAGTGGGACGAGTTTCTGAACTTTGCTCAAGCCGCCTGAGTTACGGCACTAATCTGTTCTCATGAATGGGGGATTCTCCGTTCCAATCGAATAGGAGATACAAATGACAGGAAACTTCTGTAGCCACTGCGGAAATGCCGTGAGCCCTATGGCCGCGGCTTGCCCGCAGTGTGGCCACCCGGTCGCAACTCAACAGGCAACCGGCCAGCCAATCGGTCAGCCGATTGGCCAGCCATTGGCTAACCCATACGCACCAGCGAAGTCTCGCGTGACGGCAGGAGTTCTTGGCATAGTGCTCGGTGGGCTTGGCATTCACAAGTTTTACCTTGGCAAAACTGGTTTGGGTGTCGCTTACGTGCTGTTTTTCTGGACCTATATTCCCGCCATCATCGGCCTGGTTGAGGGAATCATCTACCTGACTCAGAACGACCAAGATTTCGCCACCAAGCAGGGCGTTCGAGTCGTCTAAGTTTCTAAACATAATAAACCGGGTGTCGCCGTTGGTGACACCCGGTTTTTTGTGGCCCCGATAGGAATCGAACCTACGACACAAGGTTTAGGAAACCTCTGCTCTATCCACTGAGCTACGGAGCCGAAAAGCCCAATATACCCTGCCTCACCGCAAGCCTCCGAGCCTGCAGACCTTGTCAAAGTTAGTCTGTAGCCATGGATTCCAATGGTTCTGGCCGTATCGACTGGAATGTTTGGCTGCGCGAAATTAGAGAAATTGGATTCACTAACACCCTCTTGAACTTTGAGCCAAACAACGTTGGGCAAATCGATCTCGAGCGCGCGCATCCTGGCGGTTTGGCACAGTTGGCAGCGGCTCGCACCGGAGTTCTCTCGAACCTTTTTCGCGACCCACTGGCTTTTTCGCGAGCCTACTCGGCAGCCAAACGCATCAAACAGCGTGCCGAGATTCTAGATTCGCAGTTTGGCATCAAATGTCTCGGCCTGGTTGGCGGACTCGTCAATCTTGAACACGATGGCTTCGACTTAGCGCTACCGATATTGATTTGGCCTTTGAACCTCGATCGCAAGACGGATGATTTCGAGTTGCGGCTTGGCGAGCATCCGAGAGTTAACCCCGGTCTGGTCGAGGCCTTAGAAGTCAGCTATGGCGCGAAGGTTGATGAAGCCCACCTGCTGTCGCTGCTTGGTGCCGGTGCAGATTTGTTGCCGATTTCGGTGCTTGAATACTTGGCAAATCTTGCCGGTCCGACGGCGAATCTTGAGACCCGTCGAATTCTCGCTGTGGGAACCTTTGCGACTGAGTCAATCGAGTTGCACGCTGACGTAAAGCAAAACGAAACACCGCTTCTTCGCGCCTTGGCTGGGTTTGAAACCGACCGACAAACCCATGAGACCGGTGCGGGCGCGAGTGACCCGCTCATCATTACCGATGCCGACATTCATCAGCGAATGGTGGTGGCGCGTGCCGTAGCTGGAGACAGTTTCGCTGTCGAAACCCTGCCTGGTTGCGGCTACACCCAAACGGTCGTCAACACGATTGCTGGATTGGTTGCGGCCAACAAGCGAGTTCTGGTCGTGGCCCCACGTCGCCAAACGTTGAGTGAGCTCGCTGACCGATTCGCAAGTCTTGGGCTTGGTGGCCTTGCTGTTCGGTCGGAGTCCACCTGGTTCGATGTCATCGCAGCAATCAGCCGTAACGAGAAAGCCGCCGCTTCGAACTTGGATGCTGCGCTAGAAGTTCGAGCAACGGCCGAGTCAAGCGTGAGCGAGTATCTCGACCTTCTAGCCAAGCGAGACGAAAAGGTTGGCCTTTCGGTTTCAGAGAGTCTGGAAGCGCTGGCAAAACTTAGCCTCATGGCAAGAGCGCCGCAGACCAGCGCCCGTATCAAACCGCAGTATTTGCTCGATGAGTCTCACAGACCTCGGGCACTTGAACTTCTATACCAGGCTCACGATCTGGGCGAGTTGAAATTTGCAGCTTCTGACACTGCTTGGTTTCAGGCGAAATTTGAGACTCAAGATCAAGTCGATGAAGCCCTTGAGTTGGCAAGTCGTCTCGAAAAAAGCGTTTTGCCGGAACTCACCAACCAGCTCGACTCCTTCATCCGCAAGTCTCACTTCAGATCTGCTGCGACGGTCGAAGACTGGGGTGTGTACCTCAGGCTATTTGTGGGCTTGCGAGAATCGCTCGCTCGATTTGTGCCAGAAGTGTTTGACCGGCCACTTGACGAGCTAATCGCAGCAACCGGCCCGAGAACCGCGAAGTCTGAGCTGTCGGGCTCGAGTCGTCGTCGCCTCAAGAAACTTGCCAAAGAATACATTCGACCCGGCATGAGCGTTGGAGATCTTCACGGTGCTCTCATCGCAGCAAATGACCAGCGACAGGCTTGGCAGCAATACTCGCTCAATGAGAACAAACCCGAGGTTCCTCTAGGTATCAACGAGGCTCTGATTGCATATCAAAACTTCGTGACCGACCTCGGTTCACTTCAGTCGCATGTTGATGATGACGCCTCGGCCAAGCCACTGTTGAAAATGCCACTGACTGAGCTCGCAAAATCTCTTTCATCGATGGCTTCAGATCGAGAACCTCTCGAAAACCTTGAGGCAAGAAACACTCTGCGTGAACAATTGCGTGAGCAAGGAATCTCGGCCCTGGCGCGTGACTTAGCGAATCTCAAGGTGAAGCGCGAACATCTTGCTGCAGAGCTAGACCTCGCTTGGTGGCAGTCTGCACTTGAATACTTGGTGGCACGCGATGCGACGGTCATGAAGTACACCGCAGAGCAAATTGATTCGATTGAAGAAGATTTTGCGGCGTCTGACAACAACGTGAATATTGAGTCCCGATTGCGCTTGGCTCACGAGCTCTCGTTGAAATGGCATCACTCTCTCGCTGAACACACAGAGCAGGCCACAAGCTTGAAAGCATTGTTGCGCACCAAGCAGGCAACCTTCAAGGCACTCAAAGTGGCCGCTCCAGACATCTACGGCAAGCTCGTGCCCGTGGTTATGACATCGCCTTACACGGTCAGCCGTGAACTCACCGAAGATCGATTCGATGTCGCTCTAATCTTGGATGCCGCCGGCACAACGGTTGCCGAAAATCTCGCCGCGCTGCAACGAGTAGACCAGGTTATCTCGTTTGGCGATGAGGCCATTGCAGCACCTGACGGCTTCGAATTAGAGTGCCATGAGTTTTCGTTAAAACGTGAACGCATTGTGCCATCGGTGCAGTCGGCAGTCGGTTCTGGTCATGATCTTGTGGTCTTGAAGAAATCATGGCGACCAAATGGTCAAGCGCTGGGAACTTTAATCAATCGAGAGTTTTATCAGAATCGCATTTTGTTTGCACCAACCGCCGCAGAGTTCTTAGGCAACCCAAACCTATTGATCGAGATCATCACTTCGGGAATCGGGTCCAGCACCAAGGGAACCAGTGCTGTAGAAAGCCCAGATG
Source organism: uncultured Micrococcales bacterium (assembly GCA_903935175.1). GTDB lineage: Bacteria > Actinomycetota > Actinomycetes > Actinomycetales > Microbacteriaceae > Rhodoluna. The sequence continues at coordinate 20,082 of CAIZQQ010000037.1, forward strand.
TCGAAGTAGATCGGGTGATCGCACGCGTGCTTAAGCACGCTTCAGAGCAACCCGAAGATTCGCTGTTGGTTGCGACAGCATCCAAGTTGCATGCCGACCGCATTGACCAGGCGCTGAGGATAGCGCTGAAGTCGAAGGCTGAACTCGAAGAATTCTTTGACTCACACGGCCGCGAAAAATTCGAGGTCACATCGGTGGCATCGCTATCGCACCGAGTTGCCGACCGTGTGATTTTTTCGATCGGGTTCGGCACCGATGGCGAAGGTCGAGCTCCGGAGGTAATCGGGGAGCTCAGCGGCCCAGCTAGCCGACGGCACTTGGCTAACCTGCTGGTAAGCGCTCGGAGCAGCATCACGGTAGTGAGTTGCTTCGGCTCTGAAAAGCTGCAACAGGGTGGCCCGCTAAACATCAACAATCTTTTAGCCGAGGTTTTAGACGGTTCCAAGTTGTCGCCAGCTGAAGAGTCGGATGAAGATCCGTTACTGCAAGATTTGTCATTGAGACTAGCCAAACTCGGGGCACGAGTTGAGTTGAATTTAGGCGGCCAGATACCTCTAGCGGTGAGCTATGCCAACAAAGCCGTAGCTGTTTTGCCAGACTGGAACTTGGCTGGTGATTCGATTTCTGAGCGCATCAGACTTCGCCCAGCGTTGCTCAGGGCAATGGGGTGGCGAGCGGTTCGGGTTCACACCTTCGAACTCTTCGCAGACCCAGAAGCCCTAGCGATTCGAATCGGCGAATCTTTAGGCATGCAGCTCACCAAACGCCCTCAGGCGCTGTTCGATGTGCCCGCTTTCGATGAGTCAGACGAGGCTTGGGGAGATCGAGCCGAATCCAACGATTCGAGGCTCAAGAACGACAAACCGCCGCACTGGGGCTAGAGCTATTCAGAACTAGACGAAGGCTTTGCAGAATCGGTTTTGTAAAAGCCTGGGCCTTTGAAGGTGACGCCCACATTGCCAAAAACTTTTCTTAAGTCGCCCGCACATTTAGGGCACTCTGTCAAAGCCGAATCGGTCAGCGACTGCTGAACGTCAAACTCGTGCCCACACTTTTTGCAGGCATAAGAATAGGTTGGCAAAGGGTTTCTCCGTTGGCTTTTGATTTTGGTGCTCAATCGATTTTACGTCAGTCGAGTTTGTGAACACCCGAGCAGCAGGCCACGTAGTCAACTTTGAGATCGTGGGCCTCGTGAGGAATCTCTTCAAACACTTCTTCGTCGTGCACCAGCGCGATGATTGGCACTCGGCTCTCTAGTTCCGCCAGCGCTCGGTCATAGAAGCCGCGACCCTTGCCAAGTCTGTTGCCCGCAGCATCCACGGCCAATGCCGGCACCAAGACTGCATCGACTTGAAGAGGTTCAGCCGGCCCGGTTGGCTCGAGAATTCCGAACTCACCCTCGGTAAGTTCATCCCAGTTGAAAATCGCCCACTCAAGATCGTCTTTCACAATTCGAGGCACTAAAACCTGAATACCGACCTGTTCGCAAACATCTAAGAGCAAATCTGTGCAAGGTTCATCATCGAGCGCAATGTAGGCCGCGATCTTGCGAACGTTCTGGTCGGCCAGAAACATGACCAAATGTTCATCGTGCTCGTCTTCACAAAAGTGGCCTTCTTGCTTCGATTTGCGCGCGGCTCGAATTGTGCTGCGCAGAGCAGTCTTTGCTTGTGTGGCTTCTGAATCGGTCATGCGACTAATCTTGCCATCGTGGCCATGAATTTTGCTCTCACTCACGACGCGGTTCGCCTGCGCCTCGTGAAAATGCGCGACGTCAAGGCGCTCGAGCGACTAATTCTTGGAAATCGAGGTTGGCTTCGGCCCTGGGAGGCAACCCTGCCCAACGCACCACAGAGCTTTGACATCAAAGCGATGGTTCGAGGGCTCCTCAGGCAAGCCGATGATGGCTGGGGTTTTCCGTTCGTCATCGAGGTTGA
>CAIZQQ010000038.1 GCA_903935175.1 uncultured Micrococcales bacterium
AGGAATGTCGAGACTGAACTCGTGCAAAACCTCTTTGCCGTCGCCATAAGAGAAGCGAACGCCGTCGAATTCGATGTGGCCCTTTGAATCGCTGACCTCAACAGGTTCGGCTGGGTCAGCAACCGAAGGCTCTTCTTGCAGTACACCAGAGATTTTTTCGAGACCAGAGTTTGCCGACTGGAACGAGTTGTAGAACATCGCCAACTGCTCCATTGGGTCATAGAAGCGACGTGCATAGAGCATCGCAGCCATCATGACGCCAACGCCCAAGGTGCCCTCCATCACGCGCAATCCGCCATAAAGCAGAATGAACGCGGTGGTTACCTGGCCGATGAGAATCAGGCCCGGGTCGTAGATACCGAACAGCTGAATAACCTTGGCGTTTACGTTTCGGTAGTCTTCGACCAGCTCGCCGAACTTTTCTTCGTTGGCGCGCTCTTTGCGGAAGGCCTTGACCGCACGAATACCGGTCATGGTCTCGACAAAGTGCACGATCTGCTTGGCCGAAGCCACGCGAGTCTTGCGGTAGTTGAGGCGGGTCATCTTTTGGAACCAGCGGGTCAAGAACCAGAGCGGAATGAACGAAATCACCATGATGGCGAAGGATGGAGCATCCAGCAAGATAAGTGCGATGGCCGCAAAGATCATGTAGAGCAAACCGGCGATCATTTCGTTACCGCCCGAGTTGAGCAGTTCCATGATCGAGTCAAGGTCGTTGGTCTGGCGCGAGATTACGCGACCCGAGGTGTAGGTTTCGTGAAACTGAACGCTCAGCTTCTGCGTGTGCCTAAATAGGCGCCCGCGCAGTGCAAACATGATGTCTTGGTTGATTCGCGCGGCATAGCGCACGAAGAATGCAATCAACGCTGACGAAACAACTGCTGCAATCAGGTAAGCGCCGCTGACTGCCCAAAGTGGCTCGAGGTTGCCCTTGATGGCGGCCGGCAGAGCGGTGTCGATAGCCACGGCCATCAAGAACGGTATCGAAACTTGCAGACCCTGCGATCCGATTACCAGAAATAAGCTGCCCCAGAGACGGTTGCGAACCGGGCGAATGATCGACCCGAGCAGAGTCATCGAGCGCTTGCGAACCGCGCGCTGCTCTTCTTTGCTGAGCTCAATTTTTTCTTCGTTTTGAACGCCTTGCATTGACATAACTACTGCACCTCAATCAGGTCGCCCGCAGCATCCAAGCTGCTGATTACAAATCGGTAGTGCTCGTTGGTGGCGAGCAAATCGCTGTGTTTGCCGATGGCGGTTATCTTGCCGTCTTGCATGAGGGCAACCTTGTCGGCCAGTTGAACAGTGGATGGTCGGTGAGCGACAATCAGCGCGGTAGTGGCCTTGAGTACCGTGCGCAGGGCGTCTTCGACCATGGCTTCGGTGTCAACATCTAGGGCCGACAGTGGGTCGTCGAGAACCAGCACGGCAGGCTTGGCGGCAACCGCGCGGGCCAGGGCTAAGCGCTGACGCTGACCGCCCGAGAGACTCAGGCCTTCTTCACCTATCTTGGTGTCGAGGCCTTCTGGCAGGTCATAAACAAACTGAGCCTGCGCGATGGCTAGCGCCTGCTTGAGGTCTTCTTCGGTTGCGTCAGGCGCACCGAGCAGCACGTTATCGCGAACGGTTGCCGAGAACAGGGTGGCGTCTTCGAAGGCCATCGCAATGTGGCTGCGCAACTCTTCACGGTTTAGGTCGCGAATGTCGACACCGTCGATTTTTACCGAACCGCTGGTTACCTCGTAGAGGCGAGTGGCCAGGGCGGTGAGCGTGGTCTTGCCACAACCGGTCACACCGATGAGGGCAACCGACTCGCCAGGCATGAGCTCGAGGTTCACACCGTTGAGCAGGTCTGGCTGCCCTGCAGGGGCATCCTGGTATCTAAAGTGAACGTTTTCGAACACCAGACGGCCTTCGACCTTTTCAACCTGCTTCGGCTTGGTTGGGTCGTCGATGCCAACCGGCTCATCGAGCACCTCGAAGAAGCGCTCAACCGCGGTGCGGGCGTCGATAGTCATCGAGAGCAAGAAGCCGATTGAGTCCATTGGCCACTGCAGCACGGCTGCGGTTAGCAAGAACGCGGCGAGGGCACCGATAGTAAGTTCACCGGCTTGAATCAGCCACACGCCAACGAACAGCGCGATGCCAACGGCGAGTTCTGGAATAACCGAGAGGTACCACCAGAGGCTCGAAACCATGCCGGCCTTCTTTAGCTCGGTCTTGCGAAGTTCGGCTGCGTCACGCGAGAACTTGTCTGACATGAAGCCACCGCGACCAAAAGCCTTTAGAACGCGGATGCCGTGAACACTCTGCTCGACAGACGTCGCAAGGTCACCGGCCTGGTCTTGGCTGAGGCGTGCGGTCTTGTGATATTCCTTCTCGAAGTTGAAGCCGATGACCCAAAGCGGGGCAACGATGACGAGAAAGATGGTGCCGAGAATCCAGTGGAACGAGAAGAGAACCACCATTCCGACGATGATGGTGACGCCGTTGGCCACCAAAAGCACGAGGCCGAACGATAGCCAGCGACGAATGAGGCTCAGGTCTTGGGTGGCGCGGCTGAGCAGCTGACCGCTTGGCCACTTGTCGTGAAAGGCAACCGGCAGGTCTTGCAGCTTCTTGTAGAGGGTGTTGCGAAGGCCGGCTTCGACGAAGGTTCCCGGGGTGAGCACGAGCCAGCGGCGAAGCAGAACCATGGTTGCCTCGAGCACGCCTAGGCCGAGAATCACAAAGAACGTTGGCCAAATCAGGCTTTCGACGCCGACCTTGTTGAACGAGTCGATTAGGCCGCGCAGATACTGCGGAATGGCCAGTGCGATCAGATGCGCGCCGAGTGCGGCAAAGATGCCGAGAATGACTCGCGGCAGTGCCGATTTGGCGAACGGAAAGATACGCAGCAAAGTGCGCACGTTTCCGGGTTTTTTAGTGCTTTCAGACAAGACAACGCCTTCGTGTTCTTATTGGTTTTGAAAAAACTTTGAGCCGACACAATCAGGTCAGCTTTGTAGGCTAACACGCCCAAGACCCTCGTTATGCCTCATCGGGCAAAGAAAAAGGGCCCGATTTCTCGAGCCCGATTTCTTGTAGTTCTTATTTAGCGCGGATGCGCGTGCTTAGAGGTTCTCTACGTCGGCCTGCTTGGCGCGAACCGCTTCGGCCGCAACCTTGAGGTTCTCAAGTTCGTCGGCATCTAGCGGGGTCTCGACGACCTGCTTGATGCCACCCTTGCCCAACTTGGCCTCGACGCCCAGGTAAACACCCGAGATGCCGAACTCGCCGTCAACCCATGCGCAAACAGGGAACACAGCGCCCGAGTCTTCGTGCACGGCCTTGGCCATGCGGGCAACAGCGGCGCTTGGTGCGTAGTAGGCAGAACCGGTCTTTAGTAGTGCAACAATCTCGGCACCACCGTTGCGGGTGCGGTCAACCAACTCGGCAACCTTCTCAGCACCTAGAACGTCGACAATCTTCTTGCCGTTGACCGTCGAAACGCTAGGCACCGGAACCATGGTCTCGCCGTGCGAGCCGAGGGTTAGAGTGCGAACATCCGCTGTTGCAGCGCCGGTAGCCTCGGCCACAAAGTTGGTGAAACGTGCGGTGTCGAGCACGCCGGCCTGACCGATCACGCGCTCTTTCGGGAATCCCGATGCCTTCTGAGCCAGCGCGGTCATTTCGTCGAGCGGGTTTGAAACCACGAGGATGACGGCGTTTGGCGCGTATTTCGCAACGTTCTTGGCAACTCCACCGACGATGCCGGCGTTTACCTCGAGAAGGTCCATGCGGGTCATGCCCGGCTTGCGGGGCAAACCGGCGGTGATGATAACAATGTCGCTGTCGGCAATGGCCTCATAGCCCGAGCCGTCTGGCAGGGTGGTGGCACCGACAACTTCGGTCTCGAAGCCTTCGATTGAGCGGCTCTGGTTGATGTCGAGGGCAACACCCTGAGGCTTGCCATCGAGAATGTCGGTTAGCACGACGGTGTCAAAGATGTCGTATTCGGCTAGACGCTGGGCGGTGGTTGTGCCGTAGAAGCCCGATCCGATAACCGAAACTTTTCCGTGACGCGACATGATTTTCTCCTTTTGGGATTTTCTTTGGATTGGTTTAAAGCCTAGTGATAGAAGTGGCGCTCGTTTGTGAAATACATTGTGACTCCGGCTGCCTTGGCTGCCTCGATGACCTCTTCGTCACGCTTCGAGCCACCCGGCTGAACGATGGCCTTGACGCCCGCTTCGAGTAGCACTTCGACGCCGTCTTTGAACGGAAAGAAAGCGTCGGATGCTGCGACCGCACCATTGGAGCGACCGCTGGCGCGCTCGACTGCGAGCTTGCACGAGTCGACTCGGTTGACCTGGCCCATGCCGATGCCGACCGATGCGCCCTCTTTGGCGAGCAGAATCGCGTTCGACTTGACCGCACGGCAGGCACGCCAGGCGAAGACGAGGTCTTGGTAGGTGGCCGGGTCGGCCTTTGAGCCCGAGACGAGAGTCCAGTTGCTTGGGTTGAGCGATTCGAAGGTGTCTGGCTCTTGCACCAGCAGGCCGCCAGAAATCTGACGAATCTCGAGTGAATCACGGCCAAAGTTCGGTGGCAAA
>CAIZQQ010000039.1 GCA_903935175.1 uncultured Micrococcales bacterium
CTCGGGCGGCAACCTCGGTGGCAACCAGAATGTCTTTCTTGCCTGAGCGGAAAGCAGCCATCGACTTTTCGCGCGCCTCTTGCGACATGTCGCCGTGCAGAGCCGAAGCGTTGAAGCCGCGGTCGATCAATTCTTCTGCTACCTTGCCGGCCTGACGCTTGGTGCGGCAGAAAATCACGGTCTTGCCGCGACCCTCGGCCTGCAAGATGCGGCCAACAACTTCGTCTTTATCGAGCGAGTGCGCGCGGTAAATGAATTGCTTGATGTCGGCCTTGGTGTGGCCTTCGTCTGGGTCGTTCACGCGAATGTGAATCGGGCGGTTCTGATACTTGCGCGCTAGCGAAACGATGGCGCCCGGCATGGTTGCCGAGAACAGCATGGTCTGACGGCCGTCTGGGGTTAGCGCGAACAGCCGCTCAACGTCTGGCAAAAAGCCGAGATCGAGCATTTCGTCGGCCTCGTCGAGAACCATGAAGCGGATGTTCGACAGGTCGAGCTTCTTCTGTTTACTCAAGTCAATGATGCGACCAGGGGTTCCCACGATGATCTGAGCACCGGCTTCGATGTCAGCAATCTGACCTTCGAACGCACGGCCACCAACGATGGTCGCAACCTTGGTCGGGCGGTTAGCCGTGGCAAGTGTTAGGTCTTCGGCAACCTGAATGGCAAGCTCGCGGGTCGGAACCACAACGAGTGCCTTGGCGCCAAGCTCTGGATCGAAACCGAGCGACTGAATCAGCGGAAGGCCGAATCCGAGAGTTTTACCGGTACCGGTTTTTGCCTGACCGATGATGTCTTGGCCAGTTAGTGCGAGCGGGATGGCCTGCTCTTGAATCGGGAAGGGGCTGGTGATGCCCTTCGCTTCGAGGGCTTCGACGATATCTTGGTCGATGCCTAAATCTTGAAATGTCAAAAAAGACTCCTATTAGTTGTCTCAAGTCTAGTTGTGGCGCTTTTTGAGCATCCGCGCTCTATTTGAAGAACCTCGGATGAACAACAGGTGCTCTATTCTTAAGGGATGTTCGAGTGGCTGAAGAAACTGCGCCAAAAAGCGCGTGCCTTTGTTCTACCTGAGCGCGAAGAGCGCACTGCCCGAAATACGGCCAAAGTAAATCTGAAACCGTACACCCCTGAGCCTAAGGTGTTTTTGGGTCAAGTGGCCTATTTGCACCTAAGTTACTTCGAGATTCTCACCGCACAACTCAAGGTTTCGCCGAACACCTCGTACAAGGCCGAGCTGTCTGAAGCGGCATCAAAGTCGTTCGAGCAGTACCGCGCACTGGCCCGCAAGTTAGCCGGGCTTGGCTTCGAAGCAACCGACGCGATGGATCCATTCACCGAACGCATTCAAACTTTTCACTCGAAAACCACCGGCATCGACTGGTACGAAGCCATTCTCAAGATTTACCTGGTCTCGGGTCTGCTTGACGATTTCTACACTCGCCTAGCCGTCGGTCTGCCTGTCGAGTTGCGCGAAGGTGTCGAGAAGGCCCTGAGTGATCACACTTTCGAAAGATTTGCTAAGCGTGCTTTGGTCGAGGCGATGGCCGATGACCCGCAGTTGCAATCGAGGCTCGCACTTTGGGGTCGTCGCCTGATGGGTGATGTGCTGCTCGAACTTCGCGGAGCATTCGACAACCGCAAGTTGGCCGGCATTCCTAAGGGCAAGAGCCTGACCGCAGCAGAAGAGCGCGAAGTGAACTTGTCTTCTTACAGCAAGCTTGAGCCGCTGGTTACCGAATTGATTGCCGCCCACTCATTGCGCATGGATGCACTGGGGCTGGCTGCTTAGACCCTAGCCCTTGGCGGCCGCGAGTTTTGCCTCGTAGGCCTTGTCTCTAGAGCTGGCAAGTCTCGCCGATGCGAAGACCATCACCAACGGCATCGCCAGCATGATGATCAGCCAAAGCCAACCGTCTTGAGTGCCAACTCCGAGCCAGATCAAAACAGACCAGATGATCGAACCTGTGGTTAGTGCGATGGTTGGTGGCACCAGCGCACCGTACTTCTCACTGTGAGCGCTGATGTATGGGGCAACCAAACCGAGCACCAGTGTGTAAAGCAAAATGACTGCGAATGAAACGTCCATTAGGCGATGAATCCTACTCTGCGCACTTCTTCTGCGCCGATTTCAACATAAGCGAGGGCGTCAGTCGGAACCACGAAAAGCTTGCCCTTCGCGTCGGTGAGGGTGAGAAACTTTGCGCTTTCGTTCAAAACCTTGGCCACAGCATCCGTGATGTCTGCTGCCGACTGGTTCGAGTCGATGACTAACTCTCGCGAGCCGTTTCTGATGCCGATTTTGACTTCCATGAGCCCTCCTGTGACTAGATTACGATACCCGAGCCAGGCCTCATGTTTCGACCACAATCACCTGCCCAAAAATGTCAGTGGTCTGGCGTAGATTTTGAGCATGCCCGAAACCGCCTTTGTGAAAGTTGCCAGCCGCAGCGCTGTCGTTTCGCTCAGTGCTACTCAGGCAAAGTTGGCGCAGTTGCCGCTCGATGCGAAGGCAGTGGTTTATGGCAGCCCCGGTAGCGGCAAGACCACCGCGCTAAAGGCGCTCTATCTGGCCAAGGTCGCGCAAGATAACCCTGATCGCGTTGAAGCCCACGAGGTTTTGGCAATCGCAGCCTCGCGAGAGGCGGCCAACCAGTTGCGCGATGAATTGGCTCTGGCCTATCAGGGTGCAACTTCGGGGCCAATGGCAAGAAGCCTTTCGTCTTTCGCGTTTCAGGTTCTGCGACACCAAGCGCTGGCTCGTGGCACGAAAGCTCCAGAGCTAATCAGCGGTGCCGAGCAAGACCTCATCTTGAAGCAAATTCTTGAAACGGCTAGCGAGCTCAACCTTGATTGGCCAAAGCAAATCAACGCACAGGTCATGTCGCTTCGCGGGTTTCGAGCCGAACTTCGCGACCTCATCACGGTGTGCCTCGAATACCGCCTGACCCCCGAAGAACTAAGAACCTTGGCGCACTCGGCCAACAAGCCGGAGTGGCTAGCGGTTTCTGCACTTTACGCAAGCTACCTCGAACGCCTTCGCGAACCAGCTTTTGAAAACCGCCACGATGCTTCGACCCTTTTGGCGGTTGCCGCTGAGTTGCTCGAATCAGGCGAAGGGTTCACCCAAGAAGTAGCCGCAGTAAAGCTCGTGCTGATCGACGACGCCCAAGAACTCACCCCCGGCGCTCGCCGTTTTATTCGCGCCTTGGTCTCTCGTGGTGCGGGTCTGGTTTTGTTTGGCGACCCAGACACCGCCACCCTTGGCTTTAGAGCGGCCGATGCGAGGTCGATGACCACACTCATGCAAGAAGTTGGCGCGCAGCCAGAACAATTCGTTCTGCTCTCTGAGCACCAACCTCGAACTGCTGGAATCGCTCGAGTGCTCGGAAACTTGAGCGCAGAGTTGCCATCCGAGCAGGGCGGGTTGCA
>CAIZQQ010000040.1 GCA_903935175.1 uncultured Micrococcales bacterium
CAATTCGTCTCTGATCTGATCTGCCAAAGCGAAGTCTTTATTGTCGCGAGCAGCGCGACGTTGTTCAATGAGTGAGCCTACCCGAGCGGCCAACTCTTCGCTGACTTCAGCCGCTGCATCGACGGTGAGCCCAAGCACTTCAAGCATGGCGAGAACCGATGCAAGCTGCGGTGCAGGGTCGCCACCGGCATCCAAAGCCGCGTTGCCCGAACGAACGCTGTCGTGAAGCGCGGCAAGTGCGGCCGGCACACCAAAGTCGTTGTTCATCGCGTCGACGAATGGCTGCGGCAGAGCATCCGCGTTGAATTTGCCTGAAACCGAAGACCCTGCTGAGGCACGCTTTACAAAGTTCTGGATGCGCGACATCGCGCCAACCGCATCGGCGATGTTCTCTGGCGAATAGTCGAGGGTGGTTCGATAGTGGGCCGAGCCGAGCCAGTAGCGAATGGCGTTTGCGTTGCCCTGCTCAAAAAGCTCTTCCACACTGATGCCGTTGCCGAGGCTCTTCGACATCTTCTGACCGCCGACTGTGACGAGGCCGTTGTGCATCCAATAATTGGCGAACTCAAAGCCCGCCGCGCGCGATTGGGCCAGTTCATTTTCGTGGTGTGGAAAACGCAGATCGAGCCCGCCGCCGTGAATGTCGAACTTTTCGCCGAGAATCGCGCGGGTCATGGCCGAACACTCGATGTGCCAGCCTGGGCGACCCTTGCCCCAGGGTGACGGCCAAGCAGCAGATTCGGGTTCGTCGGCTTTTGCCGCCTTCCAAAGCGCGAAGTCGTGAGGGTTTTTGCGACCGTGAGATGCATCGGCCTCACCCTCGAGGTTCTCAGGCTTCTGATTGGTGAGTTCACCGTAGTCCGACCATGAACCGGCGTCGAAAAACACGTTTCCACTGCCGTCGGTTGCCACATAGGCATGGCCGCGACTAATCAAAAGCTCGATCAGTTCGATCATGTCTGCGATGTGATCGGTGGCGTGTGGGCGCACCTCCACACTCGCGTTGATTGAGTCGTAGACCTCGTTAAAAACCTGTTCGACATCTTGAGCAAGGGTTTGCCAATCGACACCCTGCTCGGCTGCGTTTACCAAAATTTTGTCGTCGATGTCGGTTACGTTGCGCACCATGAGCACATCGAGGGCATGCCCGAGCCTCAACCAGCGCGCCACGAGGTCAAATGCGACGGCACTTCGAAGATGCCCAACGTGAGGTGCCGATTGCACGGTAGGGCCGCAGACGTAAAGTGACACCTTGCCAGCCTGTAGAGGCGAGAAAGCACGCATGCTCTGCAATTTCGAATCGAAAATTTGAAGTGCCACGGGCTAAAGCCTAACTTTGCGACGGCTAATCATCGCGGTGGCAACCGCTGCCACACCTTCGGCGTTTCCAAGAAAACCAAGGCCGTCGGTGGTGGTTGCCGACAAACTCACGGGAGCATCAAGCAATTCGGTTAGAGCAACCTGAACAAAGTGGCGCTGAGGCGCGACCTTAGGTCGGTCACCAATCAGCTGACATGAAACATTTTCGATGCGATAGCCGACCGCTTCGAGCATCCGCTTGGTTTCGATTAGGAACACCGAACCGTTTGCCCCAGCAAACTCAGGTCGGTCAACACCGAAGTTTGAGCCGATGTCTCCTAGGCTGGCGGCCGAGAGAAGTGCGTCAACTATCGCGTGGCTGATTGCATCGCCATCTGAGTGACCTTCGAGACCAGGCTCCCCCTCCCAAACGACGGTACCCAAGAAAAGAGGTACCTCTGGGTCGTTGCTGAACCGGTGGGTGTCGGTGCCGATGCCGGTTCGATACTCGCGCTCGATGAGCGACTCGGCCCTGCGCAGATCTTCTGGGGTGGTCACCTTGAATGCAGCAGGGTCGCCCTCAATGTGAACTACGCTGCCGCCGGCGCTCTGGTATAGAGCGGCGTCGTCGGTGAACTCTGCCTCGGCGTTTGCGTAGACAGCTCGCAAACCCTGCGCTGGAAAACCCTGAGGGGTTTGCGCTGCTCCCAAGACGCTGCGATCTACGGTGTCAGAAACGAGTCCGTCTTTTAGCAACTTGATGGTGTCAGAAACCGGCATTACCGGCACGACGCCAGCTGCCGATTGTGCAACCGCATCGGCCACGCGCTCAAAGAGTTCGACGGGAGCAAGGGCGCGAGCAACATCATGAACCAGGATGCACTCGGTGAGCGCATCGCACACCGCCACCGCCTTGGCAATCGAGGCTTGCCTGGTTTCGCCGCCAGCCACAATCTTGACCGGAGTTAGCGAAGCGAGCTTTTCTGAAACAGACTGAATAATCGCGGCAAATTCTTCGAGATTTGCATCTGGCGCGGCAATTACCAATTGCTCCAGACCCTCGACCGAAAGTGCTGTGCGCACCGAGTGCGCCAACAGCGTTTCACCAGACAAAGTTGCTAGGGCTTTGGGAACTCCTGCGCCAAGACGTTCGCCTTGGCCGGCAGCCACGAGAATAATCGCAATTGCACGTGTGGACATTACGCCACCAATCTTTAGGAGGCTAGAACCTCGTCGAGCAAGGCAGAAGCCTTCTCTTCGTCGGTCTTTTTAGCCAGCGCTAGCTCTGAAACGAGAATTTGACGAGCCTTGACGAGCATGCGCTTCTCGCCAGCTGAGAGGCCGCGATCTTGATCGCGACGCCAAAGGTCTCGAACGACCTCAGAAACTTTTACAACATCGCCCGATGCAAGTTTTTCGAGATTCGCCTTATAACGGCGGCTCCAGTTGGTTGGTTCTTCGATGAACTCGGCACGGAGCACGCCAAAAACCTGCTCAACACCCTTTTTGTCGATGACATCGCGAACGCCGACCATTTCGACGTTTTCGGCTGGCACCCAGATGGTCAGTTCACCCTGTGCAACCTTGAGTTGCAAGTAAGTCTTGGTTTCTCCACGCAGAGTCTTATCGGCAACTTCAACGATTTTTGCTGCTCCGTGGTGGGGATAAACGACGGTTTCGCCTACTACAAACTTCATATGGCTAAAATCCCTTCATAAACCGCCAATTTACCACAGATCGGCTCGTTTCTAAAGGGCTAAACTAGTATTGAGCATTCGCCCTCAGGAGGAAAATTGTCGTTACGCAAAGCCTTAGTAGCTTTAGCACTCAGCGCAGCGGTACTCGGTGGAACCACCGGCTGCAGCTTTTCAAGCCAGGTTGAAACTATGAAGCCATACACTCCGAGCGACGGTTTTCAAGCAGACTACACAGAGCACGACCTCAAAGTTCGCAACGTTCTATACATAACCATCGGCGACCAGTCGACCCTTATTGGCTCGATCATCAACACTGGTAAGAACCCCGCAAGCGTCTCGATTCGCTATGCAGACGGAGTAACCGGGCAGGTTACCGAGAAAGACATCGCCACCATAGCCGGCGGAAGGAAATATGACATCGGCTTCAACGGAGCTCCGAACCTAGACGTCACCCTGCAGGGAGTTGCTGGCGGCCTTACCGAAGTTCAATTCTTACTAGATGGCGCTGAAATCAAAGATGCAGATGGCAACGTAGAGCGATTGACCATACCGGTCGTTGACGGCACCCTTGCGGAGTACCGCGCATTGCTTGAACAGCCGACCGAATAGACCTTAAAAACGAATCCCGCTCTCGGCCGAGGGCGGGATTTGTCATTTGAGCCGAATGATCTGGGCTAAACCTCAAACTTGTAGCCGAGGCCGCGAACGGTAACCAGGTGAACTGGTCGGGCTGGGTCATCCTCTATTTTTGAGCGGATGCGCTTGACATGTACGTCGAGTGTCTTGGTGTCACCAAAATAGTTGGATCCCCAAACTCGATCGATAATTTGCGCTCGAGTTAAGACTCGGTTGCGGTTCTCGAGCAAGAGCTCGAGAAGTTCGAATTCCTTCAGCGGCATGGCCACTTTTTGCCCGTTGACGAAAACCAAGTGGCGGTCTACATCCATAGAAACCGGCCCACCCTCGAGCAAACCGTCGGTGACCGGTGTTGGCTCGGAGTTTCGACGCAGAACCGCTTTCATGCGGGCCAGCAGTTCACGGGTCGAGTAAGGCTTGGTCACATAGTCGTCTGCGCCGATTTCGAGCCCAACCACCTTGTCAATTTCTGAGTCTTTGGCGGTGAGCATGATTACCGGCACGTTGGATGTTTGGCGAATCACTCGGCAAACTTCATTGCCGCTCATGCCAGGCATCATGAGATCTAGAAGCACGATATCTGGATTGGTCGATTTAAAGAGTTCGATGGCTGCGTTGCCATCTGCGGCATCAAGAACCTCGTAACCTTCTTTTTCAAGAAGGTAAACCAGCGGTTCACGAAGTGATTGTTCGTCTTCTACAACTAGAACTCGCGTCAAGGCTGACTCCTATCAGAATCTTGTTCAATCACATTTTTATCCGCCAAAGGTATACGCAAGGTGAACGTAGAGCCAACGCCAGGCTTAGAGAAAAGCTTCACTTCACCGTTGTGTGTTGAGGCCAC
>CAIZQQ010000041.1 GCA_903935175.1 uncultured Micrococcales bacterium
CGAGATCGTGCGTAACGTTCCTGACGTCGCCACTTTGATTCAGCCAACACAGCCGACCCGAGAAATCTCACTTCCTCGTCGCGGTCTTCGCGACTGCCTTAGCGAAGATATGCGCCGTCTTGACCCTGACGACCTCTTTGGCAAAGTCATCACCAAGGCATTTTCGGCCAAGACACCGAAGCCATCAATTACGAAAACCAAACCGGCGGCAAAGAAAAAGAAGTGAATCGACCAATAGTCAATCGCCTGCCCGACGGCGCTGCAGTTGCAGATGCCGTAGCTGCTGCTGTACTCGAAAAGCTCGCTTCGGTTTTGCGGGCTCAGCCATTGGCTCACTTGGTAGTTACGGGTGGAACCGTCGGTATCGCAAGTTTGGCAAGTTTGGCCAGACTGGACGACGGTTCGGTCGACTGGTCCCGAGTTCACGTTTGGTGGGGCGACGAAAGATTCGTCGCGCAGGAGTCTGGTGACCGAAACGCCGTCCAGGCTCGAAACGCGTGGCTGAATCATTGCGCAGTGCCAGAAGAGAATATCCACGAGTTTCCGGCCTCAGACCAGGGATTAGATATTCACGCCGCTAGCCAACTTTTCGAACAAGAACTAGCTCGTTTTTCGCGCGCGGATGCTGCTTACCCCGAGTTCGACCTACTGTTGCTAGGCATGGGCCCTGATGGCCACATTGCCAGCCTGTTCCCTGGGCAAGATCAAGATTCCGCAGCTGTGGTTGTTGCAGTAGAGGATTCACCAAAACCTCCACCGATGCGCCTCAGCCTCAACTACGGCGTTATTAATGCAGCATCCGAGGTTTGGTTCACTGTCGCCGGGGCTGACAAAGCCGACGCGGTATCGGTGGCTTTTGGAGATGACCCACAAAGTTTGCCTGTTGGAAGAGTTTCGGGGAAATCACGAACGGTCTGGTTTCTGGACCAGACCGCCGGTGCTAGAAATTGGGGTTGTTAGCCTTACTTTTCAGAAGCGGCTTCTCGCCTAGCCCTGATTGACTCAATCGCCTCTTCGAGAAGCTCTTTGGCTTCCACTTCGGTCCGACGCTCTTTCACATAGGCCAAATGGGTCTTGTAAGGTTCGTGCTTGGCAATTTGTGGTGGGTTATCTTTATCGGTTCCAGCCGGCAATCCGCAGTTCGGGCAATCAATTTCAACCGGAATCTCTTCTGGCTCAACCGTCGCCGCATAAGCCAACTCGTTAACGTGACCGCCAAAACAGTGATAACTGATGGTGAAGCGCTCGGCTTTGAAGCCTCGATCACGCTCGCCCATTGGCCCCGAGCCGACACGAGAACCTCGAATAGCTGAACCGCCTGTGGTGCTCATGCGTTTAGACCAGGTTGAAGCGCTGGAACAGACCGAGGGTGATGATGATTGCCACCCACACGACGCCGAGAATGATGGTGATTCGGTTGAGGTTTCGCTCAGCCACACCTGATGTCTGCATTGTGGTTGTTACACCACCGCCGAACATGTCAGAGAGCCCGCCACCGCGACCTTTGTGGAGCAGGATTAGCAGCGTCAGCAAAAGGCTGATGATGCCCAAAAGCACCTGCAGTGCGATGTTGATTCCGTTCATGTCTTCCTAACTTTTTACAGACTAGACGATTATAAATCTAGATGCTTCTGGAAACGAGCGATGCCACTGAACTCGACGGCGTCTAGGCTCGCTCCTCCAACTAGAACACCATCAACTTCGGGGCTTCTCAAAAAGCCGGCGACGTTTGCAGCCTTGACCGAGCCTCCGTAAAGAATGCGAGTTTTGTTTGCAACATCCTCTGAAAACTCAGTTGCAATCGCGTCGCGAATTTTCTTGGCAACAGATGCGGCCTGTTCTGGCGTTGCAATCTGCCCGGTGCCGATAGCCCATACCGGCTCGTAGGCAATGACAAACTCACCGAGCGCGTCGTGACCTGCAAGGGCGGCGAGAGTCTGTCGCACGGGAACCGCAGCGGCACCCTCAGCTTCAAGTTCTTCAAGTGTCTCGCCCACGCAGATGACAGGTACGAGGTTGTGTCTAAACGCAGCAGCGACCTTGGCCTGAACTACCTCGTCGGTTTCGTTGTGGTACTGACGTCGCTCGCTGTGCCCGATTAGAACGTAGTCAATGGCTAGTTTCTTTAGGGCTTGGCCCGAAACTTCACCGGTGTAGGCACCCGAGTCATACGCAGAGATGTCTTGAGCTCCGAGCTTGATCTCAAGGCCGTCTGCATCAATCAGAGTCTGAATGCTTCTCAGCGAGGTGAAACCCGGGAACACCGCTACCTCTGCGTCTGCATAGTTGTGCGCAGCATCCTTGAGAGTCCAGTCGAGTTTCTGAACCAGAGCGATGCCCTGCTGGTGGTCAAGGTTCATCTTCCAGTTGCCTGCGATGAATGGAATGCGCTTAGTCATTTAGAACCTCAAGTCCTGGCAATTTCTTGCCCTCTAGGAATTCGAGGCTAGCCCCGCCTCCGGTTGAAATGTGTCCGAATTGCTCATCTGCGAAACCTAGGATGCGCACCGCGGCAGCCGAGTCGCCGCCGCCGACCACACTCAAGCCAGAAACCTCGGTCAGAGCTTTGGCGACAGCTTTGGTTCCGCCGGCAAATTTGTCTATCTCGAATACTCCCATTGGACCGTTCCAGAAGACGGTCTTGGCCTCACCGATTTCGCGGGCAAATGCCGCAGCCGATTCGGGTCCGATGTCTAGGCCCAGACCGCTAGCGCCGAATGGTGAAGACTCGATTTCTGAAGCCGGTGTGATTGCTACTTCTGCGTCAGCGCCGAACTTGCTGGCAACCACGATGTCGGTTGGCAACACGACTTCGACGCCGAGAGTCTCGGCGCGAGTGAGGTATTCCTTCACAGTATCGATTTGGTCGACCTCGAGCAGCGATGCTCCAACCTTGAAGCCTTGCGCGGCTAGAAAGGTGAACACCATGCCGCCGCCGATTAGCAGCTTGTTCACGGTTGGTAGTAAGTGGTCGATTACGCCGAGCTTGTCAGAAACCTTGGATCCGCCTAGAACGACCGCGTAAGGGCGTTCGGGGTTTGCGGTGAGTCTAGAAAGTACGTCTAGCTCTTTCTCAATCAAGAACCCGGCGTAACTTGGCAAAAGTTGCGCAAGTTCGTAGACAGAGGCTTGTTTGCGATGAACGACACCGAAGCCATCACTCACGAAAAGGTCACCGAAATCGGCAAGCTTCGCCGCAAATTCACGGCGCACTTCGTCGTCTTTTGCAGTCTCCCCGGCGTTGAACCTCAGATTTTCTAAAACCACCACGCCGCCGCGGTCTAGAGCCTTAACAACTCCCCTGGCTTCACTACCAACGGTGTCGCTGGCAAAGAAGACGGGCTGACCCAGAAGTTCACCGAGACGTGCAGCGGCAGGTTCGAGTGAGTAACGCTCATCTGGAGCACCTTCAGGGCGACCAAGGTGTGAGATCACGACGACCTTAGCGCCTTGCTCAACCAGGTACTTGATGGTGGGAACGGAAGCTACAATTCGGCCATCATCCGTGATCTGCTTGCCGTCCAATGGAACGTTCAGGTCGCAGCGAATGATGACACGCTTGCCATCCAGTGAAGTCAACTCAGAAAGCTTGCGCAATTCGTATCTCTCGGTTTGTGGTGAACTGAACGCTTCGGCTTAGAGCTTCGAAGCGACCAACTCGGTTAGCTCGACGAGGCGGTTTGAATAACCCCACTCATTGTCGTACCAAGACGACAGCTTGACGGTGGTACCGCCAACAACCTTGGTTAGTTCGGCGTCGAATATCGACGAGTGTGGGTCGGTGACGATGTCGCTCGAAACGATTGGGTCTTCGGTGTACATCAAGATTCCCTTTAGCGGGCCATCAGCGGCAGCCTTGTAGGCGGCTTTGATTTCTTCGATGGTCACTGCACGCTTAGACACCAAAGTTAGGTCGGTAATCGAACCGGTTGGCACTGGAACGCGAAGAGCGTATCCGTCTAGCTTGCCCTTGAGTTCAGGCAGAACAAGACCGATGGCCTTAGCCGCACCGGTCGAAGATGGAACGATGTTGATTGCAGCTGCGCGGGCACGACGAAGGTCTCCGTGAGGGCCATCTTGCAGGTTCTGGTCTGCGGTGTAGGCGTGGATGGTCGTCATCAAGCCGTTTTCGATGCCGAAGGTGTCATTGAATACCTTGGCTAGCGGGGCTAGGCAGTTAGTGGTGCAAGAAGCGTTCGAGATGATGTGGTGATTGGCTGGGTCGTAAAGGTGCTCGTTGACACCGATAACGAAGGTTGCGTCTTCACCGGTAGCCGGTGCAGAGATGATGACCTTCTTGGCACCAGCCTCGATGTGCTTGCGCGCAGATTCGGCGTCAGTGAAGCGTCCGGTCGACTCGATGACGATGTCAACGCCTAGGTCACCCCATCCGAGGTTTGCTGGGTCACGCTCGGCGAGAACCTTGATTACAGTGCCGCCAACGTGGATGTTCTGACCTTCGACGGTTACGTCGAAAGGAAGTCGACCGGTCACCGAATCGTACTTTAGAAGGTGCGCGAGCGACTTAGGGTCGCTTAGGTCGTTTACTGCAACAATCTCAAGATCGGTTCCCTTGGCGAGCTCCGCGCGAAGGTAGTTGCGTCCGATTCGTCCAAAGCCGTTGATTCCAACACGAGTGGTCATTAGGTGTCTCCCAGAGTGAGTAAGCCCGCGGCTTTATGGCGCTGCAGGTCTTGTTTTTGAACCATTTTGCTTCGCACCGTTGGGAGCAAAAAGTTACTCTCAGACTAGCAGTAGACCGCTGGTTTTCGTGCGAGCCGCCTCGAAGCGCGCGGTGACATCTGGCCAAGAAACAATGTTCCAGAAAGCCTTTACGTATTCACCCTTGACGTTCTGATAGTCGAGGTAGAAGGCGTGCTCCCACATGTCAAGCATCAGCAGCGGGATGCTCGCTGGGGCAAGGTTTCCCTGGTGGTCGTAAAGCTGCTCGATGATGAGTTTCTGGCCTAGAACGTCCCAAGCAAGAATCGACCAACCAGAACCCTGGATGCCCAGTGCTGAGGCCGTAAAGTGTGCGCGGAAGCCATCGTATGATCCAAAGAATTCGTCGATTGCGGCGGCCAATTCGCCTACCGGCTTGTCGCCGCCCTCTGGTGAGAGGTTGCGCCAGAAAACCGTGTGGTTCACGTGGCCGGCGAGGTTGAAGGCAAGATCTTTCTGAAGCTTGTTGACCCAGGTGAGATCGTTCTTGTCGCGAGCCTCTGCAAGAAGGTCAAGAGCAGTGTTTGCACCGTTCACATATGCCAAGTGGTGCTTGTCGTGGTGAAGTTCCATGATTTTGCCTGAGATGTTCGGCTCTAGTGATCCGTAGTCGTAGGTCAGGTCTGGAAGGGTGTATTTGCTCATTTAGTGCTCCTTTTTCAATGTTGTAAATCTAAACTCGCGAGGTGTTATTCCACGCGTCTGAAAACTAATCGACGTCGTCCGGCAAGAATGCGTCGGTGCCTGGGATGCCGAGTTCTTCTGCCTTCTTGTCGGCCATGGCAAGCAAACGGCGGATGCGCCCGGCGATCGCATCCTTCGTCATGGGCGGGTCAGCCAAGTGCCCCAACTCGTCCAGTGATGCCTGCTTGTGCTGAAGCCTCAAAGCGCCGGCGTAGGCCAAGTGTTTCGGAATGTCATCACCGAGAATCTCTAGGGCGCGTGCGACACGTGCCCCTGCCGCTACAGCCGCCTGAGCACTACGACGCAGGTTGGCGTCGTCAAAGTTGGCTAGGCGGTTGGCCGTGGCGCGAACCTCGCGACGCAAGCGCAGCTCTTCCCAGCGAAGCACTTGAGTGTGCGCTCCCATGTGGGTGAGCATTGCAGCGATTGACTCGCCTTCACGAACAACAACGCGGTGTACTCCACGCACCTCGCGCGCTTTGGCAATGAGGTTCAGACGACGTGCCACACCGACCAGTGCCATGGCTGCTTCGTTGCCCGGTGCAGTTATTTCGAGCGCTGCCGATCTACCTGGGTCGGTCAACGAACCGTGGGCTAGAAATGCACCGCGCCAAATAGCCTGGGCTTCTTCAATCGAACCAGCGACGAGTGCAGCCGGCAAGCCGCGCACCGGTCTTCCGCGAGTGTCAAGCAACCCCGTTTGGCGCGCCAGCACTTCGCCCTGTTCGGTTACCCGAATGATGTAGCGCGAACCCTTACGGATGCCTCCGGCCGACATGACCGACAGTTCGGATTTGATGCCGTACAGCTCGGCTAGGTCTTTGCTGACTCGTCGCGCAATCTGTGAATTATCTAACTCTGCTTCCACGACAATGCGCCCAGACACCAGGTGAAGGCCTCCCGCAAAGCGCAGAATCGTTGCCAATTCGGCATTTCTGAGCGACTTCTTCACAACCTCGATGCGAGCCAATTCGTCTTTAACTTCAGCGGTCAATGCCACGGTTATTCCTTTCCAAGGTCGCGGTGCTTGACGCTGACGGCAACGTCGTCTAATTCGCTAAGTAGTTCGGCAATTCTTTTCACAACTGCAACCGATCGGTGCTTGCCTCCGGTACATCCGATGGCGATCATGGCGTAACGTTTGTTCTCGCGCATGTAACCGGCCAGAACAGGCTTGAGAGCATCCACGTAGTTGGTTATGAACTCTTGGGCACCTACCTGAGACAAAACGAAATCTGAAACTTGCGCATCTTCGCCGTTGAATGGCCTGAGCGATTCGTCCCAAAAAGGATTCGGCAGAAACCTCATGTCGGCAACGTGATCAGCGTCTGCGGGTAGCCCGTGCTTAAAGCCGAACGACATGACGGTTAGCGATAGTTTCTTTGCTGCGTCGGCCGTGAAAAGCTCGGCGGTCTTTGTCGATAGCTGGTGGATGTTCAAATCTGATGTGTCAACAACGAAGTCAGCCTGCTCGCGTATCGAAACAAGTGCCGAGCGCTCGACACCGATGCCGTCTAGTAGGGTTCCATCGCCCTGCAGTGGATGCGGTCGCCGCACCGACTCAAAACGCTTCACAAGCGCAGAGTCGGTTGCTTCAAGAAACAAAACCCTGAGATCTGGAACCTTGTTTCGAAGCTTGTGCAGGTATTCGCTCAATTCGCTGAAAAACTCGCCACCTCGAACATCGATGACGACCGCCAGTCGCGGATTTGGCGTTTTGGTAAGTCCGAATAATTCACTAATTGGCTCAAGCATTTGAGGCGGAAGGTTGTCGACCACGTACCAGCCGAGATCCTCGAGAGCGTTTCCTACAGTCGAACGCCCAGCGCCAGACATGCCGGTTACAACCAGCAGTTCATGTTTGCGCTCTTGCATGCCAAAGCCTTTCGTGGCTTGAGTTTACTCTTTCGCGACACGCCGAAGAGTTCAAATATTGAATATTGCCCTAGTTGTTACTTTTGGGCTGCTCTTTGGGTTGTAGAGCGCTGTGTATTTGACCTGCCAAACTCGGGCCAATACCCGAGACATCCGCTATTTCTTCGAGAGTGGCAACCTTTACGCGCTTGATCGAACCGAAGTGGCGAAGTAACGTGCGTACGCGTTTTTCACCTAGGCCGGGCACGTCGTTGAGCATGCTCTCGAGCGTCGAGCGACGCTTCTGCCGTTGAAACGAGATGGCAAAGCGGTGTGCTTCGTCTCTAATTCGCTGTACCAGAAAGAGCTCGTCGCTGGCTCGCGGAAAGATCACCGGGTAAGGATTGCCGGGCTGCCATACCTCTTCGAGTCTTTTGGCAATACCGACTACACGTAGACCGCTAACCCCAGACTCGTCAATGGCCCGCTGAGCTGCGTTTACCTGTGGCACTCCCCCGTCAACTATCAAAAGTGAGGGGCGGTAGGCGAATTTGCCAGGATCGGCCTCAGCATCAGCATCCGGTTCGGCCAGATAGCGAAGACGGCGCTTCAGAACCTGATAAATCGAGTCGGTGTCGTCAGTGGTTTGCTCGATGTTGAAACGACGGTAGTGCGCCTTTTTCGGCAGACCGTCTTCGAAAACCACCATCGATGCAACGACATCGGTGCCCTGCAGGTGCGATACGTCAAAGCATTCGATGCGCAACGGCGGTGTTTCTAGGGCCAGAGCCTCTGCTATGCCGCTAAGCGCCTCTGATCGCGCAGTGAAGTCGGTCGACCGTTTGGTCTTGTACTGGGCTAGAGCGTGCCGAGCGTTAGTGTTCGCGGTTTCGGCAAGCGAAGCCATGTCGCCTCGCTGCGGGGTACGCAGGATGACCTTAGAACCACGCAATTCGGTGAGCCATTGCGCCAAGGCTGGCGCATCGTCAGGCATAGTCGCGACTAGAACCTGCTTGGGCACTTCATCGGGTTCCACACCCATGTAGGTGTGTTGCAGCGCGTATTCCACGATCTCTTCTGGCGTGCGGTCGAGTTCTTTGTCAATAACCCAACCTTGAACACCTCGGATGCGCCCGCCACGCACCTTGAATAGGCTTACCGCCGCGGCTAGCTCGTCATCTGCAAATCCAAACAGGTCGGCATCGGTTTGGTCGGTGAAGACAACTGCGCTTCGCGCAAGCACTGTTTCGAGGGCCACAACTTGGTCGCGAAGTTTGGCTGCCAATTCGTAGTTTTGCGATTCGCTTGCGGCGTGCATCCGAGTTTGGATTTCGTTTATGAATTCGGCGTCTTGCCCCGACATGAACGATGCGAATTTCTTGGCGATGCCGCGATGGTCTTCGGCACTGATTCGACCAACGCAAGGAGCCACGCACTTACCGATGTCGCCGAGCAAGCAGGCGCGTTTGGTTGCTACCGCTCGGTCGAAGACGCCAGCCGAGCAACTGCGCACCGGAAACACCTTTAGCAGGATGTCGACGGTTTCGCGCACGGCCCAGGCCTTGGTGTAAGGGCCGAAATACTTGGCACCTTTGATGTCGCGATTGCGGGTCACGAACACCCTAGGCACATCATTCTCAACCGTGATTGCTAGGTACGGGTATGACTTGTCGTCTTTGAACTGAACGTTGAACTGCGGGTTAAACTCTTTGATCCAGGTGAACTCGAGTTGCAAGGCTTCGAATTCGGTTTTGACCATAACCCACTGAAGGTCGCGCGCTGTCTGCACCATTTTGGCTGTTCTCGGATGCAGTGTGAGCGGGTCAGCGAAATAGCTGGTTAGTCGCCCTCTAAGGTTCTTAGCCTTACCAACGTAAATAACCCGACCGCGCTCGTCGAACCAACGATAGACACCCGGGGTCGTGGGTATCTCTGAAGTTTTCGGGCGCCAATCGAGGTGTTTTGACATCTCTAGTGCGATTCAAGCAGCTCGGCTAGATATTGACCGGTGAATGATGCATTAACCTTGGCGACTTGTTCGGGTGTACCGGTTGCGATGATCTTTCCACCTCTGAATCCACCTTCCGGACCCAAGTCGATGACATGATCAGCAGACTTGATGACATCTAGGTTGTGCTCAATGACGATAACGGTGTTGCCCTTTTCGACAAGCCCGTTCAAAACGAGCAACAGCTTGCGAACATCCTCGAAGTGCAGACCCGTGGTTGGCTCATCGAGCACGTAAATCGAGCGCCCGAAGCTTCGCTTTTGTAGCTCGGTGGCCAATTTAACGCGCTGCGCCTCTCCACCCGAAAGTGTCGTTGCCGATTGACCGAGGCGAACGTAGCCAAGTCCGACTTCGACGAGTGTCTGCAGATAGCGCGCGATTGCTGAAATTGGAGCAAAGAACTCGGCAGCCTCTGCAATCGGCATCTCGAGCACCTCGGCGATGTTCTTGCCCTTGTAGAGCACCTGAAGCGTTTCACGGTTGTAGCGAGCGCCGTGGCAAACTTCGCAGGCCACATAAACGTCTGGCAAGAAATTCATTTCGATGCGCAAAGTTCCGTCACCAGAGCAAGCCTCGCAACGGCCACCCTTGACGTTGAATGAAAAGCGACCTTGTTGGTAGCCGCGCGCTTTTGACTCGCCGGTTTCTGAGAACAGCTTGCGGATGTGGTCAAAAACGCCCGTGTAAGTTGCCGGATTCGAACGTGGGGTTCTACCGATTGGGTTTTGGTCGACGTGAATCACCTTGTCGAGGAGGTCTAGGCCCTCGATGCGAGTGTGGCGACCTGGAACACCCTTCGCACCATTCAGAGCGTTAGCAAGAACCTCGTAGAGCACGTCGTTTACAAGAGACGACTTACCAGAACCTGACACCCCGGTTACCGCAGTAAATAAGCCGAGCGGAAATTCGACATCTACGTCTTTCAGGTTGTTCTCTTTAGCGCCAACCACCTTGATGATTCGAGCCGCATCGATTGCTCTACGTTGCTTTGGCAGCTCGATGCGTTCACGACCAGCCAAGAAATCACCTGTGATCGACGCCTTATTCTTGAGCAGTTCTGCGTAGGTGCCGCTGTGCACCACCTCACCGCCGTGTATGCCGGCTCGAGGCCCAATGTCGACCACCCAGTCAGAAGCCTTGATGGTGTCTTCATCGTGCTCCACCACGATCAGAGTGTTGCCAAGGTCACGCAGTTTGATAAGTGTCTCGATCAGGCGACGGTTATCACGCTGGTGAAGACCAATGCTTGGTTCGTCAAGAACATAGAGCACGCCGGTTAGTCCCGAGCCGATTTGTGTTGCCAGGCGGATGCGCTGGGCCTCGCCACCCGAAAGCGAGCCAGCTGCTCGCTCGAGGGTTAGATAGTCGAGACCAACAGCAAGCAGGAAGTCGAGACGAGCCCTAATTTCGCGCAAAACCTGAGCGGCAATTTTTGCGTCACGCTCATCGAGGTCGATGGTTTCGAAGTACTTTACAGATTCGAGAAGGCTCATGGCTGCAACATCCGCGATTGATTTATCGTTAATTTTCACGGCTAGAACCTCAGGCTTCAAGCGCGCGCCGTTACAACCAGGGCAAGGGATTTCGCGAAGATAACCAGCCCAACGGTCGCGACTCCAATCGCTTTCGGTTTCTAGGTGTTTTCTCTCAACATAAGAAAGCACGCCCTCGAACCCTGATGTGTAGCGCAGCTCGCGTCCGTAGCGGTTTTTCCACTTGACCTTGACGTCAAAGTTATTGCCGAAGAGAACTGCTTCACGAACCTCTTCGTCAAGTTTCTCCCAAGGGGTATCGAGCGAGAATTCGAGTTCGTCGGCAAGACCCTGAACCATGCGCTGGTAATAAGGAAAGAGCCCCTTTCCAGCTTGCGACCAGGGCAAGATGGCTCCCCCTTGGATGCTCGCGCCAGGGTCACCGATTACGAGCGTTGAATCGACCTGCATCTTGGTGCCCAGACCTGAACAGGTTGGGCAAGCGCCAAATGGTGCGTTGAACGAAAAGGTGCGCGGTTCAATTTCGGTAAGAGTCAACGCGTGCTCGTTTGGGCAAGACATTTTCTCGCTGAAAATTCGCAATTCTTTGGTGTCGACCAGTTCAACGATTAAACGACCGCCGGCGAGCTTCAATGCGGTTTCGACGGAATCAGCCAAGCGACCGGCGATTTCTGGTTTGTTCACTAGTCGGTCCACGACAACCGAGATATCGTGTTTGAAAGTCTTCTTGAGTGGCGTAGCCTCGGCCAAAACGACGGTCTCGCCATCGACTACTGCACGAGCGAAGCCTTGAGAGCTGAGTTCGCGAAACAGGTCGGCAAACTCACCCTTCTTTTGGTCAACAACCTGCGCGAGCAGTTGGAATCTGGTGCCCTCAGGCATTTCGAGAATCTGGTCGACAATCTGCTGTGGGGTTTGCTTCACGATTCTCTCGCCACATTTTGCGCAGAAGGGAACGCCAATTCGCGCCCATAAGAGTCTCAGATAATCGTGAATTTCGGTGATGGTTCCAACAGTTGATCGCGGGTTGCGGTTCGTGGACTTTTGGTCGATTGAAACGGCTGGCGACAACCCTTCGATGAAGTCGACGTCTGGGCGGTCTACCTGGCCCAAGAATTGGCGGGCATAAGCGCTTAGTGACTCAACGTAGCGTCGTTGTCCCTCGGCGAAGATTGTGTCAAAAGCGAGCGAAGACTTGCCAGAACCCGATAACCCCGTGAATACGACAAGCGCGTTTCTTGGAATCTCTAGGTTCAGATTCTTTAGGTTGTGAACGCGCGCGCCGCGAACGATGAGTTTTTCGAGAGATTTAGACACCATGCAAGTTTAAGCGTGGCCAGCCTTTTCCATTTGACGCATCTCGTACTTCAATTCAGAAATTTCATCACGCAGTCTGGCTGCTAACTCGAAGTTCAGCTCAGCAGCCGCACCCTTCATCTGCTCGTCGAGCTCGATCACAATCTTCAGAAGCTCTTCATAGCCAGCCCCGGCAATGGTCTTGCGACCTTTTATTGGCGCGTTAGAGGAGCCGCGCTTCTTGCTGTTTGAACCCTCAAGCAGTTTTGCGGTGTCCTCTTCTTCACGAAGTATCTGATCGGTGATGTCGGCGATCTTCTTTCGCAGCGGCATAGGGTCTACGCCTCGCTCAGTGTTGTAGGCAACCTGCTTGGCACGACGGCGATCTGTTTCGTCAATCGCTTGGCGCATGGCATCGGTGATTTTGTCTGCGTACATGTGCACCTCGCCGGTGACATTTCGCGCAGCACGACCAATGGTCTGAATGAGTGCGGTTGCCGATCTCAAGAAACCCTGTTTATCGGCATCCAAGATTGCGACCAGCGACACCTCAGGTAGGTCGAGGCCTTCACGGAGCAGGTTGATACCAACTAGAACGTCGTAGACACCCAGGCGTAATTCACGAAGCAATTCGACTCGGCGAAGTGTGTCGACATCGGAGTGCATGTAGCGAACCCTTACACCGGCCTCGGTGAGGTAGTCGGTTAGCTCTTCAGACATTTTCTTCGTGAGAGTCGTGACCAGAACGCGTTCTTCGCGCTCTGCTCGAACTTTGATTTCTTCGAGTAGGTCGTCGATTTGCCCCTTGGTTTGCTTGATGACAATCTTCGGGTCGATCAATCCGGTAGGGCGAATGATTTGCTCAACAACGCCGTCGCAGCGAGACATTTCATACTTACCCGGAGTGGCCGACAGATAGACCGTCTGGCCAACGCGCTCTTGAAACTCATCCCAGCGCAAAGGTCGGTTGTCCATCGCCGAAGGCAGCCGGAATCCGTGCTCCACCAGCGTGCGCTTGCGACTGGCATCACCTTCGTACATCGCACCAATCTGGGGAACGGTGACGTGTGATTCATCAATGACGGTTAGAAAGTCATCCGGAAAATAATCGAGCAGGCAACTTGGCGCACTGCCGGGCGTTCGCCCGTCAAGCACTCTCGAGTAGTTTTCAATACC
This sequence comes from uncultured Micrococcales bacterium, assembly GCA_903935175.1. GTDB lineage: Bacteria > Actinomycetota > Actinomycetes > Actinomycetales > Microbacteriaceae > Rhodoluna. The sequence goes on from CAIZQQ010000041.1 coordinate 13,234, forward strand.
CGAGCAGAAGCCGATCTCGCGAATCATTTCAAGGTCGAAGGTGGTTCGCATCTTAATGCGCTGTGCCTCTAGCAGCTTGCCCTGTTGCTCGAACTCGCGCACTCTCGCAGCCATTTCGTTTTCGATTTCTTCGATCGCCTGACCCATTTTCTCGGGCGCGGTGACGTAATAGCTGGCCGGAAAAATCGCGACAGCCGACTCCTTTGAGATAACGTCCCCGGTCAGTGGGTTGAGCGAGTAAATCGCTTCTACTTCGTCGCCGAAAAACTCGATGCGCGTAGCCGATTCGTCATAAACGGGGATGATCTCAATCGTGTCTCCCTTAACCCTGAAGTTGCCGCGAGAAAAGTCAATGTCGTTGCGCTTGTACTGAAGATCGACGAATTTTCGAATCAGCGCGTCTCTATCTAGTTGGTCGCCGACCTGAATGGCAATGCTCTGGTTCAGATACTCAGCTGGTGCGCCAAGGCCATAGATGCAAGAAACGGTGCTCACCACGATAACGTCGCGTCGCGACAGCAAACTCATGGTCGCCTTGTAACGCAGGCGCTCAACTTCGGAGTTGATACTCGAGTCTTTCTCGATGAACGTGTCGGTCTGTGGCACGTAAGCCTCTGGTTGGTAGTAGTCGTAATAAGACACGAAGTACTCAACGGCGTTGTTCGGAAACATTTCTCGCAATTCATTGACGAGTTGAGCCGCCAATGTCTTGTTGTGGGCTAAGACCAGCGTTGGTCTCTGAATGGCCTCGATCAGCCAGGCTGTGGTTGCCGATTTTCCGGTTCCGGTAGCACCCAATAAGACGATGTCTCTCTCACCATTGGTGATGCGCTCGATTAGGTCAGCAATCGCCGTTGGTTGGTCACCGCTCGGTGTATAGTCACTGACAACCTCGAATGGCGCATACGATCTCGTAGGTTCCATTATTTGGCGGCTGCTCTGCGCTCAATGTCGTGCCACAGCACTTCGGCGTCGTCTAAGAGTCGAACCAGGGACTGGTTCGAACTAAGAATCACATCAGCCCGATTAGCCCGCTCGGCCGCGCTTGCTTGTGCCGCGATCCTTGCACCGGCTTCTTGCGAGGTCATCCCCCTATTTTTGACCATGCGTTCGATTTGCTTGTCAGAAGGTGCCTCGACAGTGACTACAAAATCGAAAGGCAAATCAACGGATGCTTCGACCAGAAGTGGAACGGTGTAAATCGCTATCTGCCCCTCGGGCACATCGGCCAAGGCTTCGGTCGCCAAGCGGCGAACAATCGGGTGCACGATGGCTTCCAGCTCTTTGCGCTTGCCTGGCGAACTGAAGACGAGTTGGGCCAGTTTCTTGCGGTCTAGCTCGCCGTCAGTGTTGAGTATTTGAGAGCCAAAGGCCGCAACTACTTTTGCCAGGCCTGGGCTGCCCTCTTCGAGGGCACGGCGCGCTAGAACGTCTGCATCGATTTCATAGCCGCCAAGTTCTACCCAGCGCTTAGCGACAGAGGTTTTACCCGCTGCAATACCGCCCGTAAGCCCTACTAGATACACATTTACAGCCTAACTAAATAAAAAGAGGAGCCACGCGAACGTGGCCCCTCTCGTTATAGGTGATTACTACTCAGCGCTCTTTAGCTTGTCGCGAAGAGCTGCCAAAGACTCATCTGCGGCAAGAGTTCCCTCTTCAGATGACTCGCTTGAGTACGAAGCAGAAGTAGATGCTGCTGCTGGAGCTGCTGCTGGAGCGTCTGGAAGCTTTGCTGCTGCCTCGTTGGCTGCGGCAACCTGCCGCTTGTGTTCTTCCCAGCGTGCGTGAGCTTCGGCGTATTCCTTCTCCCACTTGGCGCGAGCCTCGTCGAAGCCTGACTTCCATTCGTTGGTAGCAGGGTCAAAGCCCTCCGGGTACTTGTAGTTACCGGCGTTGTCATAGTCTGCGGCCATGCCGTAAAGGGCTGGGTTGAAGTCGGTTCCCTGTGGGTCTACCTCTTCGTTGGCCTGCTTTAGCGATAGCGAGATGCGACGACGCTCTAGGTCGATGTCGATTACCTTGACGAATACGTCCTGGTTCACCGATACAACCTGTTCGGCTAGTTCGATGTGCTTGCTCGAAAGCTCGCTGATGTGAACAAGACCCTCGATGCCGTCGGCTACGCGAACGAATGCACCGAATGGAACCAACTTGGTTACCTTGCCCGGTGCGTACTGGCCGATTGCGTGGGTACGCGCGAAGACAGCCCATGGGTCTTCCTGAGTTGCCTTTAGCGAAAGCGAGACACGCTCACGGTCTTGGTCAACTTCAAGAACCTCAACGGTAACCTCTTGGCCAATTTCGACAACCTCAGAGGCGTGCTCAATGTGCTTCCATGACAGCTCTGATACGTGCACGAGACCGTCTACGCCACCTAGGTCGATGAAGGCACCGAAGTTTACGATCGACGAAACAACACCGGTGCGAATCTGACCCTTGGCAAGATCTGCTAGGAATGTGCTGCGGTTGGCCGACTGGCTCTCTTCGAGCAGTGCGCGACGCGAAAGCACAACGTTGTTGCGGTTCTTGTCTAGCTCTAGAATCTTGGCCTCGACCTTCTGACCCAGGTAAGGGGCCAGGTCGCGTACGCGACGTAGTTCGATCAGTGATGCTGGCAAGAAGCCGCGAAGTCCGATGTCAACGATGAGTCCACCCTTGACCACTTCGATGATGGTACCGGTGACGGTGCCGTCTGCTTCGCGGATCTTCTCGACGTCGCCCCATGCGCGCTCGTACTGTGCGCGCTTCTTTGAAAGGATAAGACGGCCTTCTTTGTCTTCTTTCTGAAGAACAAGGGCCTCTACGGTGTCGCCTACGGTCACGATCTCTGAAGGATCTGCGTCGTGGCGGATTGAAAGTTCACGAGAAGGAATTACACCTTCAGTTTTGTAACCGACGTCTAGTAGGACTTCGTCTCGGTCGATTTTTACTACGATTCCCTCGATGAGGTCTCCGTCGTTGAAGAATTTGAGGGTTGCCTCAACCGCGGCTAGGAATTCCTCAGCAGTGCCAATGTCATTGATGGCAACCTGCTTGGTGGCCTTTTCGGTTTGGTTTGTCATATTTTGTTTTGCTCTTCTAGGGACATACTCAGGTCGCAACGAAACCCCACAACTTTAGTGAGATTCATTTGCAACAGTGGATTGGTTTCACACAAAACTGTGCCCCTATAGCCTAACGGCTTAAACGCTAGGATGCCAGCGCTAGTGACCGGCCGAATCCCAGGTCTTGCCCACTCCCAAGTGCACCTCTAGGGGAACGCTGAGCTTGACCACGTTTGACATGCAGTCAACTGCAATCACCTTCAGTTGCTCTAGCTCGCCGGGTGCAACTTCGAAGACAAGTTCGTCGTGAACCTGCAGCAGCATGCGACTGCGCAGCCCAGCATCCGTGATGGCAGCTTGCACTCGAATCATGGCTAATTTCATGATGTCCGCTGCCGTCCCCTGGATTGGGGCATTCAGGGCGGCCCGGCGGGCATTTTCACGCAGCTGGAAAATTGGGCTTTTCAAATCGTCAAACGGGCGACGACGACCGAAGGTGGTAACCGTGTAACCGTTCAGCTTGGCGTGATCCACGACCGATGCTAGGTAACGCCGCACTCCCCCGAATCTGGCGAAGTAATCGGCCATGAGCTCTTTTGCTTCTCCATTACTAATACGCAACTGCTTGGCTAGCCCGTACTCGCTGAGGCCGTAGACCAGTCCGTATGACATTGCCTTCACCTTGGAGCGCATTGCTGGCGTTACGTCGGCGGGACTGACTCCAAAGATTCGAGCACCCACGAACCGGTGAAGATCTTCTCCGGTGTTGAACGCCTCGATTAGTCCCTCGTCTTCGCTCAGGTGGGCCATTATGCGCATCTCGATTTGCGAGTAGTCGGCGGTGAGCAGCGTCTCAAAACCTTCACTTACTTCGAAGGCGTCTCTAATTTCGCGACCGCGCTCGGTTTTGATCGGAATGTTTTGCAGGTTTGGTGCTTCGCTAGAAAGACGCCCGGTCGATGTGCCTGTCTGCACGTAATTCGTGTGTATTCGCCCATCGGCTGCGATCGATTTGTTCAGAACTTCGACCATCTGGCGAATCTTGGTGACTTCACGGTGTTTTAGCAGAGCCTCTAAGAACGGATGCTCGGTCTCCTCGAACAGCGTATTTAGGGCCTCAGCGTTGGTTGAGAATC
>CAIZQQ010000042.1 GCA_903935175.1 uncultured Micrococcales bacterium
GCCATCAACCCGCTCACCGAAAACTGGGTGACGGTCGGGCGTGAGATTGATTTACATCCCGGCCAGAGCGCGCTGACCGCGCACGAGCTCGAGAGTTATGTCGAAACATCCAAGTTGATTGACGAAGACGACGCGGTTGGTGTCACGCGAATTCGCGAAACCGTGCTCAAAAAGTTCGAAGGCCTGCGCCTCGTTGAGACGCAGACCTTCGAGCTAAAGCCGATTGATGGCTAGAGAATGCGCAAAGCCTTGAACAGACCGCGGCTGATGAACGAGGCGATCGACATGATCAGGGCGCCCAGAATGGCCCAACCGAACGATTCGATGCTCAGACCGGTGGTGGTGAAGCCGTCGATGCTGAAGGTTCCGCCATCGAGCAGGCTGCTCAACCAAGCGACAAACAGCAGCAGAGAGCCGTTGATCACGAGGGAGATGAGGCCAAAAGTGAGCAGGTAGAGAGGAAGAGCGACAATTTTGATTACCGGGGCGATGATCGCGTTGACCAGACCAAAGATGAGGCCAACGAGTAGGTAAGACAAGATCGTGCTCCAGATATCTGAGCCGCCGTATGGAACCAGCTTGATTGCAGGAACCAATGCGGTTACGGCCCAGAGGCCAAGAGCGTTGATGACAGTGCCAACTAGAAAACGTTTCATAGAACGATTCTCGCACCTAGCGACTAAATTGGAACTCGTGACTGCCCAAGAAACCCCCAACGTGCCGATGGTGCAACTGCTCTCTCCAGAGGGTGAATATGGCGTTCCAAAGCAATGGGCTGAGTACGGCAAATACATCGACCGTCTAACCGAAGCCGATTTTCTGAAGTTCTACCGCGATATGGCGCGCATGCGCCGCTTCGACCGCGAAGCCGAAGCTCTGCAGCGTCAGGGTCAGCTCGGACTTTGGGTGCCAGCCATCGGTCAAGAGGCAGCTCAAATCGGTTCGGGCTATGGCGTCGGTCACAACGACCACATTTTTCCGTCTTATCGTGAGCACGGAGTAGCGATTACCCACGGAATCGACCTAATGTCGATTCTCAAAATGCTTCGCGGTGTAAACCACGGTGGCTGGGACCCGGTAGAAACACGTTTCCACTTATATGCGATTGTTCTGGGCAGCCAGGTTTTGCACGCAACCGGCTACGCCATGGGCGTGAAGATGGACGGCAAGGTTGGCAACGGAGACCTAGAGAACGACCTTGCGGTGATTTCATATTTCGGTGATGGCGCTACGGCCGAGGGCGACGTCAGCGAGTCTTTCTTGTTCGCCGCCATCAACAACAGCCCCCTCGTCTTCTTTTGCCAAAACAACCAGTGGGCCATCTCGTCATCGGTAGCCAGCCAAACCAAGGTTCCACTTTTTCAACGCGGAGAGGGCTTCGGCGTTCCAGGCATTCGCATCGACGGCAACGATGTCTTGGCTTCTTATGCCGCAACAGCAAAGCACATGGATGACGCACGCGAAGGTGCTGGGCCTTACATGATCGAGGCGCTAACCTACCGCATCGGTGCTCACACCACCTCTGACGACCCAACCAAATATCGCGATTCGGCCGAGGTTGAGTACTGGAAGGCGCGCGACCCACTGATTCGCTTCGAAACCTTCTTGCGTCGCCAGGGAATCGGCCAGGACTTCTTCGACGAAGTTGCCGAAGCTGGCGAAAAACTGTCCACCGAGATTCGTGAGGCGACCTTTGCGCTACCGCAACCGCCGACCGAGAACATGTTTAAGTACGTCTACTCCGAACCGCATCCGCTCATTGAAGAGCAACTCGACTGGCTAAAGCGCTACGAAGCCGGCTTTGGCGAGGCAGGTCACGCATGAGCAATTTCGTAGAACTCTCGATCGCCAAGGCCATCAACGCCGGCTTGCGCAAAGCCATGCAGGAAGACGAAAAGGTCATTCTGTTCGGTGAAGACGTGGCACAGCTCGGCGGCGTGTTTCGCGTAACCGAAGGCATCCACGCAGAATTTGGCGACAGCCGAATTTTTAACTCACCGATCGCCGAATCTGGCATTGTCGGAACCGCAATCGGACTTGCCATGCGCGGCTATCGTCCGGTAGCCGAGATTCAGTTTGATGGCTTTATCTTTCCCGCCTTCAACCAAATCACCACCCAGCTAGCCAAGATGCAAAACCGCAGCGAGGGTTTCACCCCGATGCCGGTTGTCATTCGAGTGCCTTACGGTGGCGGCATCGGTGCGGTCGAGCACCACAGCGAAAGCCCCGAAGCTTATTTCGCACACACCGCAGGTTTGCGCGTGATTAGCCCGTCGAACCCGAACGATGCCTACTGGATGATTCAACAGGCCATCAAATCGAGCGACCCGGTGATGTTCTTCGAGCCGAAAAAACGCTACTGGCAAAAAGGCCCAGTCAATCTCGACGAGCCTCCGATGGGGCCTCACCAGGCTCGAGTTTTGCAAGAGGGCGCTCAGGTCACGATCGCAACCTATGGTCCGATGACGGCGGTGGCTCTGCAGGCTGCCGAAATTGCAGCATCCGAGGGAATCAGCATCGAGGTCATCGACCTTCGCTCACTTTCGCCAATCGACTTTGACACCATCATCAATTCGGTGAAAAAGACCGGCCGCCTCATCGTTGCAAGCGAGGCAAGCACCTTTGTTTCGATCAGCAGCGAAATTGCAGCGCGCGTTGCCGAGAAGGCCTTCTACCACCTAGAAGCCCCGGTGCTTCGCGTTGGCGGTTTCGATGTTCCATACCCCGCAGCCAAGCTCGAAGAAGTATTCTTGCCTGACGCAGACCGCATTCTCGAAGCGGTCGACCGAGTGCTGAGCTACTTAAGAGGATCGAATGACACAACTCGCCTATTACAACCTTCCGGATGTCGGTGAAGGCCTGACCGAGGCCGAAATCGTTTCTTGGAAGGTTGCCGTTGGCGACACCGTCACCGTGAACCAGATTGTGGTTGAAATCGAAACCGCAAAATCGCTCGTCGAACTCCCCGTGCCATTCGCGGGTGTGGTTAGCGAGCTACTTGCCAAAGAGGGCGACACCGTAGAGGTTGGCAAGCCAATCATTTCGGTGACCGTCGACGACAATGCGGTCAGCTCTGCAGTTACCACCTCGATTCCGGTTATCGCCGAAGCCGCCGCCAGCGCTCACCAAGCAGTGGCGGATGTCGCAGCCACCGTCGCATCAGAAGAAAAGTCCCCCAACCTGGTCGGTTACGGAGTTTCGAACTCGGTCGGTTCTTCGCGCCGACGACGCCCAGGCCCGGTCGACATGCCGGTCAACCCGAGCGCTGCAGGCGGTAACCCACCGGCACTCGCCACCACGGCCATCCCCGTTGTTGCTTCGGCAGCAGCCGCTGGCGGTATCGCCCCGATGGCTGCCGGCGACGGCGTGATTGCCAAGCCACCGATTCGCAAACTTGCCAAAGACCTCGGCGTAGACCTAACTCAGGTGCGCGGCACCGGCCTCAACGGCGAGATCACTCGCGAAGACGTGGTCGGCGGAGCCCAGCAGGCTTCGGTGTTCCGCAACCTGTCAACACCTGAGCCTAAGAGTGAGCGCGAGGAGCGCATCCCCGTTAAGGGCGTTCGCAAGGCGATTGCTAACGCGATGGTTTCGAGCGCATTCAGCGCTCCGCACGTGAGCATCTTCGTAGACGTCGACGCAACCCGCACCATGGAATACGTCAAGCGCCTCAAGGTTTCGACCGACTTCGCCGGCGTCAAGGTGACCCCGCTGCTCATCATGGCCAAGGCGATGATGTGGGCGATTCGCCGCAACCCGATGGTGAACTCGACCTTCACCGATGAAGAAATCATCGTGCACAACTTTGTGAACTTCGGCATCGCGGCGGCAACCCCGCGCGGTCTGATTGTTCCGAACATCAAGGATGCCGACAAGATGTCGATGCTTGAGCTCGCCGAGGCGATTGGGCAGCTGGCCGCAACCGCTCGCGATGGCAAGACGACTCCGGCTGACATGAAAGACGGAACCATCACCATCACCAACATCGGTGTCTTCGGTGTTGACACCGGTACCCCGATTTTGAACCCGGGCGAAGTTGCAATCGTTGCTCTTGGTTCGATTCGCCCCAAGCCTTGGGTGGTCAATAACGAGATTCAGATTCGCCAGGTAACCACCATCGGCGCAACCTTCGACCACCGCGTGGTTGACGGCGATGTGGCCTCGCGCTTTGTGCAAGATGTGGCCTCGGTTATCGAAGAGCCAGCGCTACTTCTCGATTAGTTTTTGCAACAGACAAGAAAGCAGGGGAAATGTCAGACACAACCAACCAGGTCGAAGAACCTAACCAGAGCTTGAATCAGGCTGCCGTAGCCAAGAAACCAGTCATTCAGCCACTGCTGATGATCTCGGGAATCCTGTCGCTATTGGCCGGAGTCTTCTCGCTCCAATCGTTTAGTTGGGTTCCCGACGTGATCGAATGGGCGCAAAGCCCAGACAACGTCGCACCCTTTATAACTTGGATGTACCTGCTGGTTTTTGCTCTAACCCCTCTATTGGCTTTTGGTGCGGCATACTTCGCCATCATTAAGCGCGACATAAAGAGGCACGCCATCGTCGCTACGGCCGCCTATGTAGTGCCAGCGATAGTCGCGATCATCCTAGACGCCGTCTATATTTCGATCACTTACGGCATCGAGTCAGTGGACTTCGTGAGTTTGCTTAGGAACTTTGCTCCGGTTGACGAATCCTCGATGGTTGAAATCATTGGCTTGATTTTGCTAATCATCAACGTCATCGTTGCCTGGATTGCCGTTCTAGTTCTAAGGGATTCGCGAGCCAGCAACTCAAACACCAACGCATTTGCAGGAGCCCCAACCATGACGAACCATCAACCAATCGGTTACGACCCACAGACCGGAGCGCCAATCTACGCACAGCCAGCGCAGACCCAACCGGTCGGTTACGACCCACAGACCGGTGCACCGATCTACGGCCAGCCTGGTTACATGCGACCAGAGAGCCAGCTTCCACTGGTCGCACTTATCGGCGGCATCCTCTTTCCACTTCTCGGCATCATCGTGGGACACATCGCACTCAGCCAAATGAAGCGCGGCGAAATACCGTCGAGCAACATTGGGCTTGCAAAGACGGGCCTAATTCTCGGCTACGTGTTCATGGCTCTGGGCTTTGTAGCCCTAGTGATCTACATCGCTCTTTTTGTGGCCATAGTCGGGCCAGGGTTCGACTTCTAATCTTATTGACAATCATTATCAACAAGCCCTAAAGTTGAGACATGAAGAGTTCAATATTCGCTAAGACCGTTGCGAGCATCCTCGCGCTTTCACTCGCCGCACTCACCCTCACCGGCTGCACCGGCCAAGCCCGCTGGCAAAAGGGCACCGGCCCAATCAAGATCGTGGCCAGCACCAACGTGTGGGGCGACATCGCCTACCAAATCGCCGGCGAAGAGGCCACCGTGACCGCGCTCATCGACAACGTGAACCAAGACCCGCACTCGTTTGAGGCCAGCGCCCGCGACCAGCTCGCCGTGCAAGACGCAGACATTGTGATCATGAACGGTGGTGGATACGACGACTTCGTTGAGCAAATGGTTGAGGCCGATGAGACTCCTGCGATTTTGATCAACGCCTATGTTGCATCGGGCGACGACGATACCCGCAACGAACACATTTGGTACAGCGCGAGCCAGGTGAAAGATGTGGGCAACGTGATCTTCTCGGCGCTCGAAACCGTTGACAGAAACAGCACACCTACCTACGAGTCGAACCTCGCCGAGTTTGAGGCGCAGATTTCGTTGATCGAGATTCGCACCTCAGAAATCGCCAGCGCTTGGGGCGGCGAAAAGGTGTTCGCCACCGAGCCACTGATTTACTACCTGCTTCAAGACACCGGCATGGTCGACATCACCCCTGGAGAATTCTTTGAGGCAATCGAAGAAGAACGCGATGTGGCACCTGCCGTAATGCTCGAAGCAAAGGAAGCCCTCAAGCAGGCCAAGTTTGTGGTGGTGAACTCCAGCACGTCGACGGCCCAGATTGAGGAACTGCTCAGCTCCTACCCCTCGGCCGCGTATGCGTTCGGAGAACTTCTGCCGCAAGACCCTGACACTGGCGAATACTCTGGCGACTATTTCGAAATGATGACCTCGGCTCTCGACATGATCGTCGAAGGAGCACGTCCCTAGTGACGAGCAACGCACCTGGCTCGAGCCGCGCAACCTCTAGTGGTGGCGGGCCGGTGCTGAGCATCCAAGCGGCGACTTTCGGATTCGACGAGCGCCCACTGTGGAGCAACCTCAACCTCGACGTGGCGCAGGGCGAATTCATCGCCATCATCGGCTCGAACGGGTCGGGCAAGACCAGTCTGCTGCGTGCGATTCTTGGCCAAGAGCAGCTCACTTCAGGGCAGATTCTGCTCGACGGCAAGCCGGTGACCACGGGCTCGCGCAAGATTGGCTACATTCCGCAGTCGAGAAGCGTGGATGCTCACA
>CAIZQQ010000043.1 GCA_903935175.1 uncultured Micrococcales bacterium
GAAGCCCTGGTGGCGAGCATCCGCGCACTAGCCTCTGGCTCGGGTTCAAACGAACAGGTTGTTGCAGCACTGTCAGGCGCGCGCGTGCTGATTCCACTTCTCGCAGAGTTGGGGGAGTCGGGCGAGGGTGCTCACGGCCAAACGGTCGACAAGAGCGCAGACCTTGCCATCGTTACGGTCGAAACTCCAGACGGCCAGGATGCTCTGCCGGTGTTCAGCTCAGTTGCGGCCATGGCGATCTGGAACCCGACCGCTCGCCCCGTGCCGGTTTCGGCACAGAAGGCAGCAATCGCCGCCGCGCAAGAGGGCAACACCCGAATCGTGCTCGACGCTGGCAACGACACCGAGTTCGTGGTGCGTCGCCCAGCGCTCGCGGCTATTGGGCAGGGGCTTGCTTGGGTGCATCCGGTTCGTGATGATCGAGTAAGTTCGGCCTTTGCCGAGGCTACCGCGAGCATCCCAGAGATTTTGAAGTTCGAGTTGAGCGATTGCGACCCGCTTTCGCGCCTGGTCGCTGCCGAGGTTCAGCTCGAGCTCACGCTAAAGCCAGGAATGTCGCGAGATGAGCTTGATGAGGTTATGCAACAACTCGCCAAAGCGCTCGCCGCGAGCGAGGCCGTGGCCGAATTCGTCGATTCGCTGAGGGTAAAACTCGTTTAGTTAACCGGACCGGTGTATTTTTCGCCGGGGCCAGCACCTGGGGCGTCTTTAATCACGGATGCTTCGCGGAACGCCAGCTGAAGAGCACGTAGCCCGTCTCGAAGTGGCCTCGCGTGGTGGTCGCCAACCTCGGCGGCTGCGGCGGTAACTAGTCCAGCCAGAGCGGTGATCAACTTGCGTGCCTCATCGAGGTCGGCTGGGTGCCCGTCTTCGCCGAGTCCAACCTGTACCGCGGCCGCGCTCATCAGGTGAACCGCGGTGGTGTTGATGATTTCAACAGCGGGAACCTCGGCGATGTCTCTGATCTCTCCACTGACGTCAGTGAACGAAAATGATTCTTGAGATTCAGACATCTTTGGGGGTTCTCCTTTTGAACTCTTTCTGCTAGGCTATCTCATGGCTCCGAGGTCAACTCGGTCAGAAGTGGATTCATTTCCCACCCGCGTTCATCGCTTTCTACAAGATGGCCGGGTAAAGCTTTGGAAACTTTCGTTTCTGTGCGCTCTAGGGTTTTTTACCCGAAGGTGTGGCCGTTTGTCACATTACCTTTAGGAGCAGCAATCAGCGATCCACGTATTAATGAGCGCATCCGTGTGCCTGAGGTTCGACTAGTCGGATCAGCAGGCGAGCAAATCGGAGTAGTTAGCATCGAAGATGCACTTCGCATGGCCCAAGAACAAGATCTTGACCTAGTCGAAGTTGCACCTACATCGAAGCCTCCGGTCGCGAAAATTATGGACTTCGGAAAATTCAAGTACGAAGCAGCCCAGAAAGTTCGCGAAGCCCGCAAGAACCAGGTCAACACCGTTCTCAAGACCGTACGTTTCGGACTCAAGATTGACGCACACGATTACGGCACCAAGCGTGGCCAGATCGAGCGCTTCCTAAAGGCTGGCGACAAGGTCAAAGTGATCGTGGTGTTCCGCGGTCGCGAGCAGTCACGCCCAGAGATGGGCATCAAGCTGCTACAGAAGTTGGCTGAAGAAGTAACCGAGTTCGGTTCGGTCGAATCGACCCCGTCTATTGACGGTCGCAACATGGTTATGGTCATTGGTCCACTTCGTAACAAGGCTGAAGCTAAGGCTGATGCAAAGCGCGCTGCCGACAAGGCATCCGCGAAGTCAACCGAAGCAGAAACACCAGCAGCGTAAGGCTGCAACATTAGAAGGAGAAAGTAATGCCAAAGCAGAAAACTCACTCAGGTGCCAAGAAGCGCTTTCGCTTCACCGGCAGCGGCAAGCTTATGAAGCAGCAGATCAACATGCGCCACAACCTCGAGCACAAGTCGAGCCGTCGTACCCGTCGTCTAAACCAAGACCAGGTTGTCTCGGCTGCTGACTTCAAGACCATCAAGACCCAGCTCGGCAAGTAGAGAAAGACTTTAGGAGTAAAAAATGGCAAGAGTAAAAAACGCGGTTAACTCGCACAAGAAGCGTCGCACAGTACTTGAGCGCGCCAAGGGTTACCGTGGCCAGCGTTCACGTCTCTACCGCATGGCGAAGCAGCAGATGCTTCACTCGTTGGTTTACGCGTACAACGACCGTCGTGCCCGCAAGGGTGACTTCCGTCGCCTGTGGATTCAGCGCATCAACGCTGCATCACGCGCCAACGGCATGACCTACAACCGTTTCATCCAGGGCCTAGGCCTTGCCGGTGTTGAGGTTGACCGTCGTATCTTGGCTGAACTAGCTGTGAACGAGCCTGCAACCTTCGCAAGCCTCGTTGCCACCGCAAAGGCAGCTTTACCTGCAGACACTTCGGCTCCAAAGGCCTAGTGATTTGCTAAACGATCCCAAAGCGAATCGTGTTCGCGGGGTCGCCAAGCTCAATAAGAAAGATGCCCGGTCTGAGACCGGGCTCTTTCTGCTTGAAGGCCTTCAGGGCCTGAAAGAAGCGCTCGACCGACCCAAGCTAATTCGAGAAATCTTCGCCACCGGCGAAGTGATTTCGGCTAACCAGGCAATATTTGCCAAGGCAGCCGCTGCTCGAGTCGAAGTTGTCGAGGTAACCGAGCAAGTTTTGGCCGCACTAGCCGACACTCGCACCCCACAGGGTGTTGTCGCGGTTTGCGAGCAAGCTCACGTTTCTTTCGAAGACGTGCTTTCGGCCGAACCGAAGCTTCTGGCCCTTTTGGCCAACATCCGCGACCCTGGCAATGCCGGCACCGTGTTGCGCGCTGCCGACGCTGCCGGTGCAGATGCTGTCATCTTCAGCGAAAACAGCGTGGATGTCTACAATCCAAAGGTTGTTCGTTCGACCACCGGTTCGATATTTCACTTGCCAGTAGTTCTAGGTGCAAACCTAGAGGCGACTATCGCTGCAGCCAAGCAGGCCGGTTACCAGGTTTTTGCAGCCACCGCGGGCGGCACCACTTTGCCCGAGCTCGAGCAGAGCATCCTGGCTAAACCAACCCTGTGGATGTTCGGCAACGAGGCTTGGGGTTTCGAACCACACATTCTCGAACTGGCCGATTTACAGGTTGCGGTTCCTATTTACGGCGCTGCCGAGAGCCTAAATCTCGCGACCGCCGCAAGTATTTGCCTGTATGCCACTGCCTTCGCCCAGAACCGCTAGTTGGTAGGCTAAAACCCTATGTCTGAGAGCATTTCGATCAACTCATCAACCGTCGACCAAGTGGTCGCCGAGGCGCTGGCCGCAATCACTGCAGCGACCGACATTGCCGCGCTTCGCGCAAGCCGAAATGCAACAGTTGGTGAGCAGTCTCCAATCGCAAAGCTAAACGCCGCTTTGAAAAATCTTCCTCACGAAGAAAAGGCTGGAGCCGGTGCTTTGATCGGTAAGGCCAGAGGTGAGCTGGGTGCCGCTTTTGCCGCACGCGAAGCCGAACTTGGCAAAGCCGACGAAGTTGCCAAGCTAGCCGCTGAATCGGTAGACGTCACTGCAGCGCCTGTGCCTGCAGGGATTGGCGCCAGACATCCGCTTTCGCTTTTACAAGACCAAATCAGCGACATTTTTGTTGGCATGGGCTGGGAAATCGCCGAAGGGCCTGAGCTCGAGAGCGAATGGTTCAACTTCGATGCACTCAACTTCGACGTTGATCACCCTGCCCGAGCCATGCAAGACACCTTCTTTGTCGACCCAGTCGATTCACACCTAGTACTTCGCACCCACACCTCACCGGTTCAGGTTCGTTCGCTGTTAGAGCGCGAACTTCCGGTCTATGTTCTATGCCCAGGCCGCGTTTTTCGCACCGATGAGCTAGATGCCACTCACACTCCGGTTTTTCACCAGGTTGAGGGATTGGCCATCGACAAGGGTCTAACCATGGCTGACCTTCGCGGAACCCTCGAGCATTTCGCCAGGGCCATGTTCGGCGAAGAGGCCAAGATTCGTTTGCGCCCATCATTCTTTCCGTTCACCGAACCTTCGGCAGAGCTTGACGTTTGGCACCCGGGTGCCAAGGGTGGCGCTCGCTGGGTCGAGTGGGGCGGTTGCGGCATGGTCAACCCGAATGTTTTGCGTGCAGCTGGCATCGACCCCGAGCAGTACCAGGGCTTCGCCTTTGGCATGGGCATCGAGCGCACGCTGATGTTCCGCAACGGTGTTCTCGACATGCACGACATGGTCGAAGCCGATGTTCGTTTCAGCCAGCAGTTTGGAGTGGTGCTCTAAATGCGCGTTCCACTGTCATGGCTAGCCGAAGCAGCCACCCTTCGTTCTAACTCAACCGCCGAATCGGTCATGGCCGAATTGGTCAAAATCGGCCTCGAAGAAGAGGGCGTTCACTCGTTCGGGCTAACCGGTCCACTGGTTGTCGGCGAGGTGCTCGAATTCGTTGCCGAACCGCAGAGCAATGGCAAAACCATTCGCTGGTGCCAGGTTCGCGTTGCACCAGCAGGTGCAAAAGCTGCCGACGGCGGCGAGGATGTTCGCGGCATCGTCTGCGGAGCTGGCAACTTCGAGGTTGGCGACAAGGTTGTGGTTTGCCTACCTGGTGCTGTTCTACCCGGAGATTTCAAGATCGCGGCTCGTTCTACCTACGGTCACATCAGTGACGGAATGATGGCTTCGGCTCGAGAGCTCGGCATTAGCGACGACCACGCTGGAATCATCCGCCTTCACGAAATGGGCCTAGACCCTAAGGTCGGCACCGACGCGATGGAGCTACTGAACCTCGCCGATGTCGCTGCCGAAGTGAACGTCACTCCCGACCGCGGCTACTGCTTCAGCATCCGCGGTGTTGCTCGCGAATACTCGCACGCCACCAACACCCTGTTTCGCGATCCAATCGGTCACGCACAGCCAGAGCATGTTGAGGGCTTCTCCGTGCAAATTGCCGACCAGGCACCGATTCGCGACCAGGTTGGTTGCGACCGTTTCTATGTTCGTGCCGTCAAAGAACTAGATGCGACCGTGCCCACCCCGGCCTGGATGGTTACCCGCCTCAAGCTGGCCGGTATGCGTTCGATTTCGCTGATCGTTGACATCACCAACTACGTAATGCTCGAACTCGGTCAGCCGCTGCACGCCTACGACCTAGACAAGTTAAAGGGTGGCATCACCGTGCGGCGTGCCAACGCTGGCGAAACCCTGAAAACCCTCGATGGTCAGGTTCGCAAGCTCGACGCAGAAGATCTTCTAATCACCGACGAATCGGGCGCAATCGGCCTAGCCGGTGTCATGGGTGGCGAGAGCACCGAAGTTAGCAGCACCACCAAGAACGTGCTCATCGAAGCTGCTCACTTTGACCCAATCACCATCGCCCGCTCGGCCAGGCGACACAAGTTGCCGAGCGAAGCATCAAAGCGCTTTGAACGAGGCGTCGACCCTCAGGTTGCACCTTATGCGGTGGCCCGTGTGATTCAACTCCTCGAAGTTCATGCCAAGGGTGCCGGTCAAAACCTGGGCGCAGACCTGAATAACCTTCCGGCCGTTGCCGCGGTCGAGTTGCCGGCGGGGTTTGCCGCAGCGCTCGTGGGCGTTGACTATAGCGACGACGAAATCGTTACCGCACTCGAGGCAATCGGATGTGTCGTGGCCCGTGTCGAATGTGGCTTCGAAGTCATTCCTCCATCGTGGCGCCCAGACCTTCGTCACAAAACCGACTTGGTCGAAGAGGTTGCTCGAATCAACGGTTACGACCGCATTCCGGCAAGCCTTCCGGTTGCGCCTCCGGGTCGCGGCCTTACCAAGCGTCAGAAGTCGCGTCGTGCCGTTCTAACCGCGCTGGTTGGCAACTCGATGACCGAAGTGCTGAACTACCCGTTCTTGAGCGAGTCAGAAAACCGTTGGTTCGCAAGCGATTCGGCAAGTGCCGTGCGTTTGGCAAATGCCATGCAAGAAGAAAGCTCTGAGCTACGTCTCTCTCTTCTTCCCGCGCTAATTCAGGCGGCTGCTAGAAACCTATCTAGAGGCATCACCGACCTAGCTCTTTTTGAAGAAGGTTCGGTCTTTTTGCCAGACGGTCAGGTTGCGAAAGCTGCTGATCTGCCAAGCGGAACGACCATGCCTACAGCAGCTCAGCTCAGCGAGCTTGAATCCACAATTCCAGACCAGCCAAGGCACCTAGCTGGTTTGCTACTTGGCAACCGCGTGCAAACCCAGGTTGGCGTTGCAGCCATCGACTTCGACTACAGCGACGCAATTCACGCTGCTCGTCTTGTGGCACGAGCTGTTGGGCTTGAACTAACCACTCGCCAGGCTTCGCCAAAGGGCTACCACCCCGGGCGCACCGCCGAACTTGTGGTTCAAACCGGCGAAGACATTGCAGTCATCGGTTTCGCTGGCGAACTCGACCCAGCACTGGCTCTAGAAAGCAACCTGCCACGACGCGTTGCTGCCTTCGAGATCAATCTTGAGAAGCTCTATGCCGTTGCTCCCGACGTGATTACCGCCACCCCGATTTACAACTACCCTGCTGCTACGCAAGACCTGTCGGTCGTGGTCGATGCGACTTTGCCAGCCGCTGAGCTGCTGTCGGTCATCCGTGCCGGTGCCGGTGAGTTGCTCGAACAGGTTCGCCTAATCGACGACTACCGTGGCCAGAATGTTGCCGATGGCAAGAAATCACTCACTTTTGCACTGCGGTTTAGGGCAACCGATCGCACGCTCACTCAGGCAGAGGCTACTGCGGCCAAGGACGACGCAGTTGCTCTCGCAAAGGAGAAATTCGGCGCAGAACTGCGCGCCTAAATAAAGGAGTCCTAATGGTCTACACAGTGGCCGTTGCTGGCGCTAGCGGATACGTTGGCGGTGAACTCCTGCGCC